>NZ_CP128260.1:4270227-4590000 GCF_030344995.1 Pseudomonas fluorescens
CGTCAGCCCTTCGGTCATCCTCGCCGCCGGGATGATGATCGTCCCCAGCTTCATGACCACCACCATGGTCGGCGCAAACGAGATGCCGGCGATAAACAGCATCGCCGACAGCACATAAACGTCCGGTGCGAGTACCGGCAGTACGCCGGTAACTGCCGTGACCAATATCCCGATAAAGAACTGTTTTTCAATCGCCAGCGAGACCCGCAACGCGCCGAAGGTCAGGCCCGCCACCAGCGAGCCGAACGCATAGGCGGCGAGGATGAAGGTGGCAGCGGATGGCCAGCCCTGGGCATTGGCGAAGGCCACAACGGCGACATCGATCGCTCCGCCAATGGCCCCCATCGCCAGCAGCGCGAGGACAATGGTGCGAACGCCGGGAATCAGCAGGGTCGATCCGCTGTTTTTCCGGTTGCCCGCCACCACTTTCGGTTCGGTCTGACGCTGCATGAGAAACGCCGTCACGCCGACCGCCAGCAGCCCGACCGCCACCAGCGGCCCGGCCTCGGCGAAAAAACTCACGCTCAAACCGATCGCCAGTGGCGGGCCGACGATGTAAGCCAGTTCGGTGAGGACTGTGTCCAGCGAGAACGCGGTGTGCAGTTGCGGTTTGCCACGAAACAGCTGCGTCCAGCGTGCGCGGATCATGGACGGCATGCTCGGCATCGTCCCCGCCAGTGCCGCCAGTACAAAGAACAACGCGGGGGGCGCCTTCAGGTGCACGGCAACAATCAGCGCCAGCAACATGACGATGCTGAAAACCGTCACAACCGGCAGAACGCGGCTCTGACCATGCTGATCAACCTGTTTCGAGATGCGCGGGCCGAGCAGCGCGTTGGCCAGGGTAAACGTGCCGGCGACTGCGCCGGCGAGCCAGTAAACGCCGGTCTGCTGCACCAGCATGGTGATGATGCCGATGCCGATCATTGCCTGGGGCAGTCGGGCGATAGAGCTCGCGAGCACCAACCCGGGTGCGCCGGGGGTTGTCAGGAGTTCGCGATAGTGGTTTGCCATGATGTCTTCATTCCGAATCGTCGCCGCTCAGCATCCGGCTGAGGGCGTTGCCGACATCAAGACCTACGCGAACGTCGAAAGCAACCCCTCACCCCAGCCCTCTCCCAGTGGGAGAGGGAGCCGACCGAGATGTCTTACGCTATCCATCGACCTGAAAGACCGAGTCGATTATGGATTCACAGCACGCCTTTCAGGTCAGCGAAACTCCCGTGCATCCCCCAATCAGTCCCCTCTCCTGTGGGAGAGGGTCAGGGTGAGGGCGTAATCTCGGAACGGCACAAATCTCCCAATCAGCAGAAAAACAAAAACCCGCACAAGGCGGGTTTTGTTTGTAACAGGCGCTACGATCAGTCAGCCAGACGCCAGGTCGTGCCGCCCTTGCCGTCTTCCAGCACCACGCCCATGGCGGTGAGCTGGTCGCGGATGCGGTCGGATTCGGCCCAGTCCTTGCCGGCACGTGCCGCCAGACGCGCAGCAATCAGTGCCTCGACTTCGGCTGCATCGACACGCCCTTCGGCGCCGGCCTGCAGGAAGTCATCGGCTTCGAGCTGCAACACGCCCAGCACGCTGGCCAGTTCTTTCAGACGCGCCGCCAGACCGGCCGCTGCATCAAGATCGCTCTCGCGCAGGCGGTTGATCTCACGCACCATCTCGAACAGCACCGCACAGGCTTCCGGCGTGCCGAAGTCGTCGTTCATCACCGTGGTGAAACGCTCGACGAACGCTTCGCCGCCAGCCGGAGCAACGTTCGGCAGGCCTTTCAACGCGTGGTAGAAACGCTCCAGTGCGCCCTTGGCGTCCTTGAGGTTGTCTTCCGAGTAGTTGATCGCGCTGCGGTAGTGGCTCGACACCAGCAGGTAACGCACGACTTCCGGGTGGTACTTGTCGAGCACGTCGCGAATGGTGAAGAAGTTGTTCAAGGACTTGGACATCTTCTCGCCATTGATACGGATCATGCCGCAATGCATCCACGCGTTGGCGTAGGTCTTGCCGGTGGCCGCTTCGCTCTGGGCGATTTCGTTTTCGTGGTGCGGGAACTCAAGATCGCTGCCACCGCCATGAATGTCGAAGGTCTCACCGAGGCAGCAGGTGGACATCACCGAGCACTCGATGTGCCAGCCCGGACGCCCGGCGCCCCACGGCGATTCCCAGCTCGGCTCGCCCGGCTTGACGCCTTTCCAGAGCACGAAGTCCAGCGGATCTTCTTTGGCTTCGTCGACCTCGATCCGCGCACCGATGCGCAGGTCTTCGATCTTCTTGCGCGAGAGCTTGCCGTAGCCCATGAACTTGCCGACGCGGTAGTACACGTCGCCATTGCCCGGGGCGTAGGCGAAACCCTTGTCGATCAGGGTCTGGATCATCGCGTGCATGCCCGGAATGTGATCCGTGGCGCGCGGTTCCATGTCCGGCTTCTTGATGTTCAGGCGCGCTTCGTCTTCGTGCATCGCCGCGATCATGCGCTCGGTCAACGCTTCGAACGACTCGCCGTTCTCGTTGGCCCGGT
The DNA here is from genome assembly GCF_030344995.1 of Pseudomonas fluorescens. Classification (GTDB taxonomy): domain Bacteria; phylum Pseudomonadota; class Gammaproteobacteria; order Pseudomonadales; family Pseudomonadaceae; genus Aquipseudomonas; species Aquipseudomonas fluorescens_BF. Next base: position 4,272,746 of record NZ_CP128260.1, read on the forward strand.
TGATGATCTTGTCGTCGATGTCGGTGATGTTGCGCACGTAGGTCAGGTCATAACCGCTGAACCGCAACCAGCGGGTCACCAGGTCGAATGCGACCATGCTGCGGCCATGGCCCAGGTGGCAGTAGTCGTACACGGTCATCCCGCAGACGTACATGCGCACCTTGTTGCCATCCAGCGGCTTGAAGACTTCTTTGCTCTTGGTGAGCGTGTTGTAGATCGTAAGCACGGTGTTTCCTTAAGACTTGATCACTGGCCCCACGAATCACGCAGGGTCACGGTACGGTTGAATACCGGCTGACCTGGTTTCGAGTCCTTGATATCCGCGACGAAGTAGCCTTCGCGCTCGAACTGGAAACGGTCTTCCGGCTGTGCATTGCCCAGCGAGGGTTCAGCACGACAACCGGTCAGCACTTGCAGTGAGTCAGGGTTGATGTTGTCCAGGAAACTCGCGCTGTCTTCGGCCTTCTCCGGGTTCGGAGAACGGAACAGGCGATCGTACAGACGCACTTCGCACTCGATGCTGGCAGCGGCCGGCACCCAGTGGATCACGCCTTTGACCTTGCGGCCTTCAGGGTTCTTGCCCAGGGTGTCCGGATCGTACGAGCAACGCAGCTCGACGATGTTGCCGTCGGCGTCCTTGATCGTTTCGTCGGCACGGATCACGTAGCTGCCGCGCAGACGCACTTCGCCGTTCGGCTCCAGACGCTTGTAGCCTTTTGGCGGCTCTTCCATGAAGTCATCGCGATCAATGTAGATTTCACGGGCGAACGGCAGCTTGCGCACGCCGAGTTCTTCTTTCTGCGGATGACGTGGCAGTTCGAGGTTGTCGACCTGGTCTTCCGGGTAGTTGGTGATCACGACTTTCAACGGACGCAGCACGCACATGGCGCGCGGGGCGTTCGCGTCCAGGTCCTGACGGATGCTGAACTCGAGCATGCCGAAGTCGACCACACCGTCGGAACGGTTGGTGCCGATCATGTCGCAGAAGTTGCGGATCGACGCCGGGGTGTAGCCACGACGGCGGAAGCCCGACAGCGTCGACATGCGCGGATCGTCCCAGCCGTTGACGTGTTTCTCGTCAACCAGTTGCTTGAGCTTGCGCTTGCTGGTGATGGTGTAGTTGAGGTTCAGACGGCTGAATTCGTACTGACGCGGGTGCGCCGGCACTGGCAGTGCGTCGAGGAACCACTCGTACAGCGGACGATGGCTTTCGAACTCCAGGGTGCAGATCGAGTGGGTGATGCCTTCGATGGCGTCCGACTGACCGTGGGTGAAGTCGTAGTTCGGGTAGATGCACCACTTGTCACCGGTCTGATGGTGATGGGCGTGGCGGATGCGGTACATGATCGGGTCGCGCAGGTTCATGTTCGGCGAGGCCATGTCGATCTTGGCGCGCAGTACGCGGGCACCGTCCGGGAACTCGCCGGCGCGCATGCGGGCGAACCAGTCCAGGTTCTCTTCCACCGAACGGTCGCGGAACGGGCTGTTCTTGCCAGGCTCGGTCAGGCTGCCGCGGTATTCCTTGGCTTGCTCGGGCGTCAGGTCGTCGACGTAGGCCTTGCCGGCCTTGATCAGTTCAACGGCCCAGTCGTGCAGCTGGTCGAAGTACTGCGAGGCGTAGCGCACTTCGCCGGACCATTCGAAGCCCAGCCATTTGACGTCGCTTTCGATCGCGTCGATGTATTCCTGGTCTTCCTTGGCCGGGTTGGTGTCGTCGAAACGCAGGTGAGTGACGCCGCCGAACTCCTGGGCCAGGCCGAAGTTCACACAGATCGACTTGGCGTGGCCGATGTGCAGGTAGCCGTTGGGCTCAGGCGGGAAACGGGTGACGATCTGCGTGTGCTTACCCGAGTCCAGGTCCGCCTGGATGATCGGGCGCAGGAAATTGACCGGCGTGACAGGGCCGGTCTTGGAATTCGAGGTAGGGTCGACAGTGGGCTTGCTCATAGGATCCTTGAACGTACAGTGCGCGGCCGGGACACGGGCCTGACAAAACAAAGCCGCTATCATAGCCGATGCTGTCAAGCCCCTGACAGAGCAGGGCTTAAAAGGAATGCATTTAATCGCCGGGTTTTGAAAAACAGCCTCGAAATTCGCGCCTGTCACGCTAAACTGCGCACCTTGGCCCTCACGGGCTGAACCGGTACGGGGCCCAAATGTCCCAATACCCACGAATTCCTTATAAAACGCGCTTCAACTTATAAAGAGTAACGATCATGACTCAAGTTAAATTGACCACCAACTTCGGTGACATCGTCCTGCAACTGGACGCTGAAAAGGCGCCGGTCACCACCGCCAACTTCATCGAGTACGTTAAAAAGGGTCACTACGAGAACGTCGTGTTCCACCGCGTCATCAAAGGTTTCATGATCCAGGGCGGCGGTTTCGAGCCAGGCATGAAAGAAAAGAAAGACAAGAGCCCGAGCATCCAGAACGAAGCCGACAACGGTCTGAAGAACGACAAGTACACCATCGCCATGGCCCGTACCATGGACCCGCATTCGGCTTCGGCGCAGTTCTTCATCAACGCCTCCGACAACAGCTTCCTGAACCACACCGCCAAGACCGCTCAGGGCTGGGGTTATGCCGTGTTCGGTAAAGTGGTTGCGGGCACCGACGTTGTCGACAAGATCGAAGGCGTTTCCACCACGTCCAAGGCAGGCCACCAGGACGTACCAGCAGACGACGTGATCATCGAGAAAGCCGAGATCATCGAAGCGTGATATTGCTGATTTCAGACTTGCATCTGGAAGAGGAGCGCCCGGACATTACCCGGGCGTTTCTGGATTTGCTCGCCGGACGCGCCCGCTCGGCGAGTGCGTTGTACATTCTGGGCGACTTTTTCGAGGCGTGGATTGGCGACGACGCCATGACCCCCTTCCAGCGTTCCATCTGCCAGGCCCTGCGCGAATTGAGCGACAGCGGCACGGCCATTTTTCTGATGCACGGCAATCGCGACTTCATGCTCGGCAAGGCCTTCTGCAAGCAGGCCGGCTGCACGCTGTTGAAGGACCCGAGTGTCGTGCAGTTTTACGGCGAACCGGTATTGCTGATGCACGGCGACAGCCTGTGCACCCGCGACGAAGCCTATATGAAGCTGCGCCGTTACCTGCGCAACCCGCTCAGCCTGTTCATCCTGCGCAACTTGCCCTTGCGCACCCGCCACAAACTGGCGCGCAAGTTGCGCAGCGAAAGCCGGGCGCAGACGCGGATGAAGGCCAACGACATCGTCGATGTCACGCCGGAGGAAATTCCGCGGATCATGCAGGAATACGGGGTGAAAACCCTGGTTCACGGGCACACCCATCGCCCGGCGATCCACAAGTTGCAGATCGGCGATCAGGCGGCGAAGCGGATTGTGCTGGGGGATTGGGATCGTCAGGGGTGGGCGTTGCAGGTGGATGAGAACGGGTTTGCGTTGGCGCCGTTTGACTTCGCGCCGCCGCTGGCATTGCCGCACGGCTGAAGATCGCACCCCCTCATCGGAACGCCGCCCGCCCAGCCCTCTCCCCCAAGGGGGCGAGGGGGAAAGGGAGCCGACCGGGGGCTTTTCGAATCCGGAGCTTGACTCAAGGACACAAATTTTATCCTTCAAAGCCTGAGTTCAACTCGGTCTTTCAGGTCGGCGTACCTCGAAAGAACGCCTCGGTCAGTCCCCTCTCCCTCCGGGAGAGGGTTAGGGTGAGGGAAAGCTCTTGATCTTAGTGCCCGGAAGCCGCAGGGCCTGCCTTCGCAGCAAACGGAGGCTTGGCCAGCCAAACAATCAATATCAACCCCATGAAGCCCCACCCCAACAGCGTGAAGTAATCCACGGTGGAGAGCATGTACGCCTGACTGGTGAGAATCTGATCCATCTGCGCATAGGCTGATTGGCTCGCGCCCCCCAGCGAGTGCAAGGTCTCGCGAGTCGCCGGCTCATAGGTGCTGATGCTCTCGCTCATATAGGCATGATGCTGATCCGCCCGGCGAATCCAGATCCAGGTGGTCAACGACGCCGCAAAGCTGCCGCCCAGTGTCCGCAGGAACGTCGCCAGACCCGCGCCATCGGCAATCTGGCTCGGCGGCAAGTCCGACATCAGAATGCTCAGAGTCGGCATGAAGAACAGCGCCACACCAATCCCCATGAACAACTGCACCAAGGCGATGTGCTGGAAGTCCACCTCGTTGGTGAACTCGGCACGCATAAAGCAGCTCAGGCCGATCGCCAGGAACGCCAGACCGGCCAGCAGGCGCAGGTCGAACTTGTGCGCGTACTTGCCGACAAACGGTGACAGCAGCACCGGCAAAATGCCGATCGGTGCCACCGCCAGGCCGGCCCAGGTCGCGGTGTAGCCCATCTGGGTCTGCAACCATTGCGGCAGGATCAGGTTGATGCCGAAGAATCCGGCGTAACCCAACACCAGCACCAGCGTGCCGATGCGGAAGTTGCGGTGGGCGAACAGCCGCAGGTTGACCACCGGATGCTGGTCGGTCATTTCCCAGATCACGAACACCGCCAGCGCGATCACCGAAATCGCCGCGCCGATGATGATGAAGTTCGACTCGAACCAGTCCAGGTCATTGCCCTTGTCGAGGATCACCTGCAACGCACCCACGCCGATGATCAGCGTGATCAGCCCGACGTAATCCATCGGCTGACGGCTGGTGACCACCGGGCGCTTGGCCAGTTGCTGGCGCACCACCATCACCGCGAAAATCCCGATCGGCACGTTGATGAAGAAAATCCACGGCCAGCTGTAACTGTCGGTGATCCAGCCGCCGAGAATCGGCCCGGCAATCGGCGCCACCACCGTGACCATCGCCAGCAACGCCAGGGCCATGCCCCGCCTCGCCGGCGGATAGACCGCAATCAGCAGCGTCTGGGTCATCGGGTACAACGGCCCGGCCACCAGACCTTGCAGCACGCGGAAGCCGATCAGTTCCGGCATCGACGTGGAAATACCGCAGAGGAACGAGGCCAGCACGAACAGGATGGTCGCCCACAGAAACAGCTTCACCTCGCCGAAGCGACGGCTCAGCCAGCCGGTGAGCGGCAGCGCGATGGCGTTGCTCACGGCGAACGAGGTGATGACCCAGGTGCCCTGCTCCGAACTCACCCCAAGGTTGCCGGAAATGGTCGGCAGCGCCACGTTGGCGATGGTGGTGTCGAGCACCTGCATGAAGGTCGCCAGCGACAGGCCGATGGTGCTGAGCAACAGGCTGGGCGGCGAAAAAGAGGCGTTATTGCTCATCGCGAATCCTTTGGAACCTGATTGACGCTGTGCCCTGTGGGAGCGGGCTTGCCCGCGATAGCGGATTCACATTCGACATGTGTGTTGAATGTTGCGCCGTCATCGCGGGCAAGCCCGCTCCCACAGGGAGAAAGAGGTCAGCGTTGCGCGGTCTTGCTGACCGCCGCGCTGTTGTCATGGATCAACTGGGTGATCATCGCGTCGGCTTCGGCCAATTGACGGTCGTAGACGTTGGTGCTGAACGAGGCCTTTTGCGGCGGCTGCTGGGCCAGTACCGGACCGCTCTGGTCGTGCAGGTTGACCTCGACATTGGTCGACAGACCGACGCGCAGCGGGTGTTTGGCCAGCTCTTCGGCGTTGACGTGAATCCGTACCGGCACACGCTGCACGATCTTGATCCAGTTACCGGTGGCGTTCTGCGCCGGCAACAGGGCAAACGCGCTGCCGGTGCCCGCGCCGAGGCTGTCGATGGTGCCGCTGAACTTCACGTCGCTGCCGTAGATGTCCGACTCGATCTCCACCGGTTGGCCGATGCGCATGTCACGCAGCTGGGTTTCCTTGAAGTTGGCGTCGATCCACAACTGATCCAGCGGAATCACCGCCATCAGCGCGGTGCCCGGCTGCACACGCTGGCCGAGTTGCACGGTGCGTTTGGCGACGTAACCGGTAACCGGCGCAATCAAGGTGCTGCGAGCGTTGGTCAGGTAGGCCTGACGCAGTTGCGCGGCGGCGGCCATCACGTCCGGGTGCGACGAGACCACGGTGTCATCGACCAGCGCGCTGGTGGTTTTCAATTGCTGTTTGGCATTGGCCAGGGCGTTTTGTGCCGAGGTCAGGTCATCGCGGGCGTGGGACAGTTCTTCCTGGGAAATCGCCCCGCCGGCCGCGAGATTTTTCCGCCGGTTGAAGTTGTCCTGGGCTTTCTGCACTTCGGCCTGTTGCGCATTGACCTGCGCCTTCATACCGTCGACGTTGCTGTACAGACCGCGCACCTGACGCACGGTGCGGGCCAGATTGGCCTTGGCACTTTGCAGGCCGACTTCGGCGTCGTTCGGGTCGAAGTTGATCAGCACCTGGCCTTCATGCACCAGATCGCCATCGTCGGCGCCGATGCTGACCACGGTGCCGGTCACCAGCGGGGTGATTTCCACCACGTTGCCGTTGACGTAGGCGTCGTCGGTGCTTTCGCTCCAGCGCCCGATGAATTCGTGATACGCCCAGACACCGGCACCGGCGAGGGCAACCACAACGGCCAGCACCAGCAGCATCACCTTGCGTTTGCGCGGGTTGCCAGTGTCCTGGGCGTTGTCTTGAGCTTGTGTGTTTTCGGCAGTGGCCATGACAAATACCTTGAATTAGTTGTGCGGCGTGGCTGGGGTGGCGTTGGCTGCGGTCAGGGTTTGCCCCTGGAAGCCGCCGCCCAGCGCTTGCATCAGTTGAATCGACAGGTCGATCTGCTCGGCATTCAGGTTGGCCAGCTGACGCTGGGCCTGCAGCAACTGCTGCTCGATGCTGAGCACGTCCAGGTAGTTGCCGATGCCGGAACCGTAACGCTGGACGACGGTGTTGTAAGAGTCCTGGGCAATCTCGGTCGCGTGCTGCTGGGCGCCGATCTGCCGGCCGATGTCACGCAGTTGGTTGATCGTGTCGCTGACATCGCCCAGAGCTTTCACCAGGCTTTTGTTGTACTGCGCCACGGCGAGGTCGTAATCGGCGTCGCGGGCATCGAGGTTGGCGCGCAGGCGTCCGCCATCGAAGATCGGCACCGAAATCGTCGGGGCAATGTTGAAGAAGCGACTGGCGGAACCGAACATCGCGTCCCCCAACAAGGATTCGGCACCGGCGGAAGCCGACAGGTTCAAGTTGGGATAGAAGCGGGTCTTGGCAGAATCGATGTCCTTGCTCGCCGCCTCGACACGCCAGCGCGCGGCGACCAGATCCGGACGACGGCCCAGCAGTTCGGCGGGCAGAACAGACGGCAGCGCGACAGCGCTGGCTTGCAGGACTTTCGGTCGGGCGATTTCGTTGCCGCGATCCGGGCCTTTGCCAAGCAGTACGGCCAGAGCGATTTTTGCGCTGTTCAGGCGTTTTTCGGCGTCGATCAGGCTGGCTTCGGAGCTGGCTTCCAGACTTTGGGTCTGCTGGAACTGGTACTGGCTGTCGATCCCGGAACTCAGGCGACGCTGGCTCAGATCGAGCATCTGCTTGGTGCGCTTCAAATCTTCGTTGGCCAGGTCATAAACGATGTGCGCCTGACCGAGATCGCTGTAAGCCCGGGCCACATCGGCAGCCAGGGTCAGTTGCGCAGCCTGACGATCGACTTCGGCGGCGCGGGCCTGACCGAGTGCGGCTTCCCAGGCGTCACGCTGACCGCCCCACAGGTCGAAGTTGTAATTGAAGCCGGCGCTGATGTTGCGCACGGTGGCGTACGCATCGCCCTGCCCTCGCGGGTCCTGATCCTTGGCCAGACGCGAACGGCTGATGCCGGCGCTGGCGTCGAGGGTCGGATAACGTTCGGCATCGGCGGCATACGCAGCGGCGCTGGCCTGATGGGCGCGGGCGTCGGCGATCTGCATGTCCGGGCTGTCTTTCAGGGCTTCGCGGATCAGGCCGTCGAGCTGTGGATCACCGAGGCTGGTCCACCAGTCGCTCTTCGGCCATGCGGCCTGGGACAGGGTCACGCCGTTGAGCGACTGCCCGGTCTGCAGGGTTTTCGCATCGAGGCTGGCGCCCTGGGTATCGAGGCCACTGTAGTTGGCGCAACCGGCGAGGATCATCGCCGACAGCACCAGTGTCAGGCTGCTGCGCAAGGTTTTACCGCTCATTGTGTTCACCTAACCGCTGGAGGGTGATCGGGTCACCGGCTGCCAGCAAAATTTTCTTGAGGATGTATTCCAGGGTTTTCAACTCGTCCGTAGTGACGGCGCCAGCCAGTTCATTCATGGCATCGGCGCCGATGTGCGGCAGGCGATCGGCCAGTTGCTGGCCCTGTTCGGTGAGTTTGAGTTGCACCTGACGGCGATCGCCTTCGCTGCGTTGGCGAACCAGAAAACCTTTCTGTTCCAGACGGTCGAGCATGCGGGTCATCGAACCGCTGTCCAGCGACAGGTGCCGGCACAGCTCGGCCGGGGTGTCGACGCCGTACTGGGCCATGATGATCAACACTTTGAACTGCGCGGCGGTGATGCCGTGGGGTTCCATGTGGGTGTCGATGATCTTGTCCTTGAGCAGCGCGGCACGGCCGAGCAACAGGCCGAGATGGCAATGCTTGAATTCGTCTGGGGTGAAATGCTTCATGTGCTCACCTAATAACTGCCTAGGCAGTGAATGTATGTCGAGATGTTACTGCCTAGGCAGCGAATGTCAACGTAATAGTTAGGTTGCTTTGTAATTAGTTGACCAGTGGACTGGGTTTTTCTTTCGCTCATGCAGACGCCATCGCGAGCAGGCTCGCTCCCACAGAGTTGTGAACATCCAAAACCCTGTGAGAGTCAGCCTGCTGGCGATTGCACCAGCTCGGTATAAGGGAGGGAGCGCGGGCTAGAAGTCCCGCTTGTAGAAGATGTCCAGCGAACTGGCCACGCCGCTGGCGGCTTCGAGGTAGACCTTTTTGCTCAGCTTGTAGCGCAAGGCGATGGTATTGGCCGGCTCGAATACGCCGACGCCGTAACGCAGGCTGAGTTTTTCCGAGATGTTGCCGCTGGCCACCACGCTGGTGGTGTTGCCACTACCTTGGGTGTCGAGCTGGAAATCCTGAATCCCCAGATCCTTGGCCAGACCGCTGGTGACCCCGGAACTGCCCATCAGCCCCAGACCCAGCGCCGCTTGCGCAAGCATGTTGTTGTCCTCGCCGGTGGTGCTCAGCGGACGCCCCAGCACCAGATAGGACAGCGCCTGTTCCTGACTCATGGCTGGCTCGGAGAAGATCTGCGTGGTCGGCTGCTCGGCACTGCCGCTCAGGCGAATACCGGCGATCACGTCATCGGTCTGGCGAATCGCTTCGATGTCCAGATACGGCTGATCGATCGGCCCGGCGAACAGCAGACGCGCGCGACGCACCGTCAGGCGCTGGCCGTAGGCGCGGTATTTGCCGTCGTTGAGCCACAGCTCGCCACGGGTGTCCATGTTGTCGCCGATGTGCACATGGCCTTGCAGGTTGGCGGTCAGGCCGAATCCGGCGAAGCTCAGTTTGTCCTCTCCGACCACTACGTCGATGTCCATTTTCATCGCCAGCGGCGGCTTGCCCTCTTCGGTCTGCGCGCCGACGATGATCGTGTCATCGGAGACTTTCACCGTCGATGGCGGCAGTTCGCGCACGGTGATTTCGCCTTTCGGTACCAGCACCTTGCCGGCAATCGCCAGCTCATCGCCGGCCATGGAAATCTTCAGGTCCGGCGCCACTTCAAGCTTGGCGTAGGGCTCGACCGTCACCGGCAATTGCGTGCCCTTGAGCGCCAGATCCACCACCAGCGCCTGGCCCCAGGCAATGTTGCCGTTAAGACTGCCCTGCCCGCTCTTGCCGCTTTTCCAGCCACCGTTCAGTTGCACGGCTTCACCGGCGATCACCGCTTGCAGTTGCAACGCTTGCAGTTCAATCGGCAACTCCGGCCCGGACACTTCGCCGTCGCTGAGCTGCACCGTGCCGTTGACCAGCGGCGCGAGCAGCCCGCCGGAAATCGTGCCGCTGCCGTTCAGGCGTCCGGTGAGTTTCTCGACCATCGGCACAAACGGCCGCGCCACCGACAGATCCAGTCCGCTGAGGCGGAATGTACCGCTGAGCGGCTTGTTCTTCGGCAGCGGATTGAGTTGCGCCTGCACCATCAACTCACCGAGCTTGCCGCCGACGAAGTTGAGATCAGTGTCGATGCGCTTGGGCGTGAGTTTGCTGGTGAGCTTGAGGGTCTGGTACGGGAAGTCCAGCCACTGATCCTTTTCCTTCATGCGCAAGGTGCCGCCGCTGGCATCGACGCTGATCTGGCCGTTCGGGCCGCTGGCCGGCAGGTCCAATTGCAGGTCGGCATTGAGCTTGCCCTGCCAGGCGAAATCCTTCGGTAGCCACTGCGCCAGGCTTTCGATCGGGAATTGCTTGAGGTGATAACGCAGCTTCGGTTCCGGCATCAGGCGCTGATCTTCACCGCACAGACTGGCATTGCCGGACATCCAGCAATGGGCGCCGAAGTTGATCTTGCCGTCTGCAAGCCGTTCGAGCTTGGCCGGATTTTGCAGTTTCCAGTCCTGGCCACCAGCCTGAATGTCGCCGCTGGCCAGACGCCCGCGCCAGTTGCCTTTGTCCAGATTGCCGTCCAGGCCCAGCGCCAGTTTCAGCTTCGGCCCGAGCAGGTCGAGGTTGAGCTTCTGGCTTTTGATATCGCCCTGAGCGCTGGCGGTCAGTGTGCCCAGCGACGTATCACCGGCCTGAATGCCGCTGCCCTTGAGGTCGATTTTCGCCCGTTGCGCGCTGTCGAGGGTGGCGTCGAGGTTGAGGCTTTGCAGGCGGTTGTCCTGGAACGCCAGTTGCGAACCTTGCAGGCCGAGCTTGCCTTGCGGCGCCTTGAGCGTACCGGCGACATCGACCCGACCGTTGATCTGACCGCGCAGTTGCGGCCAGAGCTGGGCCAGTCGAGCCAGTTTGATGTCGATCTGCCCGGTGAGCTCCTGTTGCAGGCTGCCCTTGCCGTTGATGCTGTTGTCACCGAGGCGGATTTGCAGGGCATTCAGATTCCACTGCTCGCCGGCGCCGTCAGCCTTGGCTTGCAGGATCGCCGGTTGGCCGCGCAGTTTGCCTTTCAGATCGAGGTCGGCATTCAGGCTCAGGCGTTCGTTTTTCATTTCGCCTTTGCTTTTCAACGGACCGGCCAGCGTGCCCGGCAACTCCGCAACCCAGTACGCCGGGTTGAGCGCCGACAGTTCCAGCGCGGTGTCCCAGGCGATGCCATCGGCGAACTGCACGTTCACATGGCCTTCGGCCTTGCCCTGCCCGGCTTCGAGTTTCAGTTGTGGCAGGAAGATCTGCTTGAGATTGCCGCTGAACGGACTGCTCAGGGTGAACGCCCCCGCCGGCCCATCTGCGGCGGCGGCGAAATTACCGAGGTATTGACCGTCGGTGTAGGAGACTTCGCCCGTGAAGGTACGCAACGTGACCTGCGGTTCGTCGATCTCCGGATAGAGCCGGTGCCACGGAAAATCCAGCCAGTTGATATTGGCCTGGGCGCTGAGGCCCTTGCTCCAGTCGACGTTGCCGGTGAGCTTGAGGCTTTGCTTGTCGTTGGCGGTCAGGTCGAGCCCGGCGATTTGCGCACCCTTGGCGTCAACCTTGCCTTTGAGCAACAGCGCCACCGGGCCTTTATCGGCAGGCAGCGTCGCATTGCCGAGGAGTTGATAACCGTTTTTCAGGTCGCCTTCGCCGGTCAATACCAGCTGATTGAATTGCAAGGTGTCCGGCAGATCGGCGCTCGGCTTGAACGCCTCCGAGATAATCCGCACCTTGGCCGGCAGGTTTTCCGCCAACGGTTGCAGCTCGCCGCTCAACTGGCCATCGAGGTAGCCACGGCTGTCGGCGTGCAGGTTGAGGGTTTTCAGCAGGTCGCCGTCGACTTTGAGTGCCAGCGTCCATGGGCCGGTGCCCGGCGACGGCAGGGTCAGATCACCGGCGATGTTCAGCGGCCAGTTGCCAGTCGGTTGCAACAGGCCAGACAGGTTCAGGCTCAACTCATCGCGTTGCAGCTTCACGCTGTCGATCTGCATGCCTTTGGCGGTCCAGTGAGCCGCCAGTTGCAGGCCTTTCAGTTCTTCACTGCCGTTGAACAGCAGGCTGCCGACCTGCACGTCGCCCAGCTCGATAGCCACGGGCAATTGCAGATCAGGAAGTTTGATCGGGCCGCTTTCGGTGGTTTCCTCGCTCGGCGGAAATTGCAGACTGACGGTATCGGCCTTGAGCTGTTCGATGCACAGGGTCATGCGCGTCAGGCACAACGGCGACCATTCGAAGATCGGTTTGCTCAGCTCGACGCGGCTGCTGTCCTGCTGCCACAGCAGATGATCGGCACTCCACTGCCCGCCGAGGCGGCCCTGGAAATTGTCGACGTTCAAGCCCGGAACCAGTCCCAGCACCCAACGGCTGCCCGCCTGCGTTCCGAGCACAACGGTAATGCTCAATACAATCAGCAGCACCAGCGACAACAGCGCCAGAGCCGAAATCTTCAAACCACGCTTCACAGCTCAGGCCCCATGGAAAAGTGCAGCCGGATGCCGCCATCGTCGTCCAGCGCATGGGCCAGGTCGAGGCGGATCGGCCCCACCGGCGAGACCCAGCGCACACCGATACCGACCCCGGTCTTGAGGTTCGGCAGTTCGAGCTTATTGAAGGAGTTGCCCTGATCGACGAAGGTCGCCACGCGCCACTTCTCGGCAATCGAATATTGATATTCGACGCTGCCGGCCACCATGTAGCGCCCGCCGATGCGGTCGCCCTCGGAGTTCTCCGGGGACAGGCTCTGATAGTCGTAGCCGCGCACGCTCTGATCGCCACCGGCGAAGAAGCGCAGCGACGGCGGCACCGATTTGTAGCCGTTGGTGGCGCTGCCGCCGACCTGCACCCGGCCGAGCAGACGGTGCTTGTCGAACACGGTGGTCAGGCCTTTGACCAGCGCCGTGCCGTAAACCAGGTTGTTGTCCGAGCCGAGGCCTTCTTTCGCCACCTTGCTTTCGAAGGTCAGGCGATAGCCATTGTGCGGGTCGATGCGGTTGTCGCTCTTGAGGTAGGAATAGCTGACGCCGGGCATCAGCAAGGTGCTCAGACCGGAGTCGTCGCCGAGTTGGTATTCCTCGCGCTGCCATTTCAGCGAGATCACCCGCTGCCAGCCGCTGGGCAATTTGCTGTGCCATTCCGGGCCGAAGGTCAGCAGCTTGCTCAAGGTGTCGGAACCGTCGATGTCCTCGTATTGATAACCGCCGGCCCAGCGCAGTTTGTCGGTCAGCGGAGGGTCCAGCGGAATGTCATAGAACAGGCCGACGTTTTGCCGTGGCGCCGACAATTCGGCCTCCCAGCCATAACTGTCGCCCTGCGGGTTGACCCAGTGGCGAGTCCAGTTGGCCTTGATTCGCGGGCCGACGTCGGTGGAATAACCAAGACCCAGGCCCATGGTGCGCGGCTTGCGGGTGTCGAGTTTGACGTCCACCGGGATCACGTCGTTTTTTGCGGCGGTCGGCGCGGCGTCGACCCGCACGCCTTCGAAATAGCCGCTCGATTGCAGGTCACGGTTGAGTTCGGCGATCAGTTCGGAGTCATACGGCTCGCCGGCCTTGAACGGCACCATGCGTTGCAGCAGGTCTTCATCGAACGGTGTGTCGCCCTCGAACCTGACTTTGCCCAGCGCATAACGCGGGCCGCTTTCGTAGATCAGTTCAACGTCGGCGACCCCGGCGCGGGGATCGACCATCAATTTCTGACTGGTGAAGCGGCCGCTGAAAAAGCCGTAGCGCGAGGCCTGGTTCTGGATCAGCCGCTTGGCGTCTTCGTAACGCCCATGGTTGAGCACCGCGCCGGGCTTGAGCACGTCACTTTTCGGGACTCGAAAGGACTTGAGGGAGGCCGCCGGGCCGTCGATGCGCACGGTCACGTTGCGCAGGCGGATCGGCTCGCCGGGATCGATGTTCAGCACCAGACGCGGTTTTTCACCGCCCTTGACGTTACTTTCGATCTGCGGCTGGTAATAACCCAAGGCCTGGGCGGCCTTGCGCGCCTGTTCTTCGGCGCCGCGACTGAAGCGCTGCAAAGCTTCTTCGTCACGATCGCCGAGGCTGCCGATATAGCCTTCTATATTGGCTTTCAGTTCATCGTTGGACGGTTTGATCCGCACATCCAATTCACTTTGCGCCAGCGCCGCGCAGCTGGTTAACAGCATGAGCACGCCACTGGTAAATCTTCCTGGAAACTTCATAGGCGCGGATGCTATCACGGGCTTGGGAGCGTGATAGAACAGGAAATTTCCCAAAAAGTTCGACGGTCATCCCGTTGCAGTTTGTAACACCTGCGGGTTGGCGTGGAAAAACACGTGCTCGCGCACCGGGCCGACGGCCACTTCACCGATTTCCTCGTAACCCTGACGCTTGTAGAACTCCAGGTAACGCGGGTTGCCGGTGTCGAGGATCACGCCTTGGGAGCTTTCGTCCACCGCGCACCAGTTGTGCACCGCTTGCAACAGCTGTTCGCCGAAGTGTTTGCCCTGAAATTGCGGATGCACGCCGAGCAGCGGCAGCATGTGCACCGAGTCGGTCGGCACGCAGGCTTCAACGGCGGCGTGATACTCCAGATAACGGCGGGTGCAGCGGAAACCGGTGCTCAGCACCATGCGCAAACGCCAGGCCCAACTTTCGGTAACGCCCAGACGCCGTTGCGGCGGCGCGATCAGGGCAATGCCGATCAAGCGGTCGTTGACCAACAGGCCGATGGCCGGCAGATCCTGCAGAAAATGCTGTTTGACCAGCTCCCGCACGGTGGCGCGCACCCGTTGCTCGTAACCCGGACGCTCGGCTTCGAATAGGTAAGCGAAAGTCGGCTCGTGGCGGTAAGCCTGATAAAGAAGGGATCGCGCTTCCCGGGAATAGCCGCGGTCGAGCATGTGGATGTCGGCGATGGCGGTTTGGGTTTCAGGCATGACGGTGATTCTCCCTGGACGGGACTCAACAGGCCCCGTTCTTGTTATACGAGCCTTGGGCTGAAGGGATCGTTCCCACACCCGAAAGACATTAGCAGCGCATATGGACTACCGCCACGCTGGCCCAGATCCTACATGTCAGCTAGCATCGCCCTTTTGCCAGGACTGCCGACCATGAAGATCGTTTCCTTCAACATCAACGGACTGCGGGCCCGTCCGCATCAGCTGGCGGCGCTGATCGAAAAGCATCAGCCGGACGTCATCGGCCTGCAGGAAACCAAGGTCCACGACGACCAGTTCCCGCTGGAAGAAGTGCGGGCCCTGGGTTATCACGTGTATTTCCACGGCCAGAAAGGCCATTACGGCGTTGCCCTGCTCTCGCGCCAGGAGCCGATTGCCATTCATAAAGGTTTTGCCACCGATGAAGAAGACGCGCAGCGGCGCTTCATCTGGGGCACTTTCGCCGACGCCAACGGCGTGCCGGTGACGATCATGAACGGCTATTTCCCGCAGGGCGAAAGCCGTGACCATCCGACCAAATTCCCCGCCAAGCAGCGCTTCTACAGCGATCTGCAAGCGCTGCTGGAAAGCCAGTTCCACAATGAACAACCGCTGGTGGTGATGGGCGACGTCAACATCTCCCCGGAAGACTGCGACATCGGCATCGGCCCGGACAACATGAAGCGCTGGCTGAAAACCGGCAAATGCAGCTTCCTGCCGGAAGAGCGCGAGTGGATGGCCCGCCTGAAAAACTGGGGTCTGACCGACAGCTACCGTCACCTGAACCCGGATGTGACCGACATGTTCAGTTGGTTCGACTACCGCAGCCGCGGGTTTGAAGACGAGCCGAAGCGTGGTCTGCGCATTGATGTGATTCTGGCTTCCCACGGTTTGCTGCCACGGGTGAAAGCCGCCGGAGTCGACTATGAACTGCGCGGGATGGAAAAGCCTTCGGACCATGCGCCGATCTGGCTTGAGTTGAGCTGATACTGCAATCACCTCAAATCTAATGTGGGAGCGAGCCTGCTCGCGATAACAATCGCCAGCAGGCTGGCTCCCACATTGGATCACTGTCATCTTTCAGCAACCTCACTGACTTAATCTCCCCGGCAATCCCCTTGGCTGCAATCGGTGCCGGCATGACCCTGCGTGTTCTGTTCGTCTTTCTCCTGAGCGCCTGGCTGCAGGTTGGGTTTGCGGCGTTGCCCATTCCCGAGAACGGCCCGGTATTGCGCATCCAGGGTTCCAACACCATCGGCGCGGCGCTCGGCCCGGCACTGGTGGAAGGCCTGCTTCAAGATCAGGGACTGTTGAAAGTCCACAGCGAAACCCCGGACACCGCCAACGAACAACGGGTCGTCGGTCTGACGGCTCAAGGCCAAAGAGTTGTGGTGGAGATCGCCGCCCACGGTTCGAGCACCGGTTTCACTGCACTCAAGAACGCCAGCGCCGATCTGGCCGCCTCGTCGCGCCCGATCAAGGACAGCGAAGTGCTGAACCTGCAAGCCCGGGGCGATCTGAAAAGCCCCGGCGCGGAGCAGGTCATCGCCATCGATGGCCTGGCGATCATCCTTCATCCCGACAATCCGCTGAATCAATTGAACACCGAACAACTGGCACGGATCTTCAGCGGCGAGGCGAAAACGTGGGAAGACGTCGGCGGCAAGGGTGGGACGATTCATTTATATGCGCGGGATGATCAGTCCGGCACCTACGACACCTTCAAGGAACTTGTCCTCAGTCGTCGTGGGAAATCCCTGAACAGTGCCGCGAAACGGTTTGAATCCAGCGAGCAGTTGTCCGATGCCGTCAGTGCCGATCCGCAAGCCATCGGTTTCATCGGTCTGCCTTATGTGCGTCAGGCCAAGGCCGTGGCGATTGTCGACGGACAATCTCAGGCGATGCTGCCACTGGCCAGCCTGATCGCCACCGAAGACTATCCGCTGTCGCGGCGGCTGTTCTTCTATCTGCCGCCCGACAGCAACAACCCGTGGGCCAAGGCCTTGGTGGACTTTGCGCAGAGCCGTCGGGGCCAGGCGATTGTCGCGGCCAACGGTTTTATCGCCCAGACCGTGCAGGCCATCGCCGTCACGCCGAATGCGCTGATGCCCGAGGGTTATCAGTCCCTCAGCCGCCACGCCCAGCGTCTGACCGTGAACTTCCGTTTCGAAGAAGGCAGCGCCAGCCTCGACAACAAGGCCCGTCAGGATCTGGCCCGGGTGTTCGACTATATAAAGCACCACGACAAGACCGATCGCGCGGTGACACTGGTGGGTTTCGGTGACGCCAAGGACGACCCGGCGCGGGCGGATTTGCTGTCGAAGCTGCGGGCGATGGCGGTACGCCGGGAGTTGGTGAAGAACGGCGTGGTGTTGCGCGAGGTACGGGGGTTTGGCGCACTGATGCCGGTGGCGGCCAACAGCGGGGATGAGGGCCGGATCAAGAATCGGCGGGTTGAGGTTTGGGTTTATTGAATCTGGTGTTGATGCGTTGCAGGCACTGACGCCTTCGTCGGATCGCCGCCCGGACCAAGCCCGCTCCCACAGGGATCTTCGGTGAACACAAATGGTGTGAACACCAGCAGACTTGTGGGAGCTGGCTTGCCAGCGATGAACGATAACGCGCTTTTGGATCAGCGCTCGCTACGCAGCATTTCCTTCGGCACATACTTGCCGATCTCGAACTTGCCGATCGCCGCGCGGTGCACTTCGTCCGGGCCGTCGGCCAGGCGCAGGGTGCGTTGCATGGCGTACATGTAGGCCAGCGGGAAGTCGTTCGACACCCCTGCCCCGCCATGGATCTGGATCGCCCGGTCGATCACCCGCAACGCGACATTCGGCGCGACGACCTTGATCTGCGCGATTTCGCTCTTGGCGACCTTGTTGCCCACGGTGTCCATCATGTACGCCGCTTTCAAGGTCAGCAGACGAGCCATGTCGATTTCCATGCGCGAGTCGGCGATCTTGTCGACGTTACCGCCCAGACGCGCCAGCGGTTTGCCGAACGCGGTGCGACTTACCGAGCGTTTGCACATCAGTTCCAGTGCGCGCTCGGCCATGCCGATCGAACGCATGCAGTGGTGAATCCGGCCTGGTCCGAGGCGACCTTGAGCGATTTCGAAGCCACGTCCTTCACCGAGCAGTACGTTTTCGTACGGCACCCGCACGTTGTCGAACAGCACTTCGGCGTGACCGTGCGGTGCATCGTCGTAACCGAACACTGGCAGCGGACGGACGATCTTCACGCCGGGGGTGTCGACCGGCACCAGGATCATCGAGTGCTGGGCGTGGCGCGGGGCGTCGGGGTTGCTCAGCCCCATGAAGATCAGGATCTTGCAGCGCGGATCGCAGGCGCCGGAGGTCCACCATTTCTTGCCGTTGATCACCCACTCGTCACCATCGCGCACGGCTCGGGCGGCCATGTTGGTGGCGTCTGAAGACGCGACGTCCGGCTCAGTCATGGCGAACGCCGAGCGGATCTCGCCGCGCAGCAGCGGTTCGAGCCAGCGCTGCTTCTGTTCTTCGTTGGCGTAACGCACCAGCACTTCCATGTTCCCGGTGTCAGGCGCTGAGCAGTTGAACGGCTCGGGACCGAGCAGCGAACGGCCCATGATTTCTGCCAAAGGCGCGTATTCGAGGTTGGTCAGGCCGGCGCCCAGTTCCGACTCAGGCAGAAACAAATTCCACAGCCCTTCGGCTTTCGCCTTGGCTTTGAGTTCTTCCATGATCGCCGTCGGCTGCCAGCGATCACCTTCAGCGACCTGGCGCTCGAACACGGCTTCGGCCGGGTAAACGTAAGTGTCCATGAACGCGGTCACGCGCTCACGCAGTTCTTGCACCTTGGGCGAATAAGCGAAATCCATGAGCAATTACCTTTTTTCGGCAGGTTGTTTAAGTCATGCAATCGATGCTAGAACAGCGTTGATAATTTACCTAGCCTATTCTCGGCGTGTATAAACATTCATCACCGATATATGATTGGTTGATTTTCCTGGCCGCCCTGACCCGCGCCATTCACCGATAACAAGAGAGCCGCGTAATGAATCTGAGCAAGGTCGACCTCAACCTTTTCATCGTCTTCGACGCGATCTACACCGAAGCCAACCTGACCCGCGCCGGGCAGATTGTCGGCATCACCCAGCCAGCGGTGTCCAACGCCTTGGCGCGGTTGCGCGAGACCTTCAACGACCCGCTCTTCGTACGCACGGCCCAGGGCATGGTGCCGACGCCCATGGCGCAGAACATCATCGGCCCGGTGCGCAACGCACTGTCGCTGCTGCGGGTATCGGTTCAGGAAAGCCGGATTTTCAACCCGTCGCAAGCGGTCAAGACTTACCGCATCAGCATGACCGACCTGACCGAAGCGGTGATTCTGCCGCCACTGTTCCAGCGCCTGCGCCGTCTGGCGCCGACGGTGATCATCGAAAGCTTTCTGTCCAAACGCCGGGAAACCACCAAGGAACTGGCCGCCGGGCGTCTCGACTTCGCGGTCGACGCGCCGCTCAACACCGACCCGCAGGTGCGCCACGTCAAGCTGATGGAAGACCGTTACGTCTGCGCGATGCGCAAGGGCCATCCGCTGGCGACCAAGGAAAAACTCACCCTCGACGATTACCTGTCGCTGACCCACATTCATATTTCCAGCCGTCGCAGTGGCCTGGGCCATGTCGATCTGGCGCTGGGCAAAATGGGCATTCAGCGCAAGATCGCCCTGCGCTCGCAGCACTATCTGATGGCGTCCCAGGTGTTGCAGCAGACCGACATGGTGATGACCGTGCCGGAGCGTTTCGCCCGCCGCCATGACCTGCATGCGTTCAATCTGCCGGTCAACGATGTGCCGCCGGTGGAAACCCATCTGTACTGGCACGAAAGCACCGACCAGGACCCGGCCAACCGCTGGATGCGCGAGCAGATGATCGAGCTGTGCCAGCAAGTGACAGCCCACGAGAAGAAGCTCGACAAGCTGCAGGCGCCCGCCACTTGACGTAAACGTCAACCTGCCATTAGCTTAGCGCCAAGACCTTATTTCGAGCGCTTTCATGAGCAGCCAGACCTACAGCATTTCCGACCTCGCCCGCGAGCTGGACATCACCACCCGGGCGATCCGCTTCTATGAAGAACAAGGCCTGCTCAGCCCCGAGCGCCGAGGCCAGGAACGTATCTATTCGCCACGCGACAAGGTCAGCCTGAAGCTGATCCTGCGGGGCAAGCGCATCGGTTTTTCCCTGGCCGAGTGCCGCGAGCTGATCGAGCTCTACGACCCTTCCAGTGGTAACACCAAACAACTCAACAGCATGCTGGCGAAAATCAGCGAGCGCCGGGAACAGCTCGAGCAGCAATTGCTGGACATCGAACAGATGAAGCTGGAACTCGACACCGCCGAAGAACGCTGCGTGCAGGCGCTGGAGCAGACGCTCAAGAGTCAGCAATCAGTTCAGTAACCTAAATAAATCCCACACGGGGTCCCGCAGGAATTCAAAAGAGCAGGTCAACGCCATGTCCCTCCCCTCCCAAGTACGCCTGATCGAAGTCGGCCCGCGTGACGGCCTGCAGAACGAAGCCCAGCCCATCAGCGTTGCCGACAAGGTGCAACTGGTCGACGCGCTGAGCGCCGCCGGCCTCGGCTATATAGAAGTCGGCAGTTTCGTTTCGCCCAAGTGGGTGCCGCAGATGGCCGGTTCCGCCGAGGTGTTCGCGCAGATCCAGCGCAAGCCCGGCGTGACCTATGGCGCGCTTGCGCCGAACCTGCGCGGTTTTGAAGATGCGCTGGCGGCGGGGGTCAAGGAAGTCGCAGTGTTTGCCGCCGCGTCCGAAGCGTTCTCGCAACGCAACATCAATTGCTCGATCAGCGAAAGCCTGGCGCGATTCGCGCCGATCATGGAATCCGCGAAACAGCACGGCGTTACCGTGCGCGGTTACGTGTCCTGTGTGCTGGGCTGCCCTTATGAAGGCGAGGTCGCACCGGAACAAGTGGCCATGGTCGCCCGTGAGTTGTACGCGATGGGCTGCTACGAAGTGTCGCTGGGTGACACCATCGGCACCGGCACCGCTGGCGCGACCCGCCGCCTGTTCGAAGTGGTCTCGAAACAGGTACCGCGAGAAAAACTCGCCGGCCACTTTCACGACACCTACGGCCAGGCCATGGCCAACATCTACGCCAGCCTGCTGGAAGGCATCGCGGTGTTCGACAGCTCCATCGCAGGCCTCGGCGGCTGCCCGTACGCCAAGGGCGCCAGCGGTAACGTCGCCACCGAAGACGTGGTGTACCTGCTCAACGGCCTGGGCATCGAGACCGGTATCGACCTCGACGCCTTGATTGCTGCCGGCCAGCAGATCAGCGCGGTCCTGGGTCGCCCAACGGGTTCGCGCGTGGCCAAGGCTCGCAGCGCACAGTGAGGGGATGGTGTTACCGCCGAGCGTGAAATGTGGGCACAAGCGAGTAACACGGAAACAAATTGTCTGGTTTTGCCTGAAGGAAAAATCCTTCAAAAATTTCAAATCTTTGATTTACAAGGGTTTTTAAAAGTTGGCACGGCTTCTGCTATCTCTATGGCATAACAAGAATAAAAAGCAGCAAACCAATAAAAATAAGACGTACCGACTCTGACATAACAAAAACAACACGGCAGAGACGCAGCTAACAGATTTTTTTGGAGAAGGTGTGCTTTTCAGGGTGTTCCTCGGAATGACCCGCAACCGGGCAGAGAACAATAAAACTACCTTCAGGTAGCTCCCGAATCGGTTGGATCGCGTAGCGAGAAAGCAGATCAGCGCTCAAAAAAATACGTTTGCTCTTGACCCCGGATGGGGGTCGCCAAAAACAGCGGTAAAGGGCCACGGTTGCCAAAAACAACAACAGACCGACCCTCAATAATAAAAAAGAGCACGCGACGACAAAATTAAAGGGGAGCTTCGGCTCCCCTTTGTGCTGTCTGGCGTTCTGAAATTGTCTGCGATTGATCTCCTCCCCCATCTCGATCTTCCTGCAAGCGCTCACTCGAAGATCTCAGTGAGGCAATTGATCCCGTGCCTCAACATCCGGCCCCACACATCAAGGCAATCCCAACAAAAACACGTAGGGTTCACGGCTTTCGCCGTGTGTAAACGCGACGGCGCATGGGCGTTTAAAGTACACGAACCGTTACGCCATAAGGGCTACAACACCTTGCGTCGTTGCCTACGCGTACGCCAGAATCCGCCGGCTTACGCGGCTATGGGGTGGGCTATATCGTTTCCTTGTCACTGAAAAACAGTGATCGGGTTTGGTAGCCCGTCTGTAATAGCTGTATGGCAACACCGTATGCAGTCCCTTTTGGGGGCTCTGTTTTATGGTGGTCATGCGTGGGGCTCATTCGTGAGCGCCGGGTTCCTATTGCAGCCGGTCTACCAACCCGCGTATGGCCGCCACCCATCGTTTGGTAGCGTGGGTGATGGCTCCTTGAGATCTGCGATAGGAGTTACACATATGTTCAAAGCCACACCAAACCCACCAGAAACCGATTCAATTCCCTACGACGCTGCACTCGAAGCCGAAAACATAAAAACGGCCACCGAGCGGGCGATCAACCATTACCTCGATCCTGGGGCGCAGAAGACGTCCAAGCCATCGCGCAAGCCCGGCAAGATCTATCTGGTCAATCCAACCATGGATGACGAAACGCTGCTGGTCGAAGCGTGCGAAACGCTGTCGTCGGCCAGTGACATGGCCCGTGATATCGGCGACACCGTCGATCCGTCGCAGCGCAAGGCGATGCAGATTCTGCAGCAGGTCATCATGCTGAGTGAGCTGCTGGTCAATCGTGTGCTGGATAACCATCACGTCTCGCGGTAGTTGCCCCACCTCGGTGAGGGGCTTGTCCCCTCACTGCCAGGCAGCTGTCTACACAAATCCTCAAGCGACTCTTGTCCGGAGTTCCAGCTGATGTCCACGACCGTCATTCCACCGTTAGAAGATCCGGTGTCCCCGTACGAATTTCCCGATTCAAGGAAACTCCACGACGCGGCCGAACGCGCCCTCGACTATTACCTGACCCCGGCAGCCAAGATCATGGCCACGCCTTACACCCCAAACGACATGTTCATGGTCAACCCGCAAACCGACACGGAGTCCTTGCTGGCCAACGCCTGCGAATCCCTCGCTTCAGCCACGGTCATGCTCGGGGACTTTGCCGGCCTGCTGGAAGGGCCGAACCGCAAGACCCTGTTGGGTATTGCGCAAGTCGTGATGTTGGGTGAGTTGGCAGTGAATCAGGCGTTGGAAAATGTAGAGGTAAAGCAATAAGCGCCGCTTTCGAAGCCAGGGTCCGCGCCCTGGCTTCGAAGGCTCTGATCGATATAGAACGTTGAAACTGCGTCAGCCCTCGTTGCTACGCAACTCCTCGATACTGATCTCGCGCATCCGGAATTTCTGGATCTTGCCCGTCACCGTCATCGGAAACTCCTCCACAAACTTGAAGTAACGCGGCGTCTTGAAGTGGGCGATGCGTTCCTTGCACCACGCTTGCAGCTCTTGTTCGGTGGCGCTGTGGCCGGGGTGGAATTTGATCCAGGCGACGATTTCCTCGCCGTAACGCGAGCAGGGAATGCCGATCACCTGCACGTCCGCCACCGCCGGGTGAGTGAAAAAGAACTCTTCCAGTTCACGCGGGTAAATGTTCTCGCCGCCACGGATGATCATGTCCTTGTTACGGCCGGCGATGCACACGTAACCCTCGTCGTTCATGCTCGCCAGGTCGCCGGTGTGCATCCAGCCCGCCGCGTCGATGGCTTCGGCGGTGGCATTCGGATTGTTCCAGTAGCCGAGCATCACGCTGTAACCACGGGTACACAGCTCGCCGATGGTGCCGCGTGGCACCGGGTTGCCAGCCTCGTCGATGATTTTGCTTTCGAGTTGTGGCTGGGTGCGGCCGACGGTGGTGACGCGCAGTTCCAGTTCGTCGGATGGCCCGGTCTGCAGGGACACGGGGCTGGTTTCGGTCATGCCGTAGGCGATCTGCACTTCACTCATGTGCATTTCGCTGATGACCCGGCGCATCACCTCGATCGGGCAAGTGGCGCCGGCCATGATCCCGGTGCGCAGGGTCGACAGGTCGAATTCGGCGCGTTGCGGCTGATCGAGCATGGCAATGAACATGGTCGGCACGCCGTACAGCCCCGTAGCCTTTTCTTCGGCAACGGTGTTCAGGGTCAGAAGCGGATCGAAGGCATCGTTCGGGTAAATCATGGTGCTGCCGTGAGTGATACAGCCCAGGTTGCCCATGACCATGCCGAAGCAGTGATACAGCGGCACCGGGATCACCAGGCGATCGGCGGCGGTCAGGCCGAGGCTTTCGCCGACCATGTAACCGTTGTTGAGAATGTTGTAGTGACTGAGGGTCGCGCCCTTGGGGAAACCGGTGGTGCCGGAGGTGTACTGGATGTTGACGGGCTGATCGAAGTGCAGGCTGTCGCTGCGTTCACGCAATTGTTCTGGAGAGACACTGGCGGCCAGATCTGCCAGTTGCGACCACGGGAGAAAACCCGAAGGCGGCTGCGGATCAAGGCTGATCAACCCGCGCAGCTCCGGCAGGCGCTCACTGCGCAGTTCGCCGATGGATTGCTCGGCCAGTTCCGGCAGCAAGCCTTGCAACATGCCGTGATAGTTAGAAGATTTGAAGGCGCCGGCGCAGACCAGCCACTGACAACCGGATTGTTTGAGCACGTATTCGAGCTCGGAGCTTCGGTAAGCCGGGTTGATGTTGACCAGAATCACGCCGAGCTTCGCGGTGGCGAACTGCGTAATGCACCACTGTGCGCAGTTCGGCGCCCAGATGCCGAGCCGGTCGCCGGCCTGCAAACCCAACGCCAGCAGGGCTCTGGCATGCACATCCACCGCGTCGGCCAGTTGCCGCCAGGTGTAACGCAACTGCTGATGGCGCACTACCAGCGCCTCGCCGTCCGGGTACTGCGCGACGGTCTCGTCGAACTTCTGCCCGATGGTCATCGCCAGCAAGGCTTTGTCCTGGGAACCACGGGTGTAGCTGCGCTGCGGGTTTGTACTGGGTTGATCCATGACGACCCCTATTGTCTTTATTAGTGGGTGTTGGACCGGAGCCATATGAGCTCCGACCATTCAGAACTGGCCCTACTCTCGCTCAAGTTGACGTTAACGTAAAGGGTGATTGACAGCCATTCGTCACAGGCTTACGTTAACGTAAAGGTGAGAACTGAAACGCCCTTCTCCCCACCCTACAAAAAAGCCAAAAGGTGACCCATGAGCTACCCATCCCTGAACTTTGCCCTCGGCGAAACCATCGACATGCTGCGCGATCAGGTTCAGTCCTTTGTCGCCAAGGAGATCGCCCCGCGTGCCGCGCAGATCGACAGCGACAACCTGTTCCCGGCTGATCTGTGGCGCAAGTTCGGTGACATGGGCCTGCTCGGCATCACCGTGCCGGAAGAGTACGGCGGCGCTGGTCTGGGTTACCTGGCGCACGTCGTGGCGATGGAAGAAATCAGCCGTGGCTCCGCTTCCGTGGCGTTGTCCTACGGCGCTCACTCCAACCTCTGCGTCAATCAGATCAACCGCAACGGCAACCACGAACAGAAATCCAAATACCTGCCAAAACTGATCAGCGGCGAACACGTCGGCGCACTCGCCATGAGCGAGCCAAACGCCGGTTCCGACGTGGTCTCGATGAAACTGCGCGCCGATAAACGCGGCGACCGTTTCGTGCTCAACGGCAGCAAGACCTGGATCACCAACGGCCCCGACGCCAACACCTACGTGATCTACGCCAAGACCGACCTGGAAAAAGGTCCCCACGGCATTACCGCATTCATCGTCGAGCGCGACTGGAAAGGCTTCAGCCGCAGCAACAAATTCGACAAGCTCGGCATGCGCGGCTCCAACACTTGCGAGCTGTTTTTCGATGACGTCGAAGTGCCGGAAGAAAACATTCTCGGCGTGCTCAACGGCGGCGTGAAAGTGCTGATGAGCGGCCTCGATTACGAGCGCGTCGTGCTGTCCGGTGGCCCGACCGGGATCATGCAGTCGTGCATGGATTTGATCGTGCCGTACATCCACGACCGCAAGCAGTTCGGCCAGAGCATCGGCGAATTCCAGCTGATCCAGGGCAAAGTCGCCGACATGTACACCCAGCTCAACGCCAGCCGCGCCTACCTCTACGCCGTGGCCCAGGCCTGCGAGCGCAACGAAACCACGCGCAAGGACGCCGCCGGCGTGATCCTTTACACCGCCGAACGCGCCACGCAAATGGCTCTGGACGCGATTCAGATTCTCGGCGGTAACGGCTACATCAACGAATTCCCGGCCGGTCGTCTGCTGCGTGACGCCAAGCTGTACGAAATCGGCGCCGGCACCAGTGAGATTCGTCGCATGCTGATCGGTCGCGAACTGTTCAACGAAACCCGCTAAACGGAGCTGTCCATGGCTATCCTGCATACCCAGCTCAACCCCCGCTCAGCGGAGTTCGCCGCCAACAGCGCGGCGATGCTCACACAGGTCGACGCCCTGCACACCCTGCTCGCCCAAGTGGCACAGGGCGGCGGCGCGAAAGCTCAAGAACGTCACACCTCGCGCGGCAAACTGCTGCCCCGTGAGCGGATCAACCGCTTGCTCGACCCGGGCTCGCCGTTTCTGGAAATCAGCCAATTGGCCGCTCACGCCGTGTATGGCGAGGATGTGCCGGCCGCTGGCGTGATTGCCGGAATCGGCCGGGTGGAAGGCGTCGAGTGCATGATCGTCGCCAACGACGCGACGGTGAAAGGTGGCTCGTACTACCCGCTGACCGTGAAAAAACACCTGCGCGCCCAGACCATCGCCCAGCAAAACCGTCTGCCGTGCATTTATCTGGTGGACTCGGGCGGCGCCAACCTGCCGCGTCAGGACGAAGTGTTCCCGGATCGCGAGCACTTCGGGCGGATCTTCTTCAACCAGGCCAACATGAGCGCCATGGGCATTCCGCAGATTGCCGTGGTCATGGGTTCCTGCACCGCCGGCGGCGCTTATGTGCCGGCGATGGCGGACGAAGCAATCATGGTGCGCAATCAGGCGACGATTTTCCTCGCCGGCCCGCCCTTGGTGAAAGCCGCGACCGGTGAAGTGGTCAGCGCCGAAGACCTCGGCGGGGCCGATGTGCATTGCAAGATTTCCGGGGTCGCCGACCATTACGCCGAAAGCGATGAACACGCCCTCGCCCTCGCCCGCCGCAGCGTCGCCAACCTCAACTGGCGCAAACTCGGCGAAGTGCAGCAGCGCGCGCCGATTGCGCCGCTGTACGCCAGCGACGAGTTGTACGGTGTGGTGTCGGCCGATGCGAAGCAACCGTTTGATGTGCGCGAAGTGATTGCGCGACTGGTCGACGGTTCGGTGTTCGATGAATTTAAAGCGCTGTTCGGCACGACGCTGGTGTGCGGCTTTGCCCATCTTCACGGCTACCCGATCGCGATCCTCGCCAACAACGGCATCCTGTTCGCCGAAGCCGCGCAAAAAGGCGCGCACTTCATTGAACTGGCCTGCCAGCGCGGCATCCCGCTGCTGTTCCTGCAGAACATCACTGGCTTCATGGTCGGCCAGAAATACGAGGCCGGCGGCATCGCCAAGCACGGCGCCAAACTGGTGACCGCCGTGGCGTGCGCCAAGGTGCCGAAATTCACCGTGATCATCGGCGGCAGCTTCGGCGCCGGTAACTACGGCATGTGCGGGCGGGCCTACGATCCGCGTTTTCTGTGGATGTGGCCGAACGCGCGGATCGGCGTGATGGGTGCCGAACAGGCGGCCGGCGTACTGGTTCAGGTCAAGCGCGAGCAGGCCGAACGCAGCGGTCAGGCGTTCAGTGCCGAGCAGGAAAGCGAGATCAAGCAACCGATTCTCGACCAGTACGAAGAGCAGGGTCACCCCTATTACTCCAGCGCACGACTGTGGGACGACGGCGTCATTGACCCGGCGCAGACCCGCGATGTACTGGCCCTGGCCTTGTCCGCGTCGTTGAACGCGCCTATCGAACCGAGCCGCTTCGGCGTGTTCCGGATGTGATCGGGAGAACCTCATGAGCGACTTCAACACCCTTGAACTGCAGAGCGATCCACGGGGTTTCGCGACCCTGTGGCTGAGCCGCGAAGAAAAGAACAACGCGTTCAACGCCGAGATGATCCGCGAACTGATCCTGGCGCTGGACAAGGTCGCCAGCGACGCCAGCCTGCGCTTCCTGCTGGTGCGCGGACGCGGCAAGCACTTCAGCGCCGGCGCGGATCTGGCGTGGATGCAGCAATCGGCCGAACTCGATTACCACACCAACCTCGACGACGCCCGGGAACTGGCGGAGCTGATGTACAACCTCGCCAAACTGAAAATCCCGACCTTGGCTGTGGTGCAAGGCGCGGCGTTCGGCGGCGCGCTGGGTCTGATCAGTTGCTGCGACACGGCGATTGGCGCCGACGACGCGCAGTTCTGCCTGTCGGAAGTGCGCATTGGCCTGGCACCAGCGGTGATCAGCCCGTTCGTGGTGCAAGCCATCGGCGAGCGCGCGGCACGGCGTTATGCGCTGACGGCCGAGCGCTTCGGCGGTCAGCGGGCGCGGGAAATCGGTTTGTTGTCCGAAAGCTATCCGGCGACTGAACTGGAGCAGAAAGTCGAACAATGGATCGACAACTTGCTGCTCAACAGCCCCGCCGCCATGCGCGCCAGCAAGGATCTGCTGCGTGAAGTCGGCAACGGCGCGCTGACGCCGGCCCTGCGCCGTTACACCGAAAACGCCATCGCCCGCATCCGCGTCAGCCCGGAAGGTCAGGAAGGTCTGCGGGCCTTTTTGCAGAAGCGTCCGCCGAGCTGGCAAGCCGCAACCACCACCAAGGAGCCGCGTTGATGAGCGCACCTGTTCTCACCACCCTGCTGGTGGCCAACCGTGGCGAAATCGCTTGCCGGGTCATGCGTACCGCCAAGGCCCTGGGCATGACCACCGTCGCGGTGCACAGCGCCACCGACCGTGAAGCGCGGCACAGCCGTGAAGCGGATATCCGCGTTGATCTGGGCGGCAGCAAAGCGGCCGACAGCTATCTGCAAATCGACAAGCTGATCGCAGCGGCCAAGGCCAGCGGCGCTCAAGCGATTCATCCGGGTTATGGGTTTTTGTCGGAGAACGCCGGGTTTGCCCGCGCCATTGAAGCGGCCGGCCTGATCTTCCTCGGCCCGCCCGCCTCGGCCATCGACGCGATGGGCAGCAAATCCGCTGCCAAGGCCCTGATGGAAACGGCCGGCGTGCCGCTGGTACCGGGCTATCACGGCGAAGCACAGGATCTGGACACCTTCCGCGATGCTTGCGAGCGCATCGGCTATCCGGTGCTGCTCAAGGCCACGGCGGGCGGTGGCGGTAAAGGCATGAAGGTCGTTGAAGACGTCAGCCAGTTGGCTGAAGCGTTGGCCTCGGCCCAGCGTGAAGCGCAGTCGTCGTTTGGAGACTCGCGGATGCTGGTGGAGAAATACCTGCTCAAGCCGCGTCACGTGGAAATCCAGGTGTTTGCCGATCAGCATGGCAATTGCCTGTACCTGAACGAGCGCGACTGCTCGATTCAGCGTCGGCACCAGAAGGTCGTCGAAGAGGCGCCGGCACCGGGTTTGAGCCCTGAACTGCGTCGTGCGATGGGCGAAGCGGCTGTGCGTTCGGCGCAGGCCATCGGTTATGTCGGCGCCGGCACGGTGGAGTTTCTACTGGATGCGCGCGGCGAATTCTTCTTCATGGAGATGAACACGCGGTTGCAGGTCGAACACCCGGTCACCGAAGCCATCACCGGGCTTGATCTGGTGGCCTGGCAGATTCGCGTCGCCCGTGGCGAAGCGCTGCCGATCACTCAGGATCAAGTGCCGCTGAACGGGCATGCAATTGAAGTGCGGTTGTATGCGGAAGACCCGTCAAATGATTTCCTGCCGGCGACCGGACGTCTGGATCTGTATCGCGAATCCGCCGCAGGGCCGGGGCGCCGTGTGGACAGCGGCGTTGAGGAAGGCGATGAGATTTCGCCGTTCTATGACCCGATGCTCGGCAAGCTGATTGCCTGGGGCGAGGATCGTGAGCAGGCACGTTTGCGGTTGCTGAGCATGCTCGATGAGTTTGCGATTGGCGGGTTGAAGACCAACATCAACTTCCTGCGACGAATCATCGGTCATCCGGCGTTTGCGGCAGCCGAGCTGGATACCGGGTTCATTCCTCGCTATCAGGAACAGTTACTGCCAGCGCCTGCTGCGCTGAGTGATGAGTTCTGGGAGGCGGCGGCGCAGGCTTTTGCGCAGAGTCTGCCGGGGATGGCTCGGGCGGATGATCCGGCTTCGCCTTGGGCGCTTCACAGCGGTCTGCGCGCCGGGTTGCCTCGTGAAATCACTCTGCATTTGAGTTGCGAGGGGCAGGATCGGGCGCTGACGCTCGGTGCTGGCGGCAATGCAAAACTGATCGGCGAGCAACTGGTGGTCGAGCATGATGGGCTGCGCCGACAGCTGCATGCGATTCGTCGTGGAGAGGTTCTGTATCTGCAATGGGACGGCGAGCTGCGACGCGTTGAAACGTATGACCCGATCAGTGCTGTAGAAGCCAGTCACAGCCATCAGGGCGGTCTGACGGCGCCGATGAACGGCAGCATCGTGCGGGTGCTGGTGGAGGCCGGGCAATCGGTTGAGGCCGGCGCTCAATTGGTGGTGTTGGAGGCGATGAAGATGGAGCACAGCATCCGCGCGCCCCATGCCGGCGTGATCAAGGCGCTGTATTGCCAGGAAGGCGAAATGGTCAGCGAAGGCAGCGCACTGGTCGAGCTGGAAGAAGCGTGAAAGGTGGGTCGATCCTGCGCCTGGCGAGGATCGATCTGACTAGTATTTGGCCGTTGCCTGAACCACGACGCCGATAATTCGGCACTCGTCGGTCAACAGGGCTTTGGGCCAGGTCGGATTGAGCGGCACCAGGTAACGCTGGCCGCCCTCTTCGATCAGTTTGCGGAAAATCGCCTCGTCGCTGTCCGGCCACTGGGCGATCACCAGTTTGCCGGGCTCGGCTTCCAGCGCCGGGTCCACCAGAATCATCATCCCCTCACCGATGCTCTGCCCGGTGGGCGCGGTCATCGCGTTGCCCGTCACCGTGAGCCAGAACGCCGGGCCACGGGCGTGGTAGTCCGTCAGCTCGAAACGTCGCTTGTCCTTGGCACTCGAATACGCAGGCTGGCTTTCACGGGCCTCGACCGGCGCATTCCACTCGCTGACCGGATAGCGAAAGTAAGGGTTGTACTTCTGCGCCAGAGGCATTTCGTCATCCGCATCGATCTGCGGTTCACGAATCACCACCGCGACCTCTAGATACTCCATGCCCAGCGCTTTCAGCACGCGGTTCATCTGCGTGATGCCGGGCTCGCGGCGCTTGTTCAGCCAATGGCCGATACCGCCCTGAGACATGCCGACGCGCTCGCCGAGCTCGACTTGAGTGACGTTGAGTTCACTCATTTTGGCCTTGACCAACTCAATCCATTTATCCATGTGCGGCACCATACGTGGACGCCTGCGACCGGCAAAACACATATTGTAGTATTTAAATTCTGGTCACAAATACTGATAGTACTATGCTTGAGTCACGGATTTGAATCGACCAAGGAGTGACCTTTCAACATGAATATCACCAGCAAAGACTTGCCCGATCTGCAAATGGACACCACCTTCACGTCCCCGCAAGGGTGCGCCGCTGCGCAACGGGCGTTGGACTATTACTTGAAACCAGCTGTGTCAGAACCGGAAGTGGATGAGCGCTTTTTCGGGGTGAACAGCAATCTGAGTGGCGAAGAATCCCTGGTCCACGCCTCCGATCTGCTGCGATGTGCAGCGGCTACGGCATTCAAGGCGGCGGACGGCTTGCAGGGCGTTAGTCGGGATCTGGCGTTTTCGGTTGTGCACATGGTGGACATGGCGCGGGCGATGGTTGATCACTCGCTCGATGGCGCGGTTCGCTGAAGACAGGAGTTCGGACGGACGGGAAAGAGTTTTCCAATCGCGCAGATAAAAACATTTGACTTGCAAATGATAATGATTATTATTGCAAGCAGCTGGTCGCGAGATCAGTCGATGGACCAGAGACCTTAGGTCGGTCTTCTGGACTATCTCCTCATCAGGCTAATCACGGTTTTTGACCCGGCTTTTTGCCGGGTCTTTTTTTGCCAGTTTTCTGGCTTGTGGCTTCAGGCTAATGAAGTCTTTGGGTGCTGCAAATTCGTTGGCGCGGATAATATCAAAAGAATATTGCTTGGCAAGCGGACCCCAGCCACATTGGGGCAAAGTAATGCCAATTAGCACTTGAGAATCAATCGCACAGCCACTAAGCTGCGTCCGCGTCATGGAGGACGCCCCCCGCCGCAACCCGCAATTTCCCTCGGTTTCACCCCTGTCTTGCGTGTAAAGTAGCCGCCATAAAAATCATATTCAGGAACCGATTATGACCGTGGCCAAATCTTCGTTCGACATCAGCGCCAACTTCGACAGCGGCAACATCCAAGTCATCGACATCAGCAATCCGCTCAACCCGGTTCTGGCAATTCGGCCAGATACCCGCAGCGCCCATTTCCAGTGGTTCCACTTCAAGGCCAGCGGCCTGCACGTCCATCAGGAACACTGGTTTCGCCTGGTCAACGCCAGCCAGTCTTCCTACAACAAAGCCTGGACCGGCTATCAGGCCGTCGCTTCCTACGACCACGTCAACTGGTTCCGCATTCCGACCCAATTCGAAGGCGACAGCCTGCGCTTCTGCCTCGAAGCCGAGCAGACCCACGCCTGGTTCGCCTACTTCGAACCTTACAGCCGTGGCCGTCACGACTGGCTGATCGAGCAAGCGCTGACCAAGGCCGGCACCGAACTGCTGGCCACCGGCAAAAGCGTCGAAGGCCGCGACATCCAGCTGCTGCGCAAAGGCACCGGCGCCGAAGGTCGCCGCAAGATCTGGATCATCGCCCAGCAACACCCGGGCGAGCACATGGCCGAATGGTTCATGGAAGGCGTGATCGAGCGCCTGGAACGTCATGACGATCCAGTGTTGAACAAACTGCTGGCCAGCGCCGATCTGTACCTGGTGCCGAACATGAACCCGGACGGAGCCTTCCACGGTCACCTGCGCACCAACGCCATGGGCCAGGACCTGAACCGCGCCTGGCAGAACGCCAGTCAGGAAGTCAGCCCGGAAGTACTTTTCGTACAGCAGCAGATGGAAAAGTACGGCGTCGATCTGTTCCTCGACGTACACGGCGACGAAGAAATCCCCCACGTGTTCACCGCCGGCTGCGAAGGCAATCCGGGCTACACCCCGCGAATCGAAAAGCTCGAAGAACACTTCCGCAGCCACCTGAAGCACACCACCAAAGACTTCCAGACCAAGTACGGCTACACCCGCGACGAACCGGGCCAGGCCAACATGACCCTGGCCTGCAACAGCGTCGGCCAGAAATTCGACTGCCTGTCGCTGACCCTGGAAATGCCGTTCAAGGATCACGATGACGCGCCGAACCCGCTCACCGGCTGGTCGGGCAAACGCTCGAAGCAACTGGGCAACGACGTGCTGACCACCATCGCGGACATGGTCGACACCCTGCGCTGATCGCCCCTGATTTTCGCTTCACGAAAGATCGCAGCCTGTCTGCGATCTTTTTTTTGCGCTGACTTTTACCCAATCAGGTTGCAAATCAAAACTGGATTGCTTACCGTCAATCAAGTTTCAATTTGAAACCTGAAAGGATCCGGGAAATGAAAACTGCAACACTCGATAAAGGTGTCGTACTGCTTTTCGCCATCGCTTGCGGCCTCGCGGTGGGCAACGTGTATTACGCCCAGCCGCTGCTGGATGCGATGGCCGACGCCTTTGGCCTGTCGCCGGGCAGCATCGGCATAGTCATGACGCTGACCCAGGTCGGTTACGGCCTTGGGCTGTTATTGCTCGTGCCCCTCGGCGACCTGCTCAACCGCCGGCGGTTGATCGTCACGCAAACGCTGTTGTCCGCCGCAGCCTTGCTGATGATTGCTCTGGCCTCGAACAGCGCCTGGCTGCTGATCGGCGTCACCCTGACCGGTCTGCTTGCCGTGGTCACCCAGGTGCTGGTCGCCTACGCCGCAACCCTGGCCGTCCCTGCGCAACGCGGAAAGGTTGTGGGCGTGATCACCAGCGGAATCGTCGTCGGCATTCTGCTCGCGCGCACGGTAGCGGGCGGCATGGCCGATCTGGCGGGCTGGCGCTCGATCTATCTGCTATCGGCGGGATTGACGCTGGTGATGGCCGCGCTGCTGTTTCGGGTGTTGCCCAAAGATGAAGACGTACGGCCGACCACGCGTTACGTGGCACTGATCGCTTCAGTGTTCAGCCTGTTTCGTGAGGAACCGGTGCTGCGTCAACGAGCAATCCTCGCCCTGCTCACCTTCGCCAGCGCCATGGTGCTGTGGACGCCGATGGTGTTGCCGCTGGCCGCCCCGCCGCTGTCGCTTTCCCACAGTGAAATCGGATTGTTCGGACTCGCCGGCGCGGCAGGCGCACTGGCCGCTGCCAGAGCCGGACACCTGGCGGATCGAGGATTGGGACAATGGGTCAGCGGCCTGTCGCTGCTGCTGATGCTGGGCTCGTGGCTGCCGATCGCACTCACCCAATCTTCGTTGTGGGCGCTGCTGCTTGGCGTCATCACTCTGGATCTGGGCTTGCAGGCCGTGCACGTCACCAGCCAGAGCATGATCTACAGCGTCCGCCCGGAGGCGCAGAGCCGACTGACCGCCGGCTACATGCTGTTTTACTCGATTGGCAGCGCCTTGGGCTCAATCGCCTCGACGGCCATGTACGCCTGGGCAGGATGGCCGGGCGTCTGCTGGCTGGGTGCGGCAATCAACATGGTCGCGTTGCTTTATTGGTGGCGAACGCTGGCCACACCGAAACGTGGCGAGGCTGCTTGCGCCCTCGCCACGTCAGACTGACACACGATCAACCTCGATTGCGTCCCCGCAGCATGCTGTCGAGCACTTCGTCGCGGCGCACCCAGCCATGGAACAACGCCGCCGCCAGATGCAGCAGCACGGTCAGGAACAACAGATACGCCAGATACCCGTGAGCCTTGCGCAGCAACGCAAACACCTGCGCATCCGCCGGCACGATCGACGGCAATTGCAGGGACGTGCCGAGCATCACCGGATCCCCCGCCGCGCTGATCATCGCCCAGCCCAACAGCGGCAACACCAGCATCAGCGCGTACAACAACAGATGAGAGGCCTTGGCCGCCATCACCTGCCAGCCCGGCAGATCCGCCGGCAGCGGCGGCTGACGGGTGCCCAGTCGCACCAGAATGCGCACGATCACCAAAGCGAGAATTGCGATGCCCAGCGGCTTGTGCAGGTTGATCAGCCATTCATGCCGCGCCGACACCGAGGTCACCATGCCGGCCCCAATGAACAACATCGCGATGATCATCAACGCCATCAACCAGTGCAGCAACCGCGCCAGCGGATTGAAATGAGTCGGTTGCGTGCTCATGGGCGAGCCTCCTTTTTGCCGGTTGGCAGTTGGCTGACTTCGCTGGTGCGACGCAGGTAGGAATCGGCGTAACCGGCCGAGCGCGCGGCCAGCAATGGATCGTCGGAACCCTGAATGCCGGCCGGCAGCACCAGCGGATCGTAGTTGATGTCACGGCATTCGCCGCTGAGCTGCGGCTGGGTTTTTTCCAGCACCAGGGTGCCGGCGTTCAACATCTTGCGCCCGGCGGGCCAGGTCTTGCTCGCATCGTTCACCGGATCGTCGGCATTGGCCAACGTGATGTTCAACTGAAAGCGCAGCGGCCCTTCGGCCAGGCGTTGCACCAGGTCCTTTTCAAGGAAATCGCTACCTTCAGGTGCAGTCGCACCGGCAGCGTCCTGCGCCAGAGGCGTCATGCTCCAGCGCACCGCTTGTTTCTTGCCGCTGGCATCCACCAGATAGAACGCGTTGACGCTGTTGTAGGTTTCCGTCGCGTAACTGGCCGAGGGTTTGGCGGTTTTTATCCAGGTCAGAAACGGCAGGGCTTCCGGGTGTGCGGCAAAAAATGCCGGAACCTTGCTCGGATCCGGTTTGCCCGTCGCCGGATCCGGCGATTGCGCCTGCTGCAACTGATAGAACGCCTCGGGCGTGCCGACCGGGAAAACCGGCATGCTGTTCATCCCGGTGCGCCACTGCTGGCCGTTGGCCTGAGTGAAACGCAGCGCCAGACTGCGGATCGGTACGGCGCTGTCCGGCGCATACGGATTGCCGGCCGGCAACGCAAAACGCCCGACCACCGGGGTGCGCGGCTCATTGAACACTTGCGCGACAGAATACGGGCGAGCCTCGCCGCTGCTCTCGAAATGTCCGATCACGCAAACACCTTTGGCGTGATTGCGGCGAAAGCCGGGATGCACGCCGTTGTTCTTTTCCAGCACATCGACCAACGCTTTCGGCGTCAGGCGCTGTGGGTCAAATGAACCATGAACGTAGGCAAACGCCCCGGCCAGGGCTGCGACCACCACGGCGATTCCGCCAAGCCGCAACACCAGGCTCGCGGCACTCAGTGGCGGGCGTTGTGGCCCGCCGGGCGATGAGCTGCGATCAACCATGAAGCACTCCAGGGCCATCGGCCACAAGTAGGAAGAATCAGCAAGACGCACGCCATCGGGATTTATTCCACGGCCCGGTATTTATTTTTCAGAACGTGGAATAACCTCCAATGCCGGGCGTCTTCCTAGTCCAAAGCGTAGTGACTAGCAGAACTTCATGAGCGAATTCGACGAACAACTGAGAGAAATCATTCCCAGATTGCGGCGCTTTGCCGTGTCGTTGACCCGCAACGGCAGCAGCGCCGACGACCTGGTACAGGCCAGCCTGGAGAAGGCGCTGTCGGGTTGGGGCGACAAACGCGCCGACGGCGATCTGCGCGCCTGGCTGTTTTCGATCCTGTACCGGCAGTTTCTCGATGCGCATCGTCGCTCGCGCCGGTATGCACGGATGCTCGAATTCTTCACCGGCCGCGATGACGCCGAGCCTTCGGTTGAACGCACCGTCATTGCCCGATCGACCTTGCAGGCCTTCGACCGACTGCCCACCGAACAGCGCGCGCTGCTGCTGATGGTGTCGGTGGAAGGCCTGACTTATAAGGAGGTCGCCGAGATTCTCGACGTCCCCACCGGCACCGTGATGTCGCGCCTGTCCCGTGCTCGCCAGGCCCTGCGCCAGCTCAGCGACGGGGAAATCAGCAGCCCTTCCTTGCGGATACTCAAATGATCAGTCTGCCCCCCAATGAACGTGACCTGCACGCCTACGTCGACCACCAGCTCAGCGAGGCCGACCGGCATGTGCTGGAAACCTGGCTCGCCAGCCATCCGGACGAAGCGGCGCAGGTTCGCGCCTGGCAACAGGATGCCCAGCACCTGCGTGCCGCCCTCGGCGGTGCCCTGCAACAACCGGCCAATCCGGACCTCGATCCGTCGCTGATTCGTCAGCGGCTCAAACGCCAATCGCGCCGCCAGTGGGCCAGCGCGGCAGTGCTTTTGATTGCCGTCAGCCTCGGCGGTGTCGGTGGCTGGAAGGCCCGGGACATGACCGTGTTTCATCCCCCGGCACCGATGACAGACGCCTTGCAGGCGTACCGCTTGATCGCCCAGCAAGGGCTTCTGCCGGCGGACTACAAGGTCGATGGCGACGGCGACATCCAGCGCTGGCTCGACCGTTATTTCACTCAGGCCAATCGCCTGCCGGACCTGACGTCGGCCGGGTTTGCACCGGTCAGCGGTCGTCTGCTGAGCACCGACGAAGGCCCGGCGGCGATGGTGATGTATGAAGACCAGAGCGGGCACAAGGTCAGTTTCTACGTGCGTCCACCGGGACCGAAAAATACCTTCCTGCCCCGGGGCAGCCGCCAGGACGGGGATCTGCAGGCCGAGTACTGGTCCGGCAAGGGCTACAACTACGCGATGGTCAGCCCGACCGATACACCCGCAGCGAAAATGCTCAAGCAATCCGTGAGTTTCTAGCCGGTTCAGAACCCCACATCCAGCACCACATTGTCCAGATAGGTTCCAGCGGGCGGTGTGGTCTGGTCGGTGTAGATTTTCGCGTTGTAATTGAAGATCTGGCTGCCGGTGCCCAGCCCGTTGCCGGGGTTGACCTCGGCATCGCTGCTGGCCCGGCGGGCCGCGCCGACACTGCCCCAACGGGTGGTGCCAGCACTCTTGAAGATGTCGTAGGCCAGATAGTTGCTGCCGGAAATCATCCGCCGCCGCCCGCCGACGCTGATCGCATTCTGCCCGTCGTTCAAACCCACGGTGTAGGCACTGCCCTTGGTGCAGGCGAGGTTGATGGTCTGCCCGGTTACCGGCGTAAATGCACTGACCACCGGGGCGCTGCCAAAGGCGATATTCGGCGCGGTGATGGTGCAATCGTTGGCAACGGTCAGGTTCACCGTCAGCGTCGTGGTGCCGCTGTTGATGTCGCGGCCCAGGCAAAGCCCGCCGACACCGATGCCCGAACAATAATTCCAGTTCCAGAAAATGCTCAGGGTCTCGGTATACACCCCGGCCGCCACGTTGCTGCCAATGGTGGTACCGAAATACAGCGGAACGGTTTTCGGCACCGTACCGCCCAGCAAGCCGAGGGCATCGATGATACCGTTGCGGGCGAAGTCATAGGCGGTGCCGCGCGTTAGCGGGTAACTGGTGCTGTTGTTGGCGTAGATCGTGTAACCGATCACGTCGCCAGTGGGCCCGAGCAAACCGCTCTGGGTCGAGGTGACGGTGGCCCAGAAATGGTCATTGTTGGTCAACAGCGACAGCAGCGAACCAGTGCAACTCAAGCCTCCGTTCAGAGTGGAACTGGGTTGCGAGGTGGTGCGCACGGAGATCGAACTGATGTTCCCGAACCCGGCGGGCGTGGTGGTGACCACCGAGCACAGCGCCTGAGCCAGTCCCGGCAGCAGTATCAGCAGCCACAGAACAAGCCGCGCCCGGATCATTGGCACACCAACGGGCCGATCAGCGGCACTTCGTTCTGCTGCAGATCGACGCTGAATTGCGCCTGGCAGGTCTTGCCGTCCGCCAGGGTGACCCGCAGCGAATTCTGCGCCTGAAGGTTTTCCAGATAGACCAGCCCGTCCCAACCGACCACCGTCCGCGTGCCGCTCTGCTCGTGCAGCACGCCACTGCCCAGCGGTAACTCCTTCTGCTGCGCATCCACCAGCACGATGCTCGCGGCAATCACCCGGCTCAGCGGAAACTCCAGCAGATAGCCACTGCCCCGCCGTACGGCGACACGCTGTTCGACATTCGGGCTGCGCACGTTGGCCGGCAGGTTCAGCGGATCGATTTCGTACTTGCCCCGGTAGTAGGCACTGCTCCACGGCACCAGCAAGTGGCCGTTACGGTCGGTCTGGCCAACCTGCTGATTCTCGTAACGCACCGGAATGTCCGCGTAGCCGTCGGTGCTGACCACCACGAAGGCATCGTCGATGCGGTTGGCGGCGAACACTTGATCATCCATCCACACCAGCGACCCGCTGGCATCGGCCCAGCGGGTTTCGGCGTCGGACGTCCCGTAGACACCCGCCTGCAATTGCACCGATTGCAGGCGCCAGGTCACGTCAGCCTGGCGGTAATCGGCGCCGTCGCCCTTGGCGTAGCCGAGATTGAAGCCCACCCCGCCCTCGGACGGCACGGCGCGACTGTAGTTGACCCGCTGCTGCGTCTGTCCGGTCTTGCTGCGCTCGCTGCTGATGGCGAGGCTGCCGCGCAGGTCGAACGGAATCACCAGTTGCGCCTGCACCGCCCAATTGCTGTCGCCGATTTCGCGGTTGGCCGACAGGTAGAAACTGCTGTTGCGCCACAACGGTTTGCTCCAGCTCAGGTTGAGCAACCGCGTGCGGGTTTCGTCTGCCGCACGAATATCGAAATACCCGACGCCTAGACTGCCCCAGCGCTCGAGGTTGAGGCTCAGAGTTGCCTGCTCACTGCGCTTGCTGAGTGTGGTGTAAGGGCTGTCGACCACGGTCAGGTCGGCGTAACGGTCGCGGCGTTGCAGACGCTGATAGGAAAAGCTGTAGCGCTGGCCGCTGTATTGATAACCGAGGCTCAGTTGCTGACCGCCGTCGCCGTCGAAACGGCTCTGGCTGATCGCACTGTTGAGCACCCCGAAATTGCCCAGCCGCAAGTTACCGCCCAAGCCCCCGAGGGTCAGGCTATCCGCCGCCTCGGCGTGACTCTCCAGGGTAAACGTGTCGCTGACGCCATAACGCAGACTGCCCGAGGTCACGCCCGGCCCGTAGCTGAAATCCTTCAGGCCGTAATCCCGGCGCAACGTACCGGCGGCCACCGAAAAATCACTTAGCCCTTTTTGCAACAGGCTGCTGGTGACATAGAACGGCACGGTAGTCGACACCTGCCGGCCCAGCGCATCGGTGGTCACCACCACCGCCTCACCCGCACCGTTGATAAACGGAATGTTGGTCAGGGTGTACGGCCCCGGTTGCAGGTCAGTGCTGCTGGACTTGTAGCCGTTGATGAACAGATCCACCGAGGACGGCACCGCCGCTTCTCCGGCGAACTGCGGCAGCGGATAGGTCACCAGATCCGGACGCACCGCAAAATCCCGCGAGAACTGCACGCCGCCCAGCCGTACCGAACTGCTCCAGGGCAAGGCGCCGCTGACCACGTCCCCGGCCTCGTAGGTCAGCATCCGCTCGTCATCGGAGTAGCGCCAGGTGGTGTCGTAACGCAGATAGCCGTTGTCCAGCGTGCTGACCGCATCCCCCGACAACGTGCGGCGATATTGCCCGGTGTTCGACAACGTTCCCCAGCTGTCGAACACCCGCACTTCGTTCCACGCCGCCAGATAAGTACCGGCGTCATCGGTGTCGTTGAGGTACAGGTCATAGTTGAACAACGCGCCGAAACTGCTCAGCGCCGGGGTGCGTGGATAAACCTCGCGGTTGCCGATGAACTGCTCCGGCAGCCAGTCCGGCGGCACGTCGAGCAGCAAGCGCTGGCTGACGCTGTCGTATTCGCTGTGCAGGCCCGGCAGGCCTTCGAGATCGACTTCGGCACCGGCCTCTTCCGGCAGCTTCATGCCGGTGTCGCGCAATACGCTGGCCGGCAGGAACAGACGACTACCGCGTTGCTCCACCGCCACCACCCGACCGGTATTCATCTGGTTGACCACCAGCTCCAGAAACAACTGTGCATCGCTGACGGCCTCCATGCCGCTGGGAGGCGGCGGCAGTTCGCCGGCCCCGGATGGATGAATGAACATCAGGCACCACGCGCCGGTCATGAGCCACAACGGACGCTGAATACGTCGAGCCCATCCCGGACTCATTAGCGTGTTACGTCCGTCAATGGACTGATTCCTCCTGAAACCGCTGGCGCCGAAACCCGAAAGCTTCGGCATGACTCGCTACGGCTATCGCGCCGGCGGAATGCTCTGCACCTGCGCTGCGCCATTGATCCGTCCCGCCAGCTCTCCCGCCACCGGCCCCGGCGCCGGCCAGCGCATTACTGCGCCGGGCAACACGTAACCAAGCAGACCCTCGGCCAACGGTTTGCTTTGGCTGCCCTGCTTGATGGCAACATCGGTCAGCCGCGCATGCACCGCGCCTTGGTTGCGCACTTCCACATAAGGACGGCCCTCCACCGCTACCGTGCGCCAGCTCAGTTGCGGCAGGCCGATGCCCTTGGGGTCACGCTGACGGGCGCTGTCCTCCTTGCTCCACAGGCCCGCGCCATAGGCGAACAGCGGCACCGAGTAGCGCATCTGGAAGCGGATCGCTGCAGCGGTCTTGCCGTCTTCGGCGACGGGCGGCTGGGCCGAGGGAATTTCATCGATGATGATCCGGTACGCCAGTTCCTGGCCGGGCGGCACGTCCTTGGTGCGGGTCAGGCGCACCAGTTGTTTCTGACCCGGCTCGATCTTCGCCACCGGCGGGCTGCCGATCACCTCGCGCTGATTGCGGTATTGCTCTTCGAAACCGCTCTGGTTCCAGCCGAACACACGGATCTGCAGGTTGGCGGTTTCCGTGCCGCGATTTTCCAGCCACAGCGCACTGGCCTGCTGATCGGCCTCCAGCACCGGATCGATCGGCCATATCAGCACCGAACTGGCGGCCTGGGCCTTGAGCGTCCCGGTCATGAACAGCGCCAGCACGGCGCAACACACGGACGAATAGCGTGACGTGAAAAACCCCATAAACCTGCTCCTTGTCATTTCACATCACCACGACAGCTGCACCTGCAACACATCGCTGTATGTCCCCCCGGGCTGATTGCCCGGTAATTGCACCTGTCCGTAAATCGGCAGACTGATGTTGTTCGCGTCGCTATAGGCCACCGCCACGCTCTGGCCGATACCCAGGTTCTGGCTATACGCCGCATCGCGAAACAACGCATAGGCCACCTTCGCGCTGCCTCCGCTGATCTGCATGCGTCGCCCGCCGCTGTTGTACTGGCCGCCATCGACCGTCATGTTCAGCGCCACTCCGGGCGTGCATTGCAGCGTGACGCCACCGGTCAACGCGACCTGCACCGTGCCAGTGGCCAGCGCCGAACGCGAACCGAAATTCAGCCCGCCATAGTTCGAGACGCCCCCCACTACCAGACAGCCCGGCGTCACCGTGGCACTGACCTGGAAGCTCTGACTGGTCACCGCCGCCAACGGCAGCGGCAAGCTGCCCGCACACAGCAGGAGCAACGCCGCACAACCCTGCCGGCCCATGGCACTAGAACGTCAGTTCAACGGAAATGGTGTCGGTGTAAGTGCCCGCCGGCAGCCCGGCCTTGCCCACCGCCTGACCGTAGATATTCACGGTCTGCGCCACACCGGTGCTGGCGGCGAGGTTGATGACCCCGTCGATGGCCAGCAATTGCGAATGCCCGGCGTCGGTGTACAGGTCGTAAGGCACGTAGTTGGCAACGCCGTCGTACAGCGCGCGAGTACCACCCGGCGAGAGCCCGTCATGGGCGCCGGCCCGGACTTTGACCGTCGGCGTGGTGCCGGCCGAGCACAGAATCGACAGCGCCCCGCCCCCGCCGCCCAGCACCTGACCGGTGGCCGTGGTGAACAGGCTGTTGGCGGTGCCGAAGTTCAACGCACCGAAGTTCAGCCCGGTAGAACCGCCGGACCCGTTGACCTGGCAACTGCTGATCAGGATCAGGCTGGAGGTGATCTGGCCGGTGACCGTGGTGGCGGCATTGATGCTGGAAGCGAGCGTCAGGCCGAGCAACGACAAACCTATCCTTGATGCAATCGTACGCATGGTGTCCGTCCTCTACGGGGTTACCAGTCGAGCGTCACCGTCAGGGTGTCGGTATAGACACCGGCCGGTACCGCACGGGTGTTCGCCACCACCGAGCCAAATACCGGGATGGGTATCTGTGCGCCGCTGGTGACAGCGAAATTGTGTTGTTGTCCGATGCTGTAGCTCTGGCTGCCGGAGGCATCGAGAAACAGCTGATAGGGGAGTGTCTGGCGACCGTTGCTCAGCCGGCGTGTGGTGCCGTCGCCATGGGTGCCGCCGTCGATGGTCACGGTGAACCCGGTGACCGAGGGGTTGCAGGCGACATTGAGCTGGCCGCTGCCCGCTTCACTGAGGCTGGCCTTGATCGGCGCGTT
Source organism: Pseudomonas fluorescens (assembly GCF_030344995.1). Lineage (GTDB taxonomy): Bacteria > Pseudomonadota > Gammaproteobacteria > Pseudomonadales > Pseudomonadaceae > Aquipseudomonas > Aquipseudomonas fluorescens_BF. The sequence goes on from NZ_CP128260.1 coordinate 4,316,272, forward strand.
CCAGGTCGGGCCCTGCTGGCCGAAATCGAGAGAGCCCAGCCCATCTACCGGACTGGCAGGGCTGGTGGCGTTGGTCACTTCGCAGCCGGCAATCAGCGTCAGCCGCGCAAGGATCTGCCCACTGACTGCCGCTGCCGCGACCTCGGTGAACATCAGCAGCATGACTGTGGCGATTACCCGCCCGTGTCTGCCCATCATTGAGCCCCTACTCCTTCAGGATCACTCGACCACTGCGCTCGTCAATGAACGCCCTTCCCTGCGCCACCCGGTTCCCCCGAATGGCTGAAAAACTCCGCGATCACCAGGTGACCGTCACTTTCACCAGATCCGAATATCGGCTGACCCGTGGCACTTCGGCCATTCGCTCGATCCGCCCGTATAACGGCAAGTCCACCGTGCCGCTGTCCGGCACCCGGCCACTGACCGGCACATCCACCACCAGCGGCACCCGCCGCGCGGCGTCCTGATACAGGCGATAAGGAATCGGCTTGCTGCCGGCCTCCCCCGCCATGTAGCGCACCTCGCCGACACCACCGTGCAGGCCGCCATCGACGCGCAACTGGTACGGGGTGTCCGGATTGCATTCCAGACGCGGCAGGCGGGAATTGGTAAGCGCCGCGCCGAGTGGCCCGTCCTGGTCGCCGAGCCGTGCCGTGCTGCCGAAGTCGAGCACGCCCAGTTGCTCGATACCGGCCTCACGTTGCTGGCCGATCAACTGGCAACCCCGCTGTACATCGACCCGCACCTCGACCTGAAGGTCGGCGGCGTGGACCGGTACTGCGAGCCCGCTCAGCAATGCCCAGACCATCCCTGCATTCACCGCCCGTTCCTTGATGGCGACAGCGTCTGTGTCGTTACAGTGTTTCAGGTTAGCAACGGACGCCGATTGCGCCAGTCGATTGGATCCAGGCACCCGCCGGGATTTGTTTCGAAAGGTTGGCAACACGTCGATTTATAGTGTTGAAAAAACCAGTACACACCGCAGATTACTGTCCGGAAAAACGATAAAGCGCAGTGGAAGCAAAACTACCCGTCTGGTTACACTACGCCGCCGCGCTCGGGGGGAGCCGGCCTGATGATGACGGAGTGAATGCAGTGCCTGCCCGACCGCCCGAACGTTCGCGTCTGACTCAGCGCTGGTCAGCCTTGCGCCATATCTTCGGCAAACGCTCCGTTACAAACGCGGGCCAGTGCGCCGCCAGCGCCCAATCGGTGCGTGACTATTTCCGGCAAAAAGCCCACGGCCAGGGCTACACCCTCAGTCACAGCCAGCAGCGGGTCATCGACTGCATGGCCCATCAGGCCGGCCTGTTGTTCGGCACTCCTGCGCAAACCCCGCCCAGCCTGTATCTGCACGGAGCGGTCGGGCGCGGCAAGAGCTGGTTGCTGGACGGATTCTTCCAGGCGTTGCCGATCCAGCAAAAACGCCGCCTGCACTTCCACGGATTCTTCGCCCAGCTGCATCAGGGCATGTTCGAGCACCGCGAACGCGACGACGCCCTCGCCGTCACCCTCGATGCGTTGCTGACGGACTGTCGGGTACTGTGTTTCGATGAGTTTCATGTGCATGACATCGGCGATGCGATGCTCATCACTCGCTTGTTCAAGGCGCTGTTCAAGCGCGGAATCCTGCTGTTGGTGACCTCCAACTACCCGCCCGAAGGCCTGCTGCCCAACCCGCTGTACCACGCGCGGTTCAAACCGGTGATCGACCTGATCAACGCGCGCATGCAGGTCATGGAAGTCGGCGGCCCGCACGATTACCGTAGCCAGGCGCGCCGGCATGCACATCAGATATTCACCCAGGGCCATTACGTCTGGCCGGCCAGCCCGGCGCAGCGCCTCGTCTTGAACCTGCCGCCCCTCGATGCCGCGCCGTTGTCTTTGGCGGTTGGCAGCCGGCATTTGCAGGCGCGGTTATGCGAAGACCGGCGCGTCGGTTTCACCTTCAACGACCTCTGCGAACAGCCCACGGCGGTGATGGATTATCTGGAACTGTGCCGGCGCTTCGACCACTGGATCATCGATGACCTGCCAGAACTGGGCGAATGTTCGATCGCCGCCCAGCAACGCTTTATCAACCTGATCGACGTGCTCTACGATCAGGACAAACACCTGACCCTGCTCGGCCAACTCCCGTTGCACGAAAGCCTCGGCGGCCAGGCGATCGATCTGGCCCGCACCCGCAGTCGGCTCGGGCAATTGCGCGAAGTGCACGAACCAGGCTGATTTGCCGTTATCATGCGGCCCATTTCCGGCGCCCTGCGCCTTCTCGAAAGCGATCCATTTCATGCACACCCTTGCACAACTGCGCGCCGGCGAACTGTCGGGCATCACCCGACTGGATCTGGCCGAGGGCCTGACTGAGTTTCCGCCGGAAATTTTCAACCTGGCCGACTCGCTGGAAGTGCTCAACCTCAGCGGCAATGCCCTGAGCAGCCTGCCGGATGACTTGCACCGTCTGACGCGCCTGCGCGTGCTGTTCTGCTCCGACAATCAGTTCACGCAATTGCCGGAGTGCCTGGGCCAGTGCCAGGCGCTGACGATGATCGGCTTCAAGGCCAACCGGATCACTCAAGTGCCCGGCGCGGCGCTGCCGCCTAATCTGCGCTGGCTGATCCTCACCGACAACGCCATAGAAACCCTGCCTATGGAACTGGGCGAGCGCCCGCTGCTGCAAAAACTCATGCTTGCCGGCAATCGCCTGCGCACCCTGCCGCCTTCACTGAGCCAGTGCCATCGGCTGGAGCTGATCCGCATCGCCGCCAACCAGCTGACCGAGTTGCCGCAATGGCTGTTGACCCTGCCGAGCCTGACCTGGCTGGCCTACGCCGGCAATCCGCTGGAAACCGAAGCCGATGCCGCCGCCCTCGACAAAGCGCCCCTGATCGACTGGTCGGCGCTGCAATTGGAGCAACGGTTGGGCGAAGGCGCTTCCGGGGTCATTTACCGGGCGCAATGGCAGCCTGCCGATCAGCCGGCCACGCCCGTGGCAGTCAAGCTGTACAAGGGTGAAATGACCAGCGACGGCTCGCCGCTGCATGAAATGAACGCGTGCATCACCGCCGGGCTGCACCCGAACCTGATCCGCGTCGAAGGCCGCATCGACCAGCATCCCGACGGCCAGCAAGGCCTGGTGATGCAGTTGATCGATCCGAGCTACCGCAATCTGGCCGGGCTGCCGAGCCTGGCGTCCTGTTCACGGGATGTGTATGCCGACGATTGCCGTTTCAGTGCCGACGTTGCCTTGCGCATTGCGCGGGGCATCGCCTCGGTCGCCGGGCATCTGCACCGTCACGGCATCACCCATGGCGATCTCTACGGGCACAACATTCTGTTGAACGATCAGGGCAACTGTCTGTTGGGGGATTTTGGTGCGGCGTCGTTCCATGCCACGGCGGACACGCCTGAAACCCGCGCGCTGCAACGCCTCGAAGTGCGGGCGTTCGGGATTTTGCTGGGGGAATTGCTGGCGCGCATCGACTCGGGGTTGAGCGATGAACGGCGTCAGGTGCTGGAAGCCCTGGAACAGCGCTGCTGTCAGCCGGATGTGCTGGCGCGGCCGGGGTTTGGCGAGATCAGTCTGGCGTTGCAAGACGCCTGAAAAAAATCGCAGCCCGAGGGCTGCGATTTTCTGGTGTGTCAGCCGGCCAGACCGACGAACATGTCCTGCACGTCGTCATGGTTGTCCAGGCCTTCGAGGAATGCCTCGACTTCTGCCATCTGCTCGGCGCTCAGGCCGCTGACCGGGTTCTTCGGCTGGTAGCCCAGTTTGGCCGACAGCACGGTGAAGCCTTGTTCCGGCAGGGCTTTCTGCACGGCATCGAGGTCGGTCGGGTCGGTCAGGAACAGGGTCACGCCCTCTTCGCCCGGCTCGAAATCCTGGGCGCCGGCTTCGATCGCGGCCATTTCCGGATCCGCGTCCGGGCTGTCCGGCGACGCTTCGATCATGCCGACATGGTTGAAGTCCCAGGCAACGGAACCGGAAGCACCCAGTTGGCCCTTGCGGAACGCCACGCGGATTTCCGCCACGGTGCGGTTGATGTTGTCGGTGACGCACTCGACGATCAGCGGCACCTGATGCGGCGCGAAACCTTCGTAGGTCACGCGATGGTACTGAACGGTTTCGCCCAGCAGACCTGCACCCTTCTTGATGGCGCGGTCCAGGGTTTCCTTGGGCATCGAGGCTTTCTTGGCCTGTTCGACCACCAGACGCAAGTGTGCGTTGGTGGCGGTATCGGCACCGTTACGCGCAGCAATGGTGATTTCCTTCACCAGTTTGCCGAAGATCTTGCCCTTGGCGTTGGCTGCCGCTTCTTTGTGTTTAACCTTCCACTGTGCGCCCATTACTCACTCTCTTGATCTGTGGCGCCGAGACATCTATTGGCCGACGCATGGCGCCAAGTTTATACGGCCTAAAGTCGGCAATCGACCAAAAATTCCGATGCGCATCGACATCTTCTACGCGCCTTGTAGGGCGATTCTGAAAAACCGGTTTGCCACGTCCATTCAACGTCGCGTTTTCGTACCCTCTGTGGCCCGTATTGCCTGAACAGAGCCCGCCCGAATGCTCAATGACAAGGAAAGTCCGTTTTCGCTGACCCTGGCCGAAGGCGGGATAAATCTGCCGGTCCTGCGCTTCAGCGGTCATGAAGCGCTGAATCAGCCCTATCGGTTCGAGATCGAAGTCATGGGCCTGGCGCCCGCGTGGTCCCCCGGCACGCTGCTGTATCAGGCGGCATTTCTGCACCTGGATGACGACCACGGAATTCACGGCATCATTCAAAGTGCCAGCTGCGAACACCGCGCAACGCACCGGATCGCTTACCAACTGGTGCTGATGCCGCATCTGCAAGCGCTGGAACAACATCCCGTGCGCCGGGTTTTCACGCAACTGAACGTGCCGGCCATCCTTGAGCAACTGCTCAGCGAACATCACCTGCCCGCCCACAACTATCGGATCGAGATGACCGTCGGCCACTACCCGCCCCGCCCGTTCTGCATTCAATACGAAGAAACCGATCTGGCCTTTTTGCAACGGCTCTGCGAGGAGGAAGGCATTCACTATCACTTCGAGCATCAGCCAGACGGCCATGTGGTGGTGTTCGCCGATGACAGCCTGAGCCTGCCGCAACAACCGACAGCGATTCCTTTCAACACGCAGATCGATGCGCCGGCAACCGGCCTCAGCAGCCTGTTCCAGCGCCACGAGGCGGTGCTGCCTCAACTGCCCACCGGCGTGCGTGAGCGAGGGCAATCGATTTCGGGCCAGGACGCCGCCAATCACACGCTGGGCGGCGCCGTTGCCCCACCGGGGTTTCTGCCGACCGCGCAGCGTCACGCGGCCCAGCGCAGTCGTCGCCTGCTGGAACGCCAACGCAGCCGGTCGCGTTCGATCCAGGGCCGCAGCGATTGCCCGCGACTGCTCAGCGGGCGTCTGTTGCAAGTCATGGAGCACCCGGTAAACGCGTTCAACGAGCAATGGTTGATCACCGACTTGCGTCATCAAGGTCAGCAACCATCGATACTCGATCCCGTGCCGACGGTTCGCCGCTATCACAACGACTTCACGGCGCTGCCCTGGTCGACCCCGTTTCGCCCGCCGCCGAAAAAACCGCGCCCTGGAATTCCGGGGTATCAATCGGCGCAAGTGCTCGGCGTACCGGGGCAACCGGCGCAAGTGGACGGTCAGGGGCGGATTGCCGTCCGGTTATGGCCTGACCAACCTGATGCCCGCGCCAGCGAAGGGCTGTGGTTGCCGGTGGTCATGCCCCACGCCGGCAGCGGCCTGCCTCGGGAAAGTCTGCCCTGCGCCGGCAGCGAAGTCTGGGTGAGTTTTCTCGACAGCGATCCCGACCGACCGATCCTCTGCCTCGACGCCTGCCGCCCGCGAACGTCGCAGCCCACAGAGACCGAGCCTGACGATGACTTCCTGCTCGACTGGCTGCTCAATCGCTCCGCCCCGCCGCGTTGACGCTTAAGCCTTGTCGGCCTTGCCCGCCGCCGCTGCAAATTTCGCCAGCCGCAAATCAAGATGCCGGGGCCGGCGACCGTGATCCTCGGCGCGCTCCTTGCGGCGAATGGCGTTGCGCACCATCAGTGAGCCGAGGTAACGGATCGGTTCGGGCGGGAAATAGCCCAGCGGCCCGTTGACCAGCGGCGAGCGCGTCCACGGGTTGTCGAGGCCTTGCACCAGCGAAGCGAGAATCTGCCCGCCCATGTGGCACGGCCCGACACCGCTGCCGGAATAACCGAAACCGTAGAACACATTGCCGCTGGCACTCATCTGGCCGAAAAACGGCAAACCGGTGACCGAGCGATCCGACGGGCCGTTCCACGTTGCGTCGACCTTCACATCGGCGAACGCCGGAAAGAAGTCGTCGAGGCTGCGTTTGAGCAATCCGGTATAGGGCGATGGCTGGTCGAACACCGGCAGCATCCGCCCGCCGTAAGCGAAGGTGTTGCCACCCTTGCCGAGCATGATCCGGCCGTCCGGGGTGTTGTGGTAGTAGTGCACGAAAATCCGCGAATCGAGCACGGTGACGCCGCTGGTTAAACCGATTTCCTGCAACCGATCCGGACGCGGTTCGGTGATCAGCATGTCGCTGGAAACGATCGCCACGCTGCGCTCGAACTGCGGGAATGCGCGGGCCATCCACGCGTTCATCGCCAGCACCACGCGGTCGGCGGTCACCCGGCCGTTCGCCGTGTGAAGGCGCGCCGGACGGCCCTCCTCCAGCCCGGTCATCGCCGTGCCTTCATGAATTCGCACGCCCAGTTGCAACGCCACCCGTCGCAATCCGCGCACCAGTTTGCCCGGCTGCACGCTGGCGGCGGCCGGCGAGAACCAGCCTTCCAGGTGTTTTTCCGAACCGGCCATGCGCTGTACATCGGCGACCGGCCGCTGGGTAAACGAGTTGATGCCGTTGCGTTCCAGCGCCGCGATCACCGCATCGGTCGAGCCGCATTGCGCGCGGTTGGTGGCGGTGTAAAGCGTGCCGTCGAGACGGTAATCGGCATCGATGCCGTACTGCTCGCAGAACTCACCGATGGCGTGGATGCTGCGCTCTGATTCCTTTACCAGTCGCACCGCCTCTTCAACGCCGAACAGCCGCTCGAGGGTGAAATATTTCGCCGACCACGACAGTGCACAACCGCCGTTGCGCCCGCTGGCGCCGGCGCCGCAGATGTCAGCCTCGATCAGCACCACATCGAGTTCGGGGTTCTGCTGCTTGAGCATGATCGCCGTCCACAACCCGGTGTAACCGCCGCCAACAATGCACACGTCGGTGCGCACATCGCCTTGCAGCGGCGGGCAAGGTTCGGACGTGTCGAGCTGCAAAGCCTGCTCCAGCCAAAACGGTCTCATGAAAATTCTCCAGTCAGTCGGCCACGGCACAGCCTGCCGCGAGTGCCGCAGCAGGCCGCGAGGCAAGGGTTTTCAGTTACGCAGGGGTTTGATGGTCAGGGCGCGATTGGGCACTGAGGCACGTGGTTCCATGACGCCGACCGGGCGGCTGTTCCAGTGCGGAATCAGCACCAGCGCCGAGAACAGCGCGCAACCGGCGAACACGATGAACACCGTCACCGAGTCAAAGTAGCCCGGCAGCAAACCACCGAGCACCGCACCGACCGAGCCGCAGCCGTTGACGAATCCCGCCGCCGTGGCGCCAGCCTTGGCCTTGCCGAAGTCGATCGCGGCCGCGCCGCTGATCATCGAGTCCGGGCCGTACAGGGTCAGGCCCATCACGAACAACAGTGCCACCACCAACATCACGCTGCCGGTATGCAAGGCGCCCATGAACAGCGCGAGGGTCACGGTCAGCGCCAGCAGGCTCAGCACGCAGGCCGGCATGCGTCGGGCACCGAACAGTTTGTCCGAGGCCAGGCCAATCATGATCGGACCGAGCAACCCGGCCAGTTCAAACGCAGTGGGAATGATCGCCGCGCCGACCTTGCCGACCGAGGGCATCTGTTCGAACACGATCACCGGGCCCCACAGCAGAATCGCGTAACGCGCCGGTTTCAGTAGGAAATACGCCAGCCCCAGCACCAGCACCGTGCGGTTGCGCAGGATTTCCTTGAGCGGTTCCCACACGCTGAGTTTGCTGTTGGCTTCGGCTTCCTCGGCGCTGATGACCGGCTCCGGCTCCACGGCGGGCAGGCCGACGTCTTCCGGTTTGTTGCGCTGAAAGATGAAGAACAACACCGCCACCGACGCGACCACCGCCGCACTGGAAATGAACGCCGCGTGCCACGACCCGATCAGCGTGTACGCCCACCAGCCGGCGAACGGCGACGCCACCAGACCGCCAAATGCATAGCAGGAACTCCACAACCCGAGCACTCGCCCGCGTTGCTCGGAGGGAAAGAAACTGCCGAGGTTCTTGCACAACCCCGACCAGCCGGTGGACTGCGCCAGGCCTTGAATCAGCATGCAGGTGGCGAAGATCGGCAAGGTGGCGAAGCTGCCCATCACCAGCGCCGCTGCAGCGGAAATCAGCAAACCGCCGAGCACCACGACCCGTGGGCCGAAGCGGTCGGCGAGCATGCCCCAGGTGAATTGGCCGATGGCGTAGGCCGCCAGGTAAATCGCGTCGAGGTTGGCCATGGCCATTTTGTCGAGGGTGAAGCTGGGGTCTTCGGCGATGCCCAGTTTGGCCACCGAAAAGGCTTTGCGGGTGAAATAGAACGCGGCGTAAGCGAGCCAGGTGACAGCGAAGATCTGCATGCGCCAACGCGCAATGGTGCCGATGTGCTTGTTCATTGTGGTTCTGACCTCAGGGTGTGAGTGTGCCGGCAGAATCGTTAAGTAAACGCCTGTGTTTTTTATTGTTGAGCACTGCGATATCACCCCGTCCCTTCGGCGATACCGGTCAGATGAGTCCTGGTGTTGCACGCACAGGCTCATGGCCAGCGTCGCTGCCCGATCGGGCAGTCAGCGTTGGCGTGAGCCGATCAAAGCAATTACTGTTTAATAAATAAAATCGATTTATCGTATTTCACACATAAGCTCAGCTTGTTACTAAACTCCGCCTGTAAATGAGGAGCCAGAGATGTCTGTTTCCCACGCCCAGCTCAAAGCCTTTCACGCCGTGGCCGTGCACGGAAGCTTCACCAAGGCCGCCGAGCGGCTTTATCTGACGCAACCGGCGATTTCCGACCAGGTGCGCAAACTCGAAGAACGCTTTGGTGTGTTGCTGTTCCACCGCAACAAACGCTCGGTGCGCCTGACGGATCTCGGCGAACGCTTGCTGGCGATCACCCAGCGTCTGTTTGTGGTCGAGGCCGAAGCCCAGGAGTTGCTGCAGGAATCCCAGGCCTTGCAGACCGGCAGCCTGATTCTGGCGGTGGATGCCCCGGTGCATGTACTGCCGCAGATTGCCCGGTTTTGTGAGCGCTATCCGGGGATCAGCGTGAAGATCGAAACCGGTAACACCGATGAATCGCTGTTTCGACTGTTCAACTATCAGGCTGATCTGGCGTTGCTTGGGCGTGATGTCAGCGATGAGCGTTTGTTGTGCGTGCCGCTGCGCAACGACCCGATGGTGGCGTTCGTATCACGCCATCATCCGTGGGCCGAGCGCGCGTCGATCTGCCTGGAAGATCTGGACGACACGCCGCTGGTGCTGCGCGAACACGGCTCGGTGACCCGTCAGACTCTGGAAGAGGAAATGGCCCGCGCCGGTTTCCGCATCCGCCCGGCGATTCAGGTCGAAGGCCGGGAAGCGGCGCGGGAGGCAGTGGTCGTGGGGATTGGCGTGGGTGTGGTGTCGGCGGCGGAGTTTGGTGCGGACTCGCGGGTTTGCGCGCTACCGATCACTGATTGCACCCGGCGGTTGACCGAAACGCTGGTGTGCCTGCGCGAGCAGAGTTCGCGGCGGGTGGTGGCAACGTTTCTCGAGATGGTGCGCGAGAGTCTTGTTCAGACCGGCGCCAAACCGAAGAACGCCTGAATCAATCTCAACTCCCGCCGCCGCTCCACGCAGCCGATCATGTGTCGGTTAACCAGACCTTCTCCAGCAATGGGAATCGCGACGACACGGGGATCGTGGCTGACCTCCACCGATGACACCACCCCAACTCCCAACTCAGCCGCCACCGCCTCCGTCACCGCCTCGCGGCTGTCCAGCTCCAGCAACACCCGTGGGCTGACCGACGCTTGCGCACAGGCTTGATCGAACGTGCGCCGGGTTATCGAACTCGGTTCGCGCAAGACCATGATCACCTGATCCAGCTCCTTGAGCCTGACCTCGCCAGAACGTGTCGCCCAAGGATGCCCCGCCGGCACCAGCGCGCAGATCCGCGATTCACTCAACGCTTGCAGATGCAGGCCCTTGCGCGGTTCGACTTCGGTCAGCACCGCCACATCGGCATGCTCGGACAACAACGCCGCCAAGGTTTCCTGGGCATTGCCCAACCGCAGATTCACCGTGATCCCCGGATAGCGCGCCCGCAGGCTGGCAAGCATCGGCATGACCATGTGCGGACCATCCGCCGCGACCTCCAGACGCCCCGTGAGCAACTGCCGATTGGCTTCCAACAGCGCCTGGGCCTCTTCGGCCATGCCGAACATCGCCCGGGTGATCGCTGCCAGTTTGGTGCCCTCATCGGTCAGCTCGACCCGGCGCGCCGTCCGTCGCAACAGAGTGATCTGGTAGTGCTCCTCCAGCGCCTTGATGTGCCCGGTGACCGCCGGCTGGCTGATGAACAAGCGTGCGGCGGCACGGGTGAAGCTGCCTTCCCGGGCCACGGCGTCGAAGGCGCGGAGCTGGAACAGGTTCATGAATAACCCTCACTGATGGCTGGCATAACAACAAACAATTTGATTGATGATGCGCCGAATTGCAACGTATGCCCCGTAGCTTCATCCCACAGCGCTATCGCGAGGACACACGAATGAGTACTGCCGCACCCATCCTGCTCACTCCCGGCCCGTTGACCACCTCGGCCCGCACCCGTCAGGCGATGATGGTCGACTGGGGTTCATGGGATGACCGCTTCAACCAACTGACCGCCAGCCTGTGCGAGCAACTGCTGGCCATTATCAACGGCGCCGACAGCCATCACTGCGTACCGTTGCAGGGCAGCGGCACCTTCGCCGTCGAAGCCGCGATCGGCACCCTCGTCCCTCGTGACGGCAAGGTGTTGGTGCTGATCAACGGCGCCTACGGCAAGCGTCTGGCGAAAATCTGCGAAGTGCTCGGCCGCTCGTTCAGCACCTTTGAAACCGCTGAAGACGAACCGACCACCGCCGCCGACGTCGACCGTCTGCTGCGCGCCGACAGCGACATTACCCACGTCGCGTTGATCCACTGCGAAACCAGCACCGGCATCCTCAACCCGCTGCCGGAAATCGCCCAGGTCGTCGAGCAACATGGCAAACGCCTGATCATCGATGCCATGAGTTCCTTCGGCGCACTGCCGGTGGATGCGCAAAAAGTCCCGTTCGATGCGCTGATCGCCGCCTCCGGCAAATGCCTGGAAGGCGTGCCGGGCATGGGCTTCGTGTTTGCCCGCAAGGAATCTCTGGCCGCAGCCGCCGGCAATTCGCATTCGCTGGCGATGGACCTGTTCGACCAGCACAGCTACATGAAGAAGACCGGCCAATGGCGCTTCACCCCGCCGACCCACGTGTTCGCGGCGCTGCACGAAGCGCTGCTGCAATACAACGAAGAAGGCGGCCTGCCGGCACGGCATGCGCGTTATGCCGCCAACTGCCAGGCGCTGATGGAAGAGATGGGCAAACTCGGCTTGCGCAGTTTCCTGCCTGCTGCGATTCAGGCGCCGATCATCGCGACCTTCCACGCACCGAAAGATCCGCGCTACCAGTTCAAGGACTTCTACGAACGGGTCAAGGCCAAGGGCTACATCCTCTACCCCGGCAAGCTGACCCAGGTCGAAACTTTCCGCGTCGGCTGCATCGGCCACGTCACCCCGGCGCAGATGCGCGAAGCCGTCGCGGCGGTGGGTGAAGTGCTGCGCGAGATGGAAGTGCTGGAAATTTAAGCAACACCACAAATCCACTGTGGGAGCTGGCTAGCTCCGGGCGGCGATCCGACGATGGCGGTCTGACATTCACCATGGATGTCGACTGCCAGGGCCTCTTCGCGGGCAAGCCCGCTCCCACAGGTACACCGAACGCCCAAACAACTCATTCCTGCAGGATTTCTCCATGAACTACAACAACCCAACCAAGCTGCAAGCCGCCATCCTCGACTGGGCCGGCACCGTGGTCGACTTCGGTTCTTTCGCGCCGACCCAGATTTTTGTCGAAGCCTTCGCCGAGTTCGACGTCCAGGTTTCCATCGAAGAAGCCCGTGGCCCGATGGGCATGGGCAAGTGGGATCACATCCGCACCCTGTGCGATCAGCCGCAGGTTGCCGAGCGTTATCGCAAGGCGTTCGGCCGCACCCCGACCGACGATGACGTGACCGCGATCTACAACCGCTTCATGCCGCTGCAGATCGAAAAAATCGCCGAGCATTCGGCGCTGATTCCCGGCGCGCTGGAGACCATCGCCAACCTGCGTCAGCAAGGCATCAAGATCGGTTCCTGCTCGGGTTATCCGAAGCAAGTGATGGACAAGGTCGTGGCACTGGCCGCCACCAACGGCTACGTCGCCGACCACGTCGTCGCCACCGACGAAGTGCCGAACGGCCGCCCATGGCCGGCCCAGGCGCTGGCCAACGTGATTGCGCTGGGCATCGACGATGTCGCCGCCTGCGTGAAGATCGACGACACCGTACCGGGCATTCTCGAAGGCCGACGCGCCGGGATGTGGACCGTGGCGCTGATCTGCTCCGGCAATGCGTTGGGCCTGGATTACGAAGGCTATCGCGCACTGGGCAGCGACGCCCTGGCCAGCGAGCGCAAGCGCATTCACGCGCTGTTCGAAGGTTCGCGTCCGCACTACATGATCGACACCATCAGCGATCTGCCGGAAGTGATCGCCGACATCAACAAACGCCTGGCCAACGGCGAGATGCCGCAAAGCAGCTGATTGCATCCATCGCGGCAAAAAACGCCAGTGTCTGCGCGACACTGGCGTTTTTTTATGGGTGTTTTCCGTTAAATCGCTGACTCAGCTCAGTGAAAGCTTTTTTAGCCTCGGGCAAACGCGCCAAAGGGGATTACAGTTAAGACATGCCGTCGCAGAACGGCACGCTTGAGCCCTGAACCGTGAGGAACGCCGTATGCCGTGGACAAATTCCGAATCCCGTTACAGCACTGTGTCGATTCTGTTGCACTGGCTGATGCTGGTGCTGTTGGTGCTGGTGTACGCCAGCATGGAATTGCGCGGCCTGTTTCCCAAGGGCAGTGGCGGTCGCACGCTGATCCGCGAAGTACATTACATGCTCGGCCTGACCGTGTTCGTGCTGGTCTGGTTTCGCCTGTTCGCCCGCAGCCTGGGCCCGGCGCCGAAAATCTTCCCGGCCTCGCCACAGTGGCAAACCACCCTCGCACGCTTGATGCACTGGGCCTTGTACCTGTTCATGATCAGCATGCCGATCCTCGGCTGGCTGATCACCAGCGCCGAAGGTCATCAGGTGATGTTCTACGGTTTCGACCTGCCGTTGCTGGTGAGTGAAGACAAGGTGTTCGCCAAAGAGGTTGAACACTGGCACGTACTGATCAGCACCGTCGGCTACTGGCTGATCGGCCTGCATGCGCTCGCGGGGATCTATCATCATTACGTGGTGCGCGATAACACGCTGCTGCGGATGATGCCCAAGCGCAGTCAGGGTTGACCGTAGAATCCGCGCCGGCCCTGCAAGCCGCCGGTGTGGACGAAGATCAAGCGTGAACCACGGGCAAAGCGACCCGCCTCGATCTGTTGTTTGAGCGCCAGCAAGGCTTTCCCGGTGTACAGCGGTTCGAGGGGAATGCCGCTGGCCTGTTCGGTTTGCGTGATGAATTCAAGCAGCGCCGGATCGACCTTGGCGAAGCCGCCACGGCAGGCGTCGATCAGCTCGTAGCGCCCGGCTTCACCGACAATTGCCTCGACGTTGGCCGCGACGCCGTGATCGTCGGGCACGGCCATTGCGCCATACACCGCATGTTGTCCTGCCTCGGCCAACACCAATCCCGCGAGTGTGGTGCCCGTGCCACAGGCCAGCCACCAACCGTGGTAGTCGTCCCAGCCGAGCTTGCCGAGTTGTTCACTGACCTGATCCTTCAGCGCCGCGCAACCCTGCGCCCCCGGCAAACCGCCGCCACCTTCGGGCACCGGATGCAACGTCGGGTATTGCTCTCGCCACGGCTGCCAGAACCCCGGCTCGTGCCGCGCTCGATAACCGCCAAACCCGAGCCAGTGCAACTGCATGCCGAAATCCTGCAGATCCCTGACCGTCGGCGTGTCCTGCGGATGCCCGCGCAACAGCCCGACCGTTGTGAATCCCAGACGTTTGCCCGCAGCCGCCAGTGCATGCAGATGATTGGAGTGTGCACCGCCCAGGCTGATGATGCCTTCGGCGCCAGCACGGTCGGCGGCTTTCAGGTGCTCGACGAGTTTGAACCACTTGTTGCCGCTGATCAGCGGATCGATCCGGTCGAGACGCAGGATCGCGACCTCAATGCCGGCGGCGGTGAGCCAGTCCAGATGCAGCGGTTCGAGGGGGGCTTGAGGTAGCCAGTCGGTGGGAGGCAGAAACATGAAGGCCGGCTCTGTGCAAAGAGCCGGCATTCTAGGGTGGATCAGAGCTCGGCGGCCAGACGCGAACCCTGATTGATCGCGCGCTTGGCATCCAGCTCGGCCGCCACATCGGCGCCGCCGATCAGGTGCACGTTCTGCCCGGCTTCGACCAGACCGTCGTGCAGCTCGCGCAGCGGATCCTGGCCGGCGCAGATGACGATGTTGTCCACCGGCAGCACTTGCGGCTCGCCGGTTTCGCCGATGCGGATGTGCAGGCCTTCGTCGTCGATCTTCAGGTATTCGACGCTGTTGAGCATCTGCACCTGCTTGTTCTTCAGACCGGTGCGGTGAATCCAGCCGGTGGTCTTGCCCAGACCGTCGCCGACCTTGGATTTCTTGCGTTGCAGCAGGAACACATCGCGCGCCGGAGCATGCGGTGCAGCCTTGATCCCGGCCACGCCACCACGGGCTTCCAGGTTCGTGTCAATGCCCCACTCTTTCCAGAACGCGGCACGATCCTGACTGGTGGCCACGCCTTCATGCACGAGGAATTCCGAGACGTCGAAACCGATACCGCCGGCGCCGATCACCGCGACACGCTTGCCGACCGGTTTGCGCTCGAGCAGCACATCCAGGTAGCTCAACACTTTGGCGTTCTCCACACCCGGAATCGCCGGCAGGCGCGGCGCAATGCCGGTCGCCAGAATGACTTCGTCGTAACCACCTTCTACCAACTTCGCCACGTCAACGCGGGTGTTCAGGCACACCTCGACATTGGTGGTCTGCAGTTTGCGTTTGAAGTAACGCAGGGTTTCGTAGAACTCTTCTTTGCCCGGTACACGCTTGGCGACGTTGAACTGGCCACCGATCTCGCTGGCCGAGTCGAACAAGGTCACTTGATGCCCGCGCTCGGCGGCCACAGTGGCAGCGGACAGGCCCGCAGGGCCGGCACCGACCACGGCGATCTTCTTGATCTGCTTGACCGGCAGGTAGTTGAGCTCGGTCTCGTGGCAGGCACGCGGGTTGACCAGGCAGCTGGTGAGCTTGCCGCCGAAGGTGTGATCGAGGCAGGCCTGGTTGCAGCCGATGCAGGTGTTGATTTCGTCAGCGCGGCCTTCGGCAGCCTTGTTGACGAAGTCCGGGTCGGCGAGGAACGGCCGCGCCATCGAGACCATGTCGGCATCGCCTTCAGCCAGAATCTGCTCGGCGATTTCCGGGGTGTTGATGCGGTTGGTGGTGATCAGCGGAATCTTCACCGAGCCACGCAGCTTGGCCGTGACCTTGCTGAACGCCGCACGCGGCACTTTGGTGGCGATGGTCGGGATTCGCGCTTCGTGCCAGCCGATACCGGTGTTGATGAGGGTCGCGCCGGCCTGCTCGATGGCTTTGGCCAGGGTGACGATTTCTTCCCAGGTGCTGCCGCCTTCCACCAGGTCGAGCATCGACAGTCGGAAAATGATGATGAAGTTCGGGCCGACCGCTTCACGCACCCGGCGAACAATTTCCACCGGCAGGCGCATGCGGTTTTCGTAGCTGCCGCCCCAACGGTCGGTGCGGTGGTTGGTGTGGGCCGCGAGGAACTGGTTAATGAAATAACCTTCCGAACCCATGATTTCCACGCCGTCGTACTCGGCGGTCTGGGCCAGTACCGAGCAGGTGACGAAGTCGCTGATCTGTTTCTCGATGCCTTCCTCGTCCAGCTCTTTGGGCTTGAACGGGTTGATCGGTGCCTGAATGGCGCTCGGTGCGACCTGTTTCGGGCTGTAGGCATAACGGCCGGCGTGGAGGATCTGCATGCAGATCTTGCCGCCCGCATCATGCACGGCGCGAGTGACGATGCGGTGCTTGAGCGCTTCTTCCTCAGTGGTCAGCTTGGCCGCGCCGGAGTACACACCGCCCTCGTCGTTCGGACCGATACCGCCGGTCACCATCAGGCCCACGCCGCCACGGGCACGCTCGGCGAAATACGCCGCCATGCGTTCGAAACCACCCGGCTTCTCTTCAAGGCCGGTGTGCATCGAGCCCATCAGGGTGCGGTTGCGCAACGTGGTGAATCCCAGGTCCAGCGGGGCCAACAGGTGCGGGTATTGAGTGGCGGTCATCGTTAACTCCACAGCGAGCGATCACGGAAAATGCGGGAGCTCTGCGTCCCCCGTCTGTCATGTTCGACAGATTAGGAGTCGCATCGCTGTCACTCAATGACCGTAACTGACAAGTTATTGATCCAAATGCGCAGCGCCCCTTGGCAAGTCGGGGCTGGCGCCCTACCCTGTCCGCACACCCTGTACCCGGCTGTTGTTGGATTTCATGCGCAAACTTCTGTACCTGACTTTTTCCATGGCGCTCATCGCCGCGCTCACCTTTTACGCCATGTGGGCGGCTGACCGTCCGGCCGGTCATTACCTGTCGGACCTGCGGATCAAACTCGCGGTCGATCAGGGCACCCCCGCCGACCGTGGCAACCTGCTGGGCATCCAGCCCGAGCTGTTCCCCACCGACTACCAAAGCCCCGAACGCCTGCATCGCAAACTCGCCGCCTATTTGCAGCAGGCTCAGGATCAGGGGCTGTTGAATGAAAAAACCGTGGTTATCCTGCCGGAGCATGTCGGCACCTGGCTGATGATCAGCGGCGAGAAGGACGAGCTGTACCAGGCTGCCACCCTCGCCGAAGCGATGAACTGGCTGGCGGCGAGCAACCCGGTGCAATTTGCTCGCGCCTGGCTCACCGCCAAGGGCAGCAGCCGTCTGGATGACGCGCACCTGCGCATGAAGTCCCGGGACATGGCCAAGGACTATCAGGCGCTGTTCGGTGGGTTGGCGAAAGAATTCCACATCACCCTGGTGGCCGGCTCGATCGTGCTGCCTGAACCGAACATCACCGACGGCCGGCTCAAGGCCGGCAGTGGTGCGCTGTACAACAGCACCGTAGTGTTTGGCCGTGACGGCGCCCCGCTCGGCCAGCCACAGCGGCAGATGCGCCCGATCTTCGATCAGGACGAAGCATCCGGCACCCGCGAGGCTTCCCGGATCAATGTGGTCGACACTCCGGCCGGACGTCTCGGCGTGTTGATCGGCAGCGACAGCTGGTATCCGGACAACTACCGCAAACTCGACGAACAAGGCGCGCAACTGATCGCGGTGCCTGCGTTTGTCGTCGGTCATGGCGTTTGGGATCAACCATGGAAGGGTTACAAAGGCTTGAGCCTGCCGGACTCGGTCAGCCTGAAACCGGGAGCCGTCAGTGAAGGCCAGGCCTGGCACCAACTGACCCTGACCGCGCAACCGTCGGCCAGCAAGGCGCTGGCCGGCATGAGTGTGTTCTTGCGCGGGCAGTTCTGGGACAAGCCGAGTTCCGGGCAAAGCTTCCTCAGCAGCAACGGCCAGCAATTCGCCGACAGCGAAGCCCGTGGCGCGCGCCTGCTGAATCTCTGGTTGTAACCCATGAAACCGCTGCCGATGCGTCTCGGGGATCTGTCGGTGGGCTTCGTTCACAGCTTGGCCGATGCCGTGCGCAGCCATGACGTCGATCCGCTGCCATTGCTCGAACAGTACGGCCTGGATGCCGCACGCCTGGCCGAAGCCGGGGCGCGTCTGTCGATTCCGCGCTACATGCGCCTGGGGCATGGCGCGATCCAGCTGACTGGCGATCCGGCACTGGGTTTGCGCATGGGCGGGCTCAGTCGCTTGAGTCAGGCCGGGCTGGCCGGTGTGACCGCCGCGCAGGCGCCGACGGTGCGCGAAGCCGCTCGCTGTCTGACTCGCTTCGAACCCTTGTACGGCTCCAACTATCGCGGCCAATCGAGTTTCCACGAGGACGCCAGCGGTGCGTGGCTGCGCTTCTACTCGATCAGCCCGTACAACGCTTACAACCGCTTTGTGGTGGATTCGATCATCGCCGGCTGGCTGCATCAGTTGTCCAGCGTCAGCCCCGAGCCGTTGCGTGCCGAACGGATCGAAATCGAATTCGACAGCCCGGATTACCGTGACGCTTATGCAGTGCTCGGCGAATGCCCGATCCAGTTCGGCGCCGAACACAATCAACTGCGCCTGAGCCTCACCAGCCTGGCCCAACGCAACCCGGAACATTGCCCCAGCACCTGGAAACATTTGCTCGGCTTGTGTGAACGGGAACTGGAGCAATTGACCCGCACCCGCAGCCTGCGTGAACGCATCACGCAATTGCTCGGGCCGTTGCTCAATGGTGGCCGGGAACCGGATCTGGAAGAAGTGGCGGCACGCCTGAAGCTGCCGACCTGGACGTTACGGCGAAAGCTGGCCGAGGAAGGCACGCAGTTTCGCGCGATCCTCAATGACACGCGCCGTGATCTGGCGATGACCTACATCCGCGACACCGAACTGGCATTCGGTGAAATTGCCTACCTGCTGGGGTTTGCCTCGGCCGAAGCTTTCCAGCGCGCCTTCAAGCGCTGGAACGGCCAGACACCGGGCGAATTTCGCCGCAGTCACCGCAAGCCAGGCTGACGCATCACAGCTCGGTGGCGTCTTCCGCAGGCTCTGGTGAGTCCAGTTCGTAAGCCTGGAACTCGAGCAGTTCTTCTTGATAGTCATCCATTGCGTAATCCCCCTACTGCTTGCTTGAAATGGCCTGGAACAAATGACCAGTGCCTCGAGCATAAAGTGCCCGTGTGAAGGAAAAATGAAACGCGGCCTTCATGAAATAAACGTAGCAGGCGGTCAGGAATTTATCGCGGGAAAATTTTCGACGGGGCTGGCAGGAAGAAGCTCAAGGGATACAGCAAAACGCCACGCGTCCGACAGAGTCGGAGGCGTGGCGTGAAGTTTACTGCCCGGAGGCAGGCATGGCCGGAATCGGCTCGGAGGGCGGTGGCATGTCTGTCGGATTGGCCGGCGGCGTGATGGTTTCCGTCGCAGGCGCAGGCTCGGCAACCGGTGCCGGGGTGATCGGCGCGGCTTCGGCCGGCGGTGCTACCGGCTCGGAACTGGCCGGGGTCGCTTCTGCAGGCGCTGGCGCCGCAGCAGGCTCGGCGGCCGGCGCTGGAGTCGGTTCAGCCGCAGGGGTTGGAGCCAGGGGAGCCGGCGCTGCTTTGGCTTCCGGCACACCCAGGTCGGTCTTCGGTTTTTCAGTGATGTGCGCGGCTTTCTTCGCATCGGCCGGCAGGAACAGCTCGACCAGTGTGAAGAAGCGCTCGTAGAACTTCTGCGACGACACGGTTTCGCTGGCCACCTTGACCATCGAATCGTCAGACGAGCCGATCGGCATCGACACCGAGCCCAACACGCCAACTCCGAGGCTGGCCGAGTTGTTGGTCTTCTTCAGCGCGTAGCGGTCCTGCAGAGCGTTGGCGAACACGGTGGCGTGATGGCCGGCGCTGCCATCATCGGCGCACACCACGTTGAAGCTGATCTCCAGGTGGGTTTCGCCGGTCTGCTGAAAGCTCTTGTGGCCGCTGACCAGTTTCGGGTCATTGCTGGTAATGATGTAGCCCTGGCTGAGCAACGCTCGGCGGGCCGCTTCGCAACTGGCGGTGTCGGTCACCGGGTAATTGCGCGAAAAGGTGCCGGAGTCGTCGAAATTCTCATGCTCGTAGATAGGCTTGTCCTTGGAGCAGCCGGCAGCGGCGGTCAGCAACAACGCCAACCCGATGAAACGCACGGGAATAGAATTCAACATTAAACATCCTGAGGGAAAACGGTCCGGGGCGTATTGTGCAACAGATCGCTGCCCCGCGGCGTATGGATTAGTGTCTTAAAACAGTTACAACTCTATCGACCTTCAGTGGCAGGAAAAAGTCGCGCCGATAAATGATCGACGAACACGCGCAATTTGGCGGTTGCATGCCGACTTGATGGCCACAGGACCCAGAACTGCCCGACGTGTTCCAGATGCTCATCCAGCACGCGCTGCAGGCGACCCTGCTGCTGCGCCTCAAAGATCATGAAGTCCGGCAGACAGGCGATGCCCAGCCCCGCCAGCGCTGCATGCCGCACGGCCTCGATCGACGTACTGACCAGGCGTGTCGGCAAGGTCGTCTCGGGCGCGCCCTCCTCGCGCTTCAGCGGCCAGGGCTCAAGTTTGCCGGTGGCGTGAAACGTATGGCGCAGACAGGCGTGTGTCGTCAGTTCGGCCGGAGTCAGCGGCTCGCCGCGCTCGCGCAGATACCCGGGACTGGCCACCAACACCATGTGAAACTCGCCCAACGGTCGCGCCATCAGTCGCGAATCTCGCGGCTTACCCGTTCGGATCACAGCATCGAAGCCTTCTTCAACCACGTCCACCATGCGGTCGGTCAGGTCAAGATCCAGTTCGATCTGTGGGTACAGCGCCATGAATTCATTCATGACCGGCATCATCAGGTCATGCACCTGCGGCAGGCTGACCCGCAATTTGCCGTGAGGCGCCGCTGCGGCGTCGCACAGTTCAAATTCCGCCGCTTCCACTTCGGCCAGAATCTTGCGGCAACGTTCAAGAAACAGCGCGCCTTCGCTGGTCAGCGTGATGCTGCGAGTGGTGCGGTGAAACAACCGCACATTGAGCCGTGCCTCCAGGCGGGCGATGCTTTTGCCGACCGCCGACGAAGACACGCCCTGCAAGCGTCCCGCCTCGGTAAAACTGCGGGTTTCCGCCACCTGCACGAACACCGAAATACTGCCCAGGCTGTCCATTCATCCCTCGCTGATTCACGACATTCTTGTCCGAGATGTTCGGAACCCTAACCTGTTTTTCCCGAATGTGCAGCGCCCTACCCTATGGCCTTCGTCTCCTTTGGCAAATGGAAACCCGCCCATGAACGATGCGCCACTCACTTCCCCCACGCTCGCCGGCACCGTCGAGCCCGCAGAACGATTACCGCTGGGCGCGCTGCTCGCGCTGGCCACCGCCGGCTTCATCACCGTGCTGACCGAGGCGATGCCCGCCGGCCTGCTGCCGCAGATGAGCGCGGGGCTTGATGTCTCTCAGGCACTGATCGGGCAACTGGTCACGCTGTACGCCGTCGGTTCGATGCTGGCGGCAATTCCCCTCACCATTGCTACCCGAGGCTGGCGTCGGCGCCCACTGCTGCTGTCGGCCATTGGCGGCTTTGCCATCGCCAACAGCATCACTGCGCTGTCGGAACTGTACTGGCTGACCCTGATTGCACGCTTGATAGCAGGCGTGTTCGCCGGGCTACTTTGGGCTTTGCTGGCGGGGTACGCGAGCCGGATGGTCGCACCTCACCTGCAAGGCCGGGCCATTACGGTGGCCATGCTCGGCGCGCCGCTTGCGCTGTCGCTGGGCATTCCGGCCGGCACCTTGTTGGGCACCACAGTCGGCTGGCGCCTGAGCTTTGCGATCATGACCGGGCTGACGTTGCTGCTGGTGATCTGGGTGCGTTGGCAAGTGCCGGATTTCGCCGGTGAACGCGCCGGAAAACGCCTGCCACTGCGTCAGGTGTTTACCTTGCCGGGCGTGCGATCCGTGCTGTTCGTGACCCTGTCCTACGTCGTCGCGCACAACCTTCTGTACACCTACATCGCGCCATTTCTGGAGCCATCGGGACTTGGCGCAGAAATCGACCGAGTGTTGTTGGTGTTTGGCCTGGCGTCGGTATTGAGCCTGTGGATCGTCGGCAGCCTGATTGATCGCTGGCTGCGTCAGTTGGTGCTGATCAGTGCCACGCTGTTCCTGCTGTCGGCGATTGCTCTGGGTCTGTGGCGCGAATCGCCGGGCGTGGTCTACACCGCCACCGCGGTTTGGGGTCTGGCGTTCGGCGCGATGCCCTCGCTGCTACAGACGGCCCTGGCGAAAACCGCCAAGGAGGCTGCCGACACCGCGCAGTCGATGCTGGTGACCCTGTGGAATGTCGGCATTGCCGGCGGCGGGCTTGCGGGCGGTCTGCTGCTGAACAACATGGGCGTCGGGAGTTACCCGTGGATTGTCGCGGGTCTGTTGTTGCTGACCCTGTATGCGACCGTCAATGCCCAAAGCCATGGTTTCCCGAACGCCGGATAACGCGCATAAAAAAGCCCCGGATTTCATCCGGGGCTCGGGTCTTGCGGCTCAGCCAGGCATCAGAAACGCTTGATGTCGGCTTCACTTTCCAGCTGTTTGCGGTACGCCGCGAAGTCTTGCTGGCCCACACGCGATGCGAGGAAGCGACGGTATTGCGCTTTCTCTTCATCGGTCGGAGCCGCTGCTTCGTTCACGCCGTTCAGGCGCACGATGGTCAGGCTGCCGTCCGCCAGCGTGACGCTGGTGAAGGTCGGCTTGTCCTTGGCAGCCGGTTTCGGCATGCGGAACAGCGCTTGCAGCACCGCTGGATCAACGCCTTCCTGAGCGCGGTTCGCCGCTTCAGTGACTTTCCAGCTCTGACCGTCAACCGCCTTGTCCAGCGGGGTCTTGCCATCACGCAGACTGGCGATCAGTTGCTCCGCCTTGGTCTTGGCAGCCGCGCTGGCGTGCTCTTTGGTCAACTGGGTGCGAATGGCAGCGGCCACGCTTTCCAGCGGCAATTGAGCAGGCTTCAGGTGCTCCTTGGCGCGCAGCACGATCACGGTTTCCGGATCCAGCTCGATGGCGGTGCTGTTGGCACCCTCTTCCAGCACTTCGGTGCTGAACGCAGCCGTCACAACGGCACGGTTGGCTGCAACGCCTTCGCCACCTTCACGGCCGAACGGCTTGGAGGTGTGCACGGTCAGTTTCAGGTCCTGCGCTGGCTGGGCCAGGTCGGACGCTTCGAACGAAGAGTCTTCCAGTTGCTTGGTCGCCTCGACGAAACGCTGCTCGACTTGCTGGGTTTTCAGATCGCGGGTCAGCTTGTCTTTCAGGCTGGCCAGAGTCGGCACTTCAGGCGCTTCGACACCCAGCAGCTTGATCAGGTGGAAACCGAAGTCGGTGCGAACCGGCTCGGAAACCTGATCCTTGTTCAGCGAGTACAGGGCTTTTTCGAAGGCTGGATCGTAAACGCCAGGACCGGCATAACCCAGGTCACCACCATTGTTGGCCGAACCCGGATCCTGCGAGAACTCCTTGGCCAGCGCTTCGAACTTCTCGCCCTTGGCCAGACGCGCCTGGACTTCTTCGATCTTCGCCTTGGCTTGAGCTTCGGTGGTCTTGTCGTTGACTTCGATCAGAATGTGCGCCGCACGACGCTGTTCCGACAGGTTGGCGATCTCTTTCTGATACGCCGCCTGCAGGTCTTCATCCTTGACGGAGACCTGATCGAAGAACGAAGCCTTTTTCAGCTCCAGGTAATCGATGACCACTTGATCCGGGGTCATGAATTCCTTGGCGTGCTCGTCGTAGTAAGCCTTGACCTCGTCATCGGTCAGCTTAACGGCCGAAGGGTCGGCCTTGATGTTCAGCGTGTCGAAATCGCGGGTCTGTTTTTCCAGACGGGCGAAGGCCAGTACCTGAGCGTCGGTCACGAAACCGCTGCCCGCCACACCGGCGCGCAATTGGCCGATCAGCATTTCCTGAGCCAGCATCTGGCGGAACTGCATGCGGGTGTAGCCCAGTTGACGGATCACCTGATCGAAACGGTCGGAGCTGAACTTGCCGTCGACCTGGAATTCAGGCGTCTGCAGGATCACTTGGTCCAGGGCCGCTTCGGAGAAAGCGAATTTCGATTTTTCTGCGCCTTGCAGCAGCAACTTGCGATCGATCAGACCCTTAAGGGCCGATTCGCGGAGCATTTTTTCGTCGAGCAAGGAAGCGTCGAAGTCCTTGCCCAGTTGTTGCATCAGCTGACGGCGTTGCATATCCACCGCCTGGCTCAGCTCGTTCTGGCTGATTTCTTCACCGTTGACCTTGGCCGCCTCATTCTTGTGAGTCGTGGCCTGGAAAATGGCGTCGAAACCGGTCAGAGCCATCAGTGCAACGATGACTCCGATAATGGTCTTGGCAATCCAGCCTTGTGAATTGTCCCTGATATTCTGCAGCATGCGTCCCCCAGAAACGGTTGAACTTCAAAATTAGGCAACCGTGGAGCGTGGGTAGAATCCGGATAGAAGAAAGGCGCATCCGAGGATGCGCCTTCTCGTAACTGGCGGAGCGGACAGGGCTCGAACCCTCGATCCCGGTGTGACAGGCAGCTATTCCAACCGCCTGCTCTACCGCTCCGCTGCCAAGTCAGGCATGACCCCGACCCGGATGGGTAAAAACCTGAATCAAACTTAGTTGACGGCTTCTTTCAGGGCTTTACCGGCTTTGAAACCTGGCTTTTTGGCTGCCGCGATTTCCAGAGTCTTGCCGGTCTGTGGGTTACGACCGATGCGAGCTGGACGATCAGTCACGGAGAAAGTACCGAAGCCAACCAGAACAACGGAGTCGCCAGCCTTGAGAGCGCCAGTGACGGATTCGATTACAGCGTCCAGCGCACGGCCAGCAGCAGCTTTCGGGATATCAGCGGATGCAGCGATAGCATCAATCAGTTCCGACTTGTTCACTCTAAGTCCCCTTATATCTATTTGAGTATGATTCTAAGTTTTTTGGTGAAAGCAAAAACGAGTGCTGAATGGCCTACAGACACTTAAGAGCCGCTTTATAACAAGGGCTCTAAAAAGCTGTCAAGGAAGCCCCCCAGGCAAAAGCGTATTAATGCGTGCTAATTCTTTCCTTAGAGTCAGACTCACGTTTTTCGTCCTTGGCAACTATCTCCGGAGCCACATCCGGCAAGGGCTCCGGCGCGTATTGCAGCGCAATTTGCAGGACCTCGTCAATCCATTTAACCGGTTTGATCTGCAGATCCTGCTTGATATTGTCAGGAATCTCCTTCAGATCGCGCACGTTCTCTTCCGGAATAATCACTGTCTTGATTCCGCCACGGTGAGCGGCCAGCAGTTTTTCCTTCAGACCACCAATGGCGAGCACTTGACCACGCAGGGTGATCTCGCCGGTCATGGCGACATCGGCACGCACAGGAATGCCCGTCAACGCCGACACCAGCGCAGTACACATGCCTACACCGGCGCTTGGGCCGTCTTTCGGCGTAGCGCCTTCCGGCATGTGAATGTGCGTGTCGCGCTTCTCGTGGAAGTCCAGGGGAATGCCCAGACTCTTGGCACGGCTGCGCACCACGGTCAGGGCCGCAGTGATCGATTCGACCATTACATCCCCCAGCGAACCGGTCTTGATCAATTGACCTTTACCCGGCACCACAGCGGCTTCGATGGTCAGCAGTTCGCCGCCCACCTGAGTCCAGGCCAGGCCGGTCACTTGACCGATCTGATCCTGCTGCTCGGCCAGACCGTAGCGGAACTTGCGAACGCCGAGGAAATGCTCCAGCAGATCAGCTGTCACTTTTACCGAGAAGCGTTTTTCCAGCGCGTGCTCTTTGACCGCCTTGCGGCAGACCTTGGCAATCTGCCGCTCGAGGCCACGCACACCGGCTTCGCGGGTGTAGTAACGGATGATGTCGCGGATCGCTTCTTCGTCGAATTCCAGCTCGCCCTTCTTCAGGCCGTTGGCTGCAATCTGCTTCGGCGACAGGTACTTGACCGCGATATTGATCTTCTCGTCTTCGGTGTAACCCGGCAGACGGATCACTTCCATCCGGTCCAGCAGCGCCGGCGGAATGTTCATCGAGTTCGAGGTGCACAGGAACATCACGTCCGAGAGGTCGTAATCGACTTCCAGGTAGTGGTCGTTGAAGTTGTGGTTCTGCTCCGGATCAAGCACTTCCAGCAACGCCGACGCTGGGTCGCCACGCATGTCGCTGCCCATTTTGTCGATTTCATCGAGCAGGAACAGCGGGTTTCGGACGCCCACTTTTGTCATCTTTTGAATCAATCTTCCTGGCATCGAACCGATGTAAGTCCGACGGTGACCACGAATTTCCGCTTCATCACGCACGCCACCGAGGGCCATGCGCACGAATTTGCGGTTGGTGGCATGGGCGATCGACTCGGCCAGCGAGGTTTTACCCACGCCCGGAGGACCGACCAGGCACAACACCGGACCACGGATTTTCTTCACGCGTTTTTGCACGGCGAGGTATTCAAGGATGCGTTCCTTGACCTCTTCCAGGCCGTAGTGATCGGCGTCGAGAATGTCTTCGGCACGGGCCAGGTCCAGACGCACCTTGCTCTGCGCCTTCCACGGCACCTGAACCAGCCAGTCGATGTACGAGCGCACTACGGTGGCTTCGGCGGACATCGGCGACATTTGCTTGAGCTTGTTCAGCTCGGCAGTGGCCTTGGCCAGGGCATCTTTTGGCAGACCGGCAGCGTCGATACGCTTTTTCAGGTCTTCGATTTCGTTGTGGCCTTCGTCGCTGTCGCCGAGCTCTTTCTGAATGGCCTTCATCTGCTCATTCAGGTAGTACTCGCGCTGACTGCGCTCCATTTGCTTTTTGACGCGGCCACGAATGCGTTTTTCGACTTGCAGCAGGTCGATCTCGGCGTCCAGCAAGGCCAGAACGTGCTCGACCCGTGCCGACAAATCGATGATTTCGAGGATTTCCTGCTTCTGCTCGATCTTCAGCGCCATGTGCGCGGCCATGGTGTCTACCAGGCGGCCAGGCTCGTCGATGCTGTTGAGCGACGACAGGACTTCAGCCGGGACTTTCTTGCCCAGCTGCACATATTGCTCGAACTGCGACAGCAGACTGCGCACGAACACTTCGGATTCGCGCTCGGCGGCGTCGACTTCGTCGATCAACGAGACTTCGGCACGGCAGTGGCCATCGACTTCGCTGAAGCGCTCGACAGCGCCACGCTGCTCGCCTTCGACCAGAACCTTGACGGTGCCGTCCGGCAGCTTCAGCAACTGCAGAACAGTGGCGATGGTACCTACGCGATAGAGAGCTTCTTCACCGGGATCATCGTCAGCCGGGTTTCTCTGGGCCAACAGCAGGATCTGCTTGTCGCCCGTCATCGCGGCCTCGAGGGCTTCGATGGATTTCTCGCGCCCCACGAACAGCGGGATAACCATGTGCGGATACACAACGACATCACGCAATGGCAGGAGAGGCAATTCGATGGTGGTCTTCATGATTTCGCCTCTACGGCGGCCATATGGCCGTAATCAGATGGAATTAAGCTTGAAACCAAGATGGGGGCTGACTTGAAAAAAAACAAGCGCAAAGGGGATGTAAAAAACGACATAAAAAAAAAGAGGCCCGAAGGCCCCTTCTTTGTTCCGGCAGACCGGGCGCTTACGCGTCCGGTGCAGCCTTGGCAGCCGGCTCACTGTTTTCGTAGATATACAGTGGCTTGGACTTGCCTTCGATCACGCTTTCATCGATCACGACTTTGCTCACCTCGGATTGCGAGGGGATTTCATACATCGTGTCGAGCAGCACACCTTCGAGAATCGAACGCAGGCCACGGGCACCGGTTTTACGTTCCAGAGCACGCTTGGCGACCGATTTCAGCGCGTCGGAACGGAATTCCAGATCCACGCCTTCCATCTCGAACAGCTTGGCATACTGTTTGGTCAGGGCATTCTTCGGCTCGGTGAGAATCTGCATCAAAGCAGCCTCATCCAGCTCGTCCAGCGTCGCCAGGACCGGCAGACGACCGACGAATTCCGGGATCAGACCGAACTTGACCAGATCGTCAGGCTCGACTTCACGCAGGGATTCACCGACTTTCTTTCCTTCTTCCTTGCTGCGCACTTCTGCGTTGAAACCGATGCCGCCCTTGGTGGAACGGTTCTGAATGACCTTCTCCAGACCGGAGAACGCGCCACCGCAGATGAACAGGATGTTACGGGTATCAACCTGAAGGAATTCCTGCTGCGGATGCTTGCGGCCACCTTGCGGCGGAACGGAAGCGACCGTGCCTTCGATCAGTTTGAGCAAGGCCTGCTGCACGCCTTCACCGGAAACGTCCCGGGTGATCGACGGGTTGTCGGACTTGCGCGAAATCTTGTCGATTTCGTCGATGTAGACAATACCCATCTGGGCTTTCTCTACGTCGTAATCGCACTTCTGCAGCAGCTTCTGAATGATGTTCTCGACGTCTTCACCTACGTAACCCGCCTCGGTGAGGGTGGTTGCGTCGGCGATGGTGAACGGAACGTTCAGCAAGCGGGCCAGGGTTTCGGCCAGCAGGGTTTTACCGGAGCCGGTCGGGCCGATCAGCAGGATGTTGCTCTTGCCGAGTTCGACGTCGTCAGCCTTTTTGTCACGCTGGTTCAGACGCTTGTAGTGGTTGTACACCGCTACCGCCAGAACCTTTTTGGCACGTTCCTGACCAATTACATACTGATCAAGGATGCCGCTGATTTCTTTAGGCGAAGGCAATTTATGCGCGCTGCTTTCGGCCTGTGCTTCCTGCACCTCCTCGCGGATGATGTCATTGCACAGGTCGACGCACTCGTCGCAGATAAAGACCGAGGGGCCGGCAATCAATTTGCGCACTTCATGCTGGCTTTTGCCACAGAAGGAGCAATAGAGCAGCTTGCCGTTGTCCTCGCCGTTGCGGGTGTCAGTCATTCGTTCGATCCAAATCCGATAGGCTTGCAACACAAGATGAAGGCTATTGCGGGCTTTTTCAAGCCCGCCGCTGATCAGACGCGCCGACCAAGCCTATTTTGAGCTGCTTATTTTTAAGCTGGGCGCTGGTTGATCACTTCGTCGATCAGACCGTATTCCTTCGCAGCTTCTGCACTCATGAAGTTGTCGCGGTTGGTGTCGCGTTCGATTTCTTCAAGCGTACGACCGCTGTGCTTGGCCATCAGCGTGTTCAGACGCTCGCGGATGAAGAGGATTTCCTTGGCATGGATTTCGATGTCCGATGCCTGGCCCTGGAAACCGCCCAGTGGCTGGTGAATCATCACGCGCGAGTTAGGCAGGCAGAAACGCTTGCCAGGTGCACCGGCCGTCAGCAGGAACGCGCCCATGCTGCACGCCTGACCGATACAGGTAGTCGATACGTTTGGCTTGATGAACTGCATGGTGTCGTAGATCGACATGCCCGCTGTCACCGAACCGCCCGGGGAGTTGATATAAAGATGGATGTCCTTGTCCGGGTTTTCCGCTTCAAGGAACAGCAATTGCGCGCAAATCAGGTTGGCCATGTAGTCCTCTACAGGACCTACCAGAAAGATCACTCGCTCCTTGAGAAGACGCGAGTAGATGTCATAGGCGCGCTCGCCACGAGCAGATTGCTCGACAACCATCGGGACCAGGCCGCCGGCGGCCTGGATATCAGAGTTCTGCTGAATATAGGAATTACGGAACATGCTCTGCAGTCACTCCCAAATAGTCATGTCTTGAATACGCATAAGCCAGCTCGAAGGCTGGCTTATGGTGTGTGCTTCTAACGCAAAAACAATCAGTCGGCTTTTGGAGCTTCTACCGGCTTGACCGCTTCTTCGTAAGAGACCGATTTGTCGGTCACGCTAGCTTTCTGCAGAACAGTATCCACAACTTGTTCTTCCAGCACAACCGAACGGACTTCGTTCAGTTGCTGCTCGTTCTTGTAGTACCAGGACACGACCTGCTCAGGCTCTTGGTAAGCCGAAGCCATTTCCTGAATCATTTCGCGAACGCGGGCTTCGTCTGGCTTCAGGTCGAACTGCTTGACCACTTCAGCCACGATCAGACCCAGTACAACGCGACGCTTGGCTTGCTCTTCGAACAGCTCGGCCGGCAGTTGGTCTGGCTTGATGTTGCCGCCGAACTGCTGAACAGCCTGCACGCGCAGACGGTCAACTTCGTTGGACAGCAGAGCCTTAGGTACTTCGATCGGGTTGGTGGCCAGCAGACCGTCCATTACCTGATTCTTGACCTTGGATTTGATCGCCTGACGCAGTTCACGCTCCATGTTCTTGCGAACTTCGGTGCGGAAACCGTCGATGCCGCTTTCCTTGATGCCGAATTGAGCGAAGAACTCTTCGTTCAGCTCAGGCAGTTTTGGCTCGGAAACGGTGTTTACAGTCACGGTGAACTCGGCGGTTTTGCCAGCCAGGTCCAGGTTCTGATAGTCCTCTGGGAAGGTCAGGTTCAGAACGCGCTCTTCGCCGGCTTTAGCGCCGACCAGGCCTTCTTCGAAGCCAGGGATCATGCGGCCGGAACCCAGTACCAGCTGAGTGCCCTTGGCGGAACCGCCAGCGAATACTTCGCCGTCAACCTTGCCAACGAAATCGATGTTCAGCTGGTCTTCGTTCTGGGCAGCGCGATCGGCCACTTCGAAACGGGTGTTCTGCTTGCGCAGGATGTCCAGCATCTTGTCCAGATCGGCGTCAGCCACGTCAGCGCTCAGACGCTCGACGGTGATGCCTTCGAAGCCGGCAACGGTGAACTCAGGGAACACTTCGAATACGGCTACGTATTCCAGGTCCTTGCCAGCTTCGAGCGACTTAGGCTCGATCGATGGCGAACCGGCCGGGTTCAGCTTCTGCTCAACCACAGCTTCGTAGAAAGATTTTTGAATCACGTCGCCGATCGCTTCCTGACGTGCGTCAGCACCGAAACGACGTTTGATTTCGCTCATTGGCACTTTGCCTGGACGGAAGCCAGCAATTTTGGCTTTCTGGGCAGTCTGCTGCAGACGCTTGTTGACCTGGCTCTCAATCTGCTCAGCCGGCACGGTGATGCTCATGCGGCGCTCAAGAGCAGTAGTATTTTCAACAGAAACTTGCATGGATATTCCTCGTTGCACAGACGTTAGCCGGCCGTTTCCGACCCAAGAATCAAGGGCAAGCATTCTAGTAGGTCAAACTCAAGAAGTCACCCTACTGAAAACGGGTAAAAAAACAGCAGGCCATTTGAAGGCGGAGACAAACGGTTGCGCCTCGCCCTGTTAGCAAATACAGCCAATTCAAGCCAGGGCTCTGCGCCAACCTCTTCTATATATAGAGGCGGTTGAATCATCTCCCTGACAGCCGACCTCGCAAGCAAGGTTGGCGGGCAGCGCAGCATCATCGAGCAGCATTTATACGACGAAGCACCCTGCCCTGCGACCCGAAACCTGCAGCCGCCAAAATCCGAAACCGTAAAACAAAAAAGGCGCCAGACTGTTAAATCTGGCGCCTTTCGGAATATGGGGTGGACGATGGGGATCGAACCCACGACAACGGGAGTCACAATCCCGTGCTCTACCAACTGAGCTACGCCCACCATATTGCGTGCCAAAGAAGCCAAACAACTTCTTTGTAGAACTTCACCCGGCCAACGGCATGAATGAAGCTTTGATTGGTGCGGATGAAGAGACTCGAACTCTTACGCCTCGCGGCGCTGGAACCTAAATCCAGTGTGTCTACCAATTCCACCACATCCGCGGATGAAGCTTTTTAAAGCAAAGGCGCCAGACTGTTACATCTGGCGCCTTTCGAAATATGGGGTGGACGATGGGGATCGAACCCACGACAACGGGAGTCACAATCCCGTGCTCTACCAACTGAGCTACGCCCACCATATCGCGTTACTTGTGCCAATGCTGCCTAATGGCGCACCCGGCAGGACTCGAACCTGCGACCATCCGCTTAGAAGGCGGATGCTCTATCCAGCTGAGCTACGGGCGCCTTGTTAGCTGTACCCTTGGAGGACTACAAACTAAGTGCTTTCCAGTCGTTCGAAACCGTAATTTCGTTCGACCTTCTTAACCAGTGCTAGGCTGTGCCCGACAAGTGCGACGAATAGTATAGAGCGACCCGAAGGTCGTCAAATCCTTTTTGAAAAAAATTCATTTAATTAAAGGGCTTAGGGGAATTTGCTGACCAAGCGCCTTTGCCCTCACCGTTTGACATGCGAGAATGCGTTCTCTTTTTTTCCCCTCTCGATGGTTAATCACGCGCAATGACTGCACAACTAATCGACGGCAAATCAATCGCCGCCAGCCTGCGCCAGCAGATCGCCCAACGGGTAGCCGAACGTCGCGAGCAAGGCTTGCGCACTCCCGGCCTCGCGGTGATCCTGGTCGGCAGCGATCCTGCCTCTCAGGTTTATGTCTCGCACAAGCGTAAAGACTGTGAAGAGGTCGGCTTCCTCTCTCAAGCCTACGACCTGCCTTCCGAAACCACTCAAGAAGCGCTGACCGATCTGATCGATCGACTGAACGACGACCCGGCAATCGACGGCGTTCTGCTTCAACTTCCCCTGCCAGAGCACCTGGACGCCTCCAAACTGCTGGAGCGCATCCGCCCGGACAAGGACGTCGACGGTTTCCATCCTTATAACGTCGGCCGCCTGGCCCAGCGCATTCCGCTGCTGCGTCCGTGCACTCCAAAGGGCATCATGACCCTGCTGGAAAGCACCGGTGCCGATCTGTACGGGATGGACGCAGTCGTTGTCGGCGCGTCCAACATCGTCGGTCGCCCGATGGCGATGGAACTGTTGCTGGCCGGCTGCACCGTGACCGTGACCCACCGCTTCACCAAGGATCTGGCCGGCCACGTCGGCCGTGCTGATCTAGTAGTCGTGGCCGCCGGCAAGCCGGGCCTGGTCAAGGGCGAGTGGATCAAGGAAGGCGCGATCGTGATCGACGTCGGCATCAACCGTCAGGACGACGGCAAACTGGTCGGTGATGTCGTGTACGAAACCGCCCTGCCCCGCGCCGGCTGGATCACTCCGGTCCCGGGCGGCGTCGGTCCGATGACCCGCGCCTGCCTGCTGGAAAACACTCTCTACGCAGCAGAAACCCTGCACGCCTGAGTCGCGTTTTCCGCACCTCGAGAACCCCGCCCTGTGCGGGGTTTTTCATGCCCTCGAAAAAACCTTTACCGTTCGCCGGAAACCCCTATTTTTACAGGGCTTTTCACGACTTTTTCATGCCCTTCAAACAACCATCGACAGTTCTTCAGCCATACTCCTAAAATGCGTCGTTTTTACGACACAGGCCGTTACAAAATACGGCATTTCCAACCTTCATGAGTTCGCCCGCGTGAATATTCGTCTGTCCATCCTGAGCCTGGTTTTTGCATTTTCAGGCACGCTCCTCACGCCAACGGTCAACGCCGCCGAAACCACCGCCGCCCCTCGAGACGCTTCGCAATTGAAGATCGCCTCCGGCAGCGCCCTGCTGATGGATCTGCAGACCAACAAAGTCATTTATTCCAGCAACCCGGACGTGGTGGTGCCCATCGCCTCCGTGAGCAAGTTGATGACCGGTTTGGTAGTGGTCGAAGCGCACCAGAACATGGACGAATGGATTGACGTCGACATCAGCCATACCCCGGAAATGAAAGGTGTGTTTTCTCGCGTCAAACTGCGAAGCGAGCTGCCCCGTCGAGAGATGTTGCTGATTGCCCTGATGTCCTCGGAAAACCGCGCTGCCGCCAGCCTGGCTCACCACTATCCGGGCGGTTACGCGGCATTCATCGCCGCGATGAACGCCAAGGCCAAGGCGCTGGGCATGACCAGCACGCACTTTGTGGAACCTACCGGCCTGTCCGAGCGCAACGTTTCCACCGCCCGCGACCTGAGCAAGTTGCTGGTGGCTGCGCACAAACAGCCGCTGCTCATCGAGCTGACCACCACCAAGGAAAAGACGGTCTCGTTCCGCAAACCCAATTACACCCTGGGGTTCCGTAACACCGATCACCTGGTCAACAAGGCCGACTGGGATATCCGCATCACTAAAACCGGCTTCACCAATCCTGCCGGTCATTGCCTGGTGCTGGTGACCCGCATGGCCAACCGCCCGGTTGCCCTGGTGATTCTCGACGCATTCGGCAAATACACTCACTTCGCCGATGCCAGCCGCATTCGCAGCTGGGTGGAAACCGGCAAGAGCGCCAACGTTCCAGCGGTGGCTCAGCAATACAAGGCCGACAAAAACCTCAAGAGTCGCCAGAGCGGCGTGATCGAAGCCTCCAAGTAATCCGTCCCCCATGAAAAAGCCCCGAATCGTCGGGGCTTTTTCATTTATGCAGTCAGTCGTTGGGCAACGGCATCTTGTCGTCATCGGGAATGCCGTCACCGGCACTCGGGTCTCGCGAATGCTCTGGCGCGACCACCGCTGGACGCGCCAGCGGATCGCGCAGCGGGCTGTCCGGATCCAGAACCGGATCAACTTCCGGCTCAGGCGTAGTGGGCACGCTGTCAGGTTTGTGGTCGTCGAAACTCGAATCGGTACTCATACGCACCTCGCTTCAAGGCTTGAGATCAGCCAAGGGATCATAAGGCTTGGCCGGACGCTTGGGATCATCGTCCGGCCGTACATCCTTCGGCGCCTTCGCCGGGCCAATGGGATCGACTTGCGGATCGTCCAGATCAGGCGAGTCCGGATCGAAGCCCAGATCGTCGCCACCGCCATGCTCGGAAGAATGGGGTCCGCTGGGTGAATTTGGAATTGCCATGCTCGCCTCCTGAACCGGCCGGAAAATACCGGACGCTACAGTTCAGAAACGCGTGATCCACGAGGGTGCCCGACAAGCGACGAACGGAACCTCAGTGCTGCGCCAGCGCCTTCCTCGCCTGCGCCGCTTCCCGCTCCTGTCCGGCCTGGGCCAGCGCGTCGGCAGCCTTGAGCCAGCGCTGTTGATCGACCGCTGCCGGAATCTGCGTCGGTTTCTGGATCAACACCGCCCAGCCACCGGATTTTTCGAGGGCCGACTCGAACGAACTGAAGCTCATCAATTCACGGCGATTCATTCCGGCACGCAGCAGCACCTTCTGCTTCAGTCGATCGTAACCGGACAGGATCGCGTAACGCGGTTCCGCCCAAAACGCCGAACCCTCACTGAAACGCACCATCACCGGATACCCGGCCGCCACCTGAGTCAGTAGCGCCGGCAAGTTGCTGTCCAGCGGATACACGACCATGCCGTACTCGCGCGCCAGGCTCTGAAGATTCTGTTGCAACTTGTCCTCGGCGCCCGGCAGGTGCAGAGGTTTTTCCAGCAGACCCGGCGTGATCACGATGCCCTGCTGCGACAACAGGCTGGCCAGCACTTGCGGCCCGCTCTGATTGGCCTCACCGCGATAGAACGTGCCGCTGAGCTCGACCCGCTCCGGCAGGCGCTTGACCTCCGGTGCCACACTGCCCGCACACCCCACCAAAGCTGTCACGCAACCGGCCACCAGCAGCGCCGCGCGAATCCGGGAAAATAGCTGCACCATCGTCACTCTCTTGATCAGTTACCGGTCATCGTGTTCCGGCTTGGTCGAGGATCATAGGACGGCGCCACGCTGCGGTATAGCCCAAAGCGGCAGATGCATCGGCTGCATAGAGCGAACTGATTGGTCACCACCGACCTTTGGTCAATAGCTTGAAACACGCCAGCGACTAGACTGTCACTCAGACAAGAGCCAAAGAAAGAGCGCCCGACGCAGGGCAAAGAGGAGGCACAGATGAGCCTGACCATGACCATCGTAATGCTGATTGCCGGCTGGCTGGCCGTTGCCGCCGCCATGCTGTGGGGCGTGTTGCGGATTTCCCGCCGCCATCACCACCCGGTACAACCGGCTCCGACCAGGAAGATCGAGAAACACGACGCCCGTCACGCCACCGCGCACTGATTTTCCGCAACCGACACAAACAAAAAGGCCGCCTGGACTCTCGCGAGTTCAGGCGGCCTTTGGTTTCCAGCGTTTACGCTTCGGCAGTCAATTTCTTCTGCTTGGCGCGGCGCGACATCATGTTCAGCACTTCAATCGCAGCCGAGAACGCCATGGCGGCATACACATAACCTTTCGGTACAAGGGCGCCGAAGCCTTCGGCGATCAGCGTCATGCCGATCATGATCAGGAAGCCCAGAGCCAGCATCACCACCGTCGGGTTATCGTTGATGAACTTGGCCAGCGGATCAGCCGCAAACAGCATCACCAGCACCGAAACCACCACCGCGATCACCATGATCGGCAAGTGCTCAGTCATGCCGACAGCGGTAATGATGCTGTCGATCGAGAACACCATGTCCAGCATCAGGATCTGCCCGATGGCAGCGGCGAAGCCCAAAGTCACCGTCGACGTGGCGGTCTTCGGATCTTCCGGCGCCGGGTCCATGCTGTGATGGATCTCGGTCGTCGCCTTCCACACCAGGAACAGACCACCGGCGATCAGGATCATGTCCTTCCAGGAGAACGCCTGGCCGAGGATCTCGATGACCGGCGCGGTCAACTGAACGATGAACGCGATGGTGCTCAACAGGGCCAGACGCATGATCAGCGCCATGCCGATCCCCAGACGACGGGCCTTCTGCCGGTACTGCTCGGGCAGCTTGTTGGTCAGGATCGAGATAAAGATCAGGTTATCGATGCCGAGCACGATTTCCATCACCACCAACGTGGCCAAAGCAACCCAGGCGGTCGGGCTGGCGGCGAGTTCTAACAGATATTCCATGGGTCAGTCCTGACTCTGTGTAAGACGGTTTAGATTTCCTGGGAGGACGATTCGGATTTTTCTTCGTCGTCTTTCGGTTCTTTCTTGCTGATCAGATTGCCGGTGGCATCACTGAGCGCCTCTTCGGCGGCTTTGTGCGTGTCGTCGATGGCTTGCTTGGCCGCTTCGGCCGCCTGCCCCATCAGTTGCTGGGCGCTCTTTTCGGCCTGGTCGCAACCGGCCAGTACCAGTAAAGACGCGATCAACAGCGCCGTAGTTTTTAGTTTCATGATGCTTCCCTCGATAGAACTGACAGCGCCGTACAGACCGGCCGTCGATGGCTGGGCATTCTAGGGAGACAAACACTTCAGGAAAATTCGTATTTTTAGCGGCTATACTTCGATTTATACGAACTGTATTTGACGGACCGAACCCATGCTCAATTACCGACAACTGCACTACTTCTGGGTGGTGGCCAAGACCGGCAGCATCGTGCGCGCCTGCGAGCAACTGAACCTTACGCCGCAGACCATCAGCGGGCAGATTTCCCTGCTCGAACAGACCTACGGCATCGAGTTGTTTCAACGGGTTGGCCGGCAGCTTGAGCTGACCGAAGCCGGGCGCCAGGCCCTGCCCTACGCCGAACAGATGTTCCAGCTCGGCGGCGAACTTGAGCTGATGCTGCGCGCCCAGCCCAATGAACAGCAGATCCTGTTCCGGGTCGGCGTGGCGGATGTGGTGCCCAAATCCATCGTCTACCGTTTGATCGCGCCGACCATGGAATTGAGCGAGCCACTGCGCATCACCTGCCGCGAAGACAAACTCGAGCGATTACTGGCGGATCTGGCGATCCAGCGTCTGGATCTGGTGATCTCCGACAGCCCGATGCCCTCGCACCTGGACATCAAGGGCTACAGCCAGAAACTCGGGGAATGCGGGATCAGTTTTTTCGCCACCGCCGAACTGGCAGCGCAATACGGTCAGGATTTCCCGCACAGCCTGCACGGCGCACCGTTGTTGATCCCCGGCGCGGAAACCGTGGTGCGCAGCCGTCTACAGCGCTGGTTCGCCGAACAGCAGATTCAGCCAAGGATTGTCGGGGAGTTCGATGACAGCGCCTTGATGCAGGCGTTCGGGCAGTCCGGCAGCGGGATTTTCATCGGTCCGAGCGTGATTGCCGATGAGGTGAAGCGCCAGTACGGCGTCGAGTTGATCGGCCAGACCGATGCGGTGAGCGAGTCGTTCTACGCGATCTCGGTGGAGCGCAAGGTCAAGCACCCCGGCATCAAAGCGATTACCGAAGGTGCCCGACGCGAGCTGTTTACAGCGTTTTAAGCCGGTGCGCAGACGTCGCGCGGCTTGAGCACCATCAGCACCATGGCGAGGAAAATCGACAGCAGAATGAACCCGGCAGCGGCGAAGCCCACAAAACCCAGGCCAGCGCTGTCGATCACTCGACCGCCAATGATCGCGCCCAGACCAATCCCGAGGTTGGCCCCGGCAATGTTCAGCGACGCGGCAAAGGCCGGCGCTTCCGGTGCGGCTTTCATCAAGCGCACGTGGCTGACCAGAAACAGCGCCGCCTGGGTCACGCCCCAGATGCCCATCGCCGCCGCCAGCCCCAGCGACGAATTGATGTTCGGTACCAGCGCCACCATCCCCGGGATCATGAACGCGCAGAACATCACCGAAGCCATCAGCGGATGGCGATCCACCGCACGACCGCCCAGCGAGTTGCCGATCAGACCGACCGCACCAAAGCCCATCAGGCACCAGCCGACCACGGTGCCATTGAAGCCGGCCAGACGTTCGAGAATGTCCGCCAGATAGGTGTAGGCGGTGAACATGCCGCTGAACACCAGGATCGACAGCAGCACATGGCCGAGCATCAGCGGGCTGCGCAGGATCTTGAACTGCGAAGCGAAACTGACCTGATGCTGGTGCAGGCTGGTTTTCGGCAAATAGACAAACAGCAGCAACGCCTTGGCGAATGCGATCACCGCCAAAATGGCGAACGCACTGCGCCAGCCGAACGCATCGGAAATCAGCGTGCCGACCGGAATCCCGAACACGGTGGCGCAGACGATGCCGAAGCCGATCTTGGCGATCGCACGACCGGCGAAGTCCGGGCCGACGATGTCCACCGCCGTTTCGCTGGCCAGCGCCCAGAACACCGGCAGCCCCAGCGCCGGGATCAACCGGGCAATAGCCATGACCCAGATGTTCGGCGCCAATGCCGCCACGGTATTGGCCAGACCAAACATGATCAGAATGGTGATGAACAGTTTGCGGCGCTCGAAGCGGGCGAAATATGCCGTCAAGAAAGGACCGAACATCGCCACGGTGAAAGCGAATAGAGTCACCAGCAACCCGGCCTGCGGGATGGTGACAGCCAGGTCGCGGGCAATCGCCGGCAGCAGGCCGACGATGACGAACTCCGTGGTCAGCACCGTGAACCCGGCGGCAGACAACAGAAGGATGGGCAACAGCATGAGGAACTCCAGCAAAACGACGACACCAGCGCTGACCCGAGGGCCCGCCGGCAGAACTTGAAAATAAGGATGCGCAATCTTAACAGAGTGTTTCCCGGGTGACTTGCACAAACCTGTCTAAGTTGCAGAGGGATCCGGTGGCAGATCGTCACATGCCTGAAGGATCCGGGCGACGCTGTGATAAAGTCCGCGCCCTGCAAAACGTACACCCTGTTCAACCACCCGTTTAACGGCGTGGCTGGCACGTCAGTCCTTTCGGTTCGTGTCTGTGGCCTGCCCCGATTCAACGCCCGGATTGCGCAACCTTGCACCCTATAAAAAAACAGAGATGCCGTTCATGACCGCTTCATCCCCTTCTCTATTGCAACGTCTTAAAAGCCTCAGCCTGGTCACGCAGATCCTGATCGGCCTGATTGCCGGCATCGCGCTCGCGCTGTTCGCGCCGGAAGCGGCCAAAGCCACGGCCTTCATCGGCAAGGTTTTCGTCTCCGCGTTGAAAGCCGTGGCGCCGATCCTGGTGTTCGTGCTGGTCATGGCCTCGATCGCCAACCACAAGCACGGCCAGGAAACCCACATCCGGCCGATTCTGTTCCTGTATCTGCTGGGCACCTTCGCGGCCGCCGTGGTCGCGGTGATTGCCAGCATGATGTTCCCGTCGCATCTGGTGCTGTCCACCGACAACATCGCGGTGAGCGCGCCGGGCGGCATCAGTGAAGTGCTGCAAAGCCTGTTGCTGAGCGTGGTCGACAACCCGGTGAGCGCACTGATGAACGCCAACTTCATCGGCATTCTGGCCTGGGCGATCGGCATGGGCGTGGCGATCCGGCACGCCGGTGATACCACCCGCGAAGTGCTGGGTGATCTGTCCAATGGCGTGACGGTGATTGTCCGGGTGGTCATCCGTTTCGCACCGTTGGGTATTTTCGGCCTGGTGGCCTCGACCCTGGCCACCTCCGGTTTCGGCGCGCTGGTCGGTTACGCGCACCTGCTGGCGGTATTGCTGGGCTGCATGCTGTTCGTGGCACTGGTGATGAATCCGCTGATCGTGTTCTGGAAGCTGCGTCGCAACCCTTACCCACTGACACTCCAGTGCCTGCGCGAAAGCGGCATCACCGCGTTCTTCACCCGCAGCTCGGCGGCGAACATTCCGGTCAACCTGGAATTGAGCAAGCGCCTGGGCCTGCATGAAGACACCTACTCGGTATCGATCCCGCTCGGCGCCACCATCAACATGGCCGGCGCGGCGATCACCATCACCGTGCTGACCCTCGCGGCCGTACACACCCTGGGCATCGCCGTGGACATCCCGACCGCGATCCTGCTCAGCGTCGTCGCCGCGATCTGTGCCTGTGGCGCCTCGGGCGTGGCCGGTGGCTCGCTGCTGCTGATCCCGCTGGCGTGCAGCCTGTTCGGCATCCCGAGCGAAATTGCCATGCAGGTGGTGGCGGTCGGCTTCATCATCGGCGTGCTGCAGGATTCGGCCGAAACGGCGCTGAACTCCTCCACAGACGTGCTGTTTACCGCCGCCGCGTGCCTGGGCGAAGAACAAAAAGCCCAGCGCCCGGCGTAAAAACCCGGCGCAACAAAAAGCCCGCCAAGACGCAAACCTTGGCGGGCTTTTTGTTGCAGAACGTTTTAGAACGCGCCCATGTAATCGCGCTTGCCGACTTCCACACCGTTGTGACGCAGCAGTGCGTAGGTGGTGGTAACGTGGAAGAAGAACTGCGGCAAGCCGTAGCTCAGCAGGTAGGCCTGGCCACTGAAGCGCTTCTCTTTCGGGGTGCCCGGACGAGTCACGATCTCGATGCCTTCCTTGCCATTGATCTGCTCTGGCTTGATCTCGCCGATGAAGGCCAGAACCTTGGCGATCAGCGCTTGCAGCTCGGCGAAGGTGGTTTCGGTGTCGTCATATTTCGGGATTTCGATTTCGGCCAGACGCGAGGAAACGCCTTTGGCGAAGTCCACGGCGATCTGCACCTGACGCACCAGCGGGAACATGTCCGGGTACAGACGCGCCTGCAGGAAGGCGTTCGGGTCGATGTTTTTCTCGGTGGCGTGGGCTTCAGCCTTTTTCAGCACATCGCTCACGGCGTTGAGCATTTGTTGGAAAACCGGGACGGATGCGGCGTACAGGGAAATGGTCATGGCAGTCTCACGTGGTGGCTGGGTGAATCGTGGGGGCGATTATAGCCATGCTCGCGCGGCGGCGCGGCTTGTCTTTTATCCAGCAAGGATTAGGCTAGGCGCCTTCGACTGCAGAGGGAACGCGCGATGACCACAGAATTTGAAACCCGCTCCGACGAACCACGGCTCAACGCCACGGAAATCCGCATTCTGGGCTCGTTGATCGAGAAACAGGCCACCAGTCCGGAAACCTACCCGTTGACCCTCAACGCGCTGGTGCTGGCCTGCAACCAGAAAACCAGCCGGGAACCGGTGATGAACCTGACCCAGGGCCAGGTCGGCCAGAGCCTGCGCACCCTCGAAAGCCGCGGTTTCGCCAAACTGGTGATGGGCAGTCGCGCCGACCGCTGGGAGCACAAGGTCGACAAGGCGCTGGAACTGGTGCCGGCGCAGTTGATTCTGACCGGTTTGATGTTCCTGCGCGGCCCGCAGACCGTCAACGAACTGCTGACCCGCAGCGGTCGCATGCATGAGTTCGAAGATGCCGAACAAGTGGTGCATCAGCTGGAACGCCTGATCGCCCGGGAGCTGGCGGTGTTGATTCCACGCCAGGCCGGTCAGCGCGAAGATCGCTACACCCACGCGCTGGGCGATCCGGCGGACATCGAGGCGATTATCGCGGCGCGCCAGAACCCGAGTGATCGCGGGGCTGCCAGCGGTGTGTCAGTGGAGCGTATCGAAGAACTGGAAGCGCGGATTGCAGCGCTGGAAGAGCGTCTGGCTCGCCTCGAAGAATAAGCGCACCGGGGCGGCGTTATTCGCCGTCCCAGTAATCGACCCCGTCTGCCTGGCGCGCCACCGCCACGAAGCCCGAGGCATTGCCTTCTGCATCGATGCTGAAGTTGTCCATCACCGCGTATTTGTTCGAGTCCGGGTACTCGCAGATTTCCGGTTGCTGCTGGGTGCTGACCGCCAG
The DNA here is from genome assembly GCF_030344995.1 of Pseudomonas fluorescens. GTDB lineage: Bacteria > Pseudomonadota > Gammaproteobacteria > Pseudomonadales > Pseudomonadaceae > Aquipseudomonas > Aquipseudomonas fluorescens_BF. The sequence goes on from NZ_CP128260.1 coordinate 4,358,669, forward strand.
ATAGCGCAGCTCTTGAGAGCTGGTGTTGATGATCTGATGCGCGGCTTCCGGGCCGCCCGGCGGGCAGGCGATCACGTCTCCGGCGCGGATCGGAAAACGGTCGGCACCCAGGCGCACCTCCCCTTCCCCGGCCACCACGTAGAACATTTCCTCATTGACCCGATGACTGTGAAACGGACTGCCGCGCATGCCCGGGGGCAGCGCATACAGGCGATATCCAAGCTTTTGCGCGCCCAATTGTTGACCGACCCGGGCGAACCGTTGCTGATAACGCCCGGCGGTTTCGCCTTCGGGGGCCAATGATTCGGGGAGTGGTTCGAGTTCGACGTCATTCAGGTTGAGAATGGGCGGATGCATGCAAACCTCGGCTTTTTGTAATGGGCAAGTCTGTGCTTGCTGATCCGGCAGTATAGGCAACGGCAAATCCGGGCGGATATGCCGTTGCTCAGGCTCCATCAGCTACGGGCAAACGCCACCGCCGCATCGAACTGCTCGACCGTCGGTCGCACGCCGGTGTACAGCACAAACTGCTCCAGCGCCTGGATCGCGATCACTTCCAGCCCGGTGATCACTTTTTTACCTTCGGCGCGACCGCGCACGATCAACGGGGTTTCCGAAGGGATCGCCACCACATCGAACACGGTGTCGGCAGACTTGATCACATCCACTTCAAAAGAAAGCTGACCCGCCTCCGGACCGCCGTCCATGCCCACCGGGGTGACGTTCACCAGCATCTGCGGGCGCTCATCGCCCAGCTCCGCCTGCCAGCGATAACCCAGAGAATCCGCCAACGCACGCCCGGCACGCTCATTACGAGCGACGATCAAACCGTTTTTGTAACCGCCATCGCGCAAGGCACTGGCCACAGCCTTGGCCATGCCGCCGCTGCCGCGCAGGGCGAAAGTCGTGTCCTTCGGCACCGCGTGAGTTTCCAGCAACTGAGCGATGGCGATGTAATCGGTGTTGTAGGCCTTGAGATGGCCATTGGTGTTGACGATGGTGTTGATCGACTGGATCGCCGCCGCCGAGGCATCCAGCTCATCGACCAGCGCAATGCTCGCTTCCTTGAACGGCATCGACACGCCGCAACCGCGAATCCCCAGCGCACGGATCCCGCCGACCGCACCGGGCAGGTCCTGACTGCTGAACGCCTTGTAGTAGAAATTCAGGCCCAGTTGTTCATACAAATGGTTATGAAAACGCAGACCGAAATTCCCGGGACGCCCAGACAGGGACATGCACAATTGGGTGTCTTTGTTGGGGTTCATCTGCATGGGAGGCTCCTTCGAATGCACTTTCGGATGGACGGGATTAGCCAGACCATCGGGTTCTGAACGATCATAAGGCGGTCTGTTCCGGGCATCACAGCCAATGCCGGAAATCCGGTAAACAAACCGGTACAGACCTTACACAAAATTTACCTAGCGGCCGTGCTGTTTTTCAAAATGTTGCTGTCTTAGAAGTATCCCCGCGCCATCCCGAGCCTGTTGCAGGCCCGGACGCCGGGTCGAAGAACCGAGGAATTATCATGATTCGTAAACTCCCCATCGTGGCCTTGTTGATTGGTGCATTCGCGATCACGGGTCAGGCAGAAGCCCACGGCGGTGGCTGGCAGGGCCCGGCGGTATTTGGTGCGATCGTCGGCTCGGCCATCATCGGCTCGGCGCTCATCAACCAGGATCGGCCGGTGTACGTCCAACAGCCTGTTTACGCTCAACCGGCACCGGTCTACGTGCAGCAACCGCCGCCACCGGTCTACTACCAGCCGGCCCCGGTTTATGTGCAGCAACCGGTCTACGTCCAACCGGCCCCGGTCTATTACGGCCCGCCGCGCGGTTATTACGGTCGGCCACACTACTACGGTGGCCCGCGCTGGTAACCGGTACACAAAGCCCCGCTTGATAGCGGGGCTTTTTATTGCCTCCGGTAAAGCTGACCGTCCGTCGGCCAAGGTCTGAAAAAATCTCGCCAAGGTCGTTGTGGGGACAGTTTGAACCGCTAAAGTCGGCATGATGGACTCGACCGTCGGGGGGCAAACACAAACGGTCATCTATTTGTCATGACGGAACCGCACTCTGAATCCGTCCGCATACAACAGGTTGATAACAACAAGGACGACTTGAATGCCTACACAGAATCCGCACCGCATCGTCGGTTTATGCACTTCGAGCAAGGTCTACAACGCCCTGACCGAACTCAAGCACCTGGAAGGCCACCGCACGGCGAAATTTCTCTCGCTGCTGGCGGAAAACCTGGTGCGCAAGGGTTTTCTCAACGAACACGAGATCGTGCACATGCTCGATCAAGTGGTGGATTGAGCCAGCACTCACTGGCGTCAATGACCACTATCGAAAGCGTTGATTGTCCCTGAAACGGCCAATTCCCTAAGGTAGCTCCACAGATTGATGGAGGTACTTTTCATGGCTCAGGTTCAAATCATGTCCGTTATCGGTAGCGCCGTTCCCGCATCGCTCAGAGAGCTGGGCCTGCTCGCCTGCTGGTATCTGGTACGCGACGGCGAGCCGGTCAGCGGCCCGCTCACGTCCTTTCCGGCGGCACAGGCGCTGTCGCAACAATTGCTCAACGGCCCGTTCAAGGCTTAAGGCAACTGCACTTTCGGTTTGCTTTCGATGAACAGCGCCCAGCTCGACATGAACAGCGCCGCAATCAGCGGCCCGATCACAAAACCGTTCAGACCGAACACTGCCATCCCGCCCAGGGTCGAGATCAGGATCATGTAGTCCGGCATGCGGGTGTCCTTGCCTACCAGCACCGGACGCAGCACGTTATCCACCAGACCGATCACGAACACCCCGAACAACCCCAGCACCACCCCCTGCCAGATCATTCCGCTGAGCAGGAAGTACACCGCAACCGGCGCCCAGACAATCCCCGCCCCCACCGCCGGCAGCAACGACAGAAACGCCATCAGCACCGCCCAGAGCAACGCGCTGGGAATATCGAGAAACCAGAAAATCGCCCCGCCCAGCGCACCTTGCGTAATCGCCACCAGCAGATTGCCCTTCACCGTGGCGCGCACCACGCGGTTGAATTTCAGCTGTAACCGACGCTTGTGATGCTCCTCCAGCGGCACCGCCGTGCGCACCTTGCGCGCCAGTTCGGCACCATCGCGCAGGAAGAAAAACAGCAAGTACAACATGATGAAGAAACTCACCACGAACTCGAAAGTGCCCTGGCCGAAACTGAACGCCTGAGTCGCCAGCACCTGGCTGCCCTGCATCGCAGCCTTGACGATTTTCTCGCGCAAGGCGTTGAGTTCGCCCATGCCGAAGCGGTCGAGCAAATGCTGAAAGTACGGCGGCAGGCTGTGCTTGAACTGCGCCAGATAGGCGCCGATATCGAGCTTGCCGCTTTCGATATTGTCGTAAAGCGTCGCCCCTTCCTGCACCAGCAGCACGCTGATGACAATCACCGGCAAGATCGCGATCACCAGGCAGATACTCAAGGTACACAGTGACGTCAGGTTGCGTTGCCAGCCAAATTTCAATTGCAGCTGACGTTGCATCGGTGCGAACAGGATGCCGAGAATCACCGCCCAGAACACCGCGCCGTAGAACGGCAGCAGGATCCAGATAAACGCGACCGTCACCAGCAACAGCAGCACGGTGAGGGATTTGAATTGCAGACTCTTTTGGTTCATGTCCGGTCCAGGTCAGTCAGGCGCCACCCGCGCCCGTCCCGTTTAGTCAGCCAGCGTCAGCACGAGTGCCCTGTTTCTTCATGGAGCATAGATCCAGATCAATAAACCCTCGGCGCAACTGCTCTACCCTGCCGCGCTTTTGCGACCGACGCCGCCATGACGACCTCCTTCACCCCCGAACTGCTCGCCCCCGCCGGCACCCTGAAAAACATGCGTTACGCCTTCGCCTACGGGGCCGATGCGGTGTATGCCGGCCAGCCGCGCTACAGCCTACGGGTGCGCAACAACGAGTTCGATCACGCCAACCTCGCGCTCGGTATTCGTGAAGCCCAGGCTCAGGGCAAGCGCTTCTACGTGGTGGTCAACATTGCGCCACACAACGCCAAACTGAAGACCTTCCTCAAGGATCTGGCGCCGGTGATCGAGATGGCGCCAGACGCGCTGATCATGTCCGACCCGGGCCTGATCATGCTGGTACGCCGGCACTTTCCACAGATGCCGATTCACCTTTCAGTGCAGGCCAACACGGTGAACTGGGCGAGCGTCGAATTCTGGCAACAACAGGGACTGAGCCGGATCATCCTGTCCCGCGAACTGTCGCTGGAAGAGATCGGCGAAATCCGCGAGCAAGTGCCGGGCATGGAACTGGAAGTGTTCGTCCACGGTGCGCTGTGCATGGCCTATTCCGGCCGCTGCCTGCTCTCGGGTTACATGAACAAGCGCGACGCCAATCAAGGCACCTGCACCAACGCCTGCCGCTGGAAATACTCGGCGCAGGAAGCGACCGAAAACCAGCTCGGCGAAATCGTGCAGACCTTCGAACCGCAACCGACCCTCGGCCTCGGCGCCCCTACCGATCAAGTGTTCCTTTTGCAGGAAGCCAATCGCCCCGGCGAGCTGATGCCGGCATTCGAAGACGAGCACGGCACCTACATCATGAACGCCAAGGACCTGCGTGCGGTGCAGCACGTCGAGCGACTGACCCGCATGGGCGTGCACTCACTGAAGATCGAAGGCCGGACCAAATCGCACTTCTATTGCGCACGCACCACCCAGGTCTATCGCCGCGCCATCGACGATGCGGTGGCCGGTCGCGAATTCGACCGCAGCCTGATGACCGATCTGGAATCCCTCGCCCAGCGCGGTTACACGGAAGGCTTCCTGCGCCGCCATGTACATGACGAATACCAGAACTACCAGAACGGCAGCTCGGTGTCGGAGCGTCAGCAGTTTGTGGGCGAGCTGACCGGCGAGCGCCGGGATCGGCTGGCCGAGGTGAAAGTGAAGAACCGCTTTGCCCTGGGCGATCATCTGGAACTGATGACGCCCAAGGGCAACTTCCATTTTGATCTGCACGAATTGCAGAACCTTAAAGGCGAAGCCATCGACGTGGCGCCGGGTGACGGGCACACGGTGTACCTGCCGATTCCGGATGCGGTGGATTTGCGCTTCGGGTTGTTGATGCGCGATCTCGGCACGATTTAGAAGCACCAAAAAAACCCGGCCATTCAGCCGGGTTTTGTTCAACGCCTGTCATCGGACAGCGGAGTCGGCTCATCAGCCGGCGGTATGTCTTCATCGGACGACGGATCCTTCCAGTCCTCCGGCCGGTCGGCATCGCTCAACGGGTCGCGTCCGGGCATCACGCCCGGCGGCATCTCGTGATCGGCCAGCGTCGGTTCATCCGTGCCGGGGACTTTGCGGGTAGGGTCGGTTGGGGCCGTGCCTCCCTGAAACAGCGTATCGTCAGCCATGATTGCACCTCAAAGAATGAGGCCCGGAATATCCGGGTCGTACTCGTTGGAAACACCGCCGCACAGCGCGTGCTATCGAACAGACCAGTGGCATTCAACTCGCGGCCGAAAACCGGTCACGACTGTTGCTCAGGTGCAGCCACATCGCTGCACGCGCCGCTTCCGGATCCTGGCGTCTGATCGCGTTGAAAATCGCCTCATGCTCCAGGTTCGCCAATTGCCCGAGTTTGCTCAAATCCACCGCCCCGCGCTCGGCCGCATTGACCCGCGTGCGCGGAATCATCGCGCTACCCAGGTGCTGCATGATTTCGGTGAAGCAGACGTTGCCGGTGGCTTCGGCAATCAGCAGATGGAAGCGCCGGTCGGCCTCGACGCAACTGTCGTTGTTGGCCAACAGACGCTGATAGTCGTCCAGCGCCTGGCGCATCTGCAGCAGTTGTTGTTCGCTGCGGCGCTGCGCGGCCAGTGCCGCCGCTTGCGTCTCCAGACCCATGCGCAATTCGAGAATGCTGCGCACGCCCAGCGCGGTGTCGACATTCAGTCGCAGCCCCTGCTCCGGTGCGCGTTCGATCACAAACGTGCCGATGCCGTGCCGCGTTTCCACCAGTCCCGATGCCTGTAATTTGGAAATCGCCTCGCGCACCACGGTGCGGCTGACGCCGTGTTCCTGAACGATCGAGTTTTCCGACGGCAACTTGTCACCGGGCAACATCTGGCCGAGCAGGATGCTCTGGGTGAGTTTTTCCACCAGGTCATGGGCCAGGTTGTGCGCGCGTTTGCGGGCGGGAGCGTCGAGGTCTTCTTGCATGGTCGGATCCGGTGATCGGGGCAAGCCGATCGTAGCACTGCGGGGGATGACTTGTATGAGCTCCTATGATTTCAGACGCTCAACTTGTATGACAACAAGGAATTTTCGCTAGAAAACCTTCACTAATTTCACGCCGGCACTGCATATCCGCTGGCTTGGCACTCTGCACCGCGGGCCGTAGCCAACCTTTAAAGCCCAACAAATACGGCACTTTCAATCCAAAAAAGCATAAAAACTCTCCGCCGTAGATAAATTTGATTGAGCACTCCCGCTTGTAGGACAAAAAAATCTAGTTGTATGATGTCTATCAACAACGCAGCACCCAGCCACACCCCGCATAAAAATAACGAGTGGGAGAAAACCAAGTGAAATCATCCATTGCCGGGATGAACGAGGACGCCGATTCGGTGCTGTCCTCTGCCATTGCCAAAGTCAAACGCCACGTCCTGCCGCTGTTCGTCATCATGTTCATCGTCAATTACATTGACCGGGTGAACATCGGCTTCGTCCGCACCCACATGGAACACGACCTCGGCATCGGTGCCGCGGCCTACGGTTTCGGTGCCGGGCTGTTCTTCATCGGTTACGCGCTGTTCGAAGTCCCCTCCAACATGCTCCTGCAAAAGGTCGGCGCGCGAATCTGGCTGACCCGCATCATGCTCACCTGGGGCCTGGTGGCCGCCGGCATGGCGTTCATCCAGAACGAAACCCACTTCTACATCCTGCGTTTCCTGCTCGGCGTGGCCGAGGCCGGGTTCTTTCCCGGGGTGATCTACTACTTCACCCGCTGGTTGCCGGGCGCCGAGCGCGGCAAGGCGATCGCGATTTTCTTGAGTGGTTCGGCCGTGGCCTCGCTGATTTCCGGCCCGTTGTCCGGTCTGTTGCTGCAGATCGAAGGTCTGGGCCTGCACGGCTGGCAGTGGATGTATTTCGTTGAAGGGATGTTCTCGGTCTGCCTGTGCGTATTCGTCTGGTTCTGGCTCGATGCCAAACCCCACGACGCCAAGTGGCTGACCCGCGCCGAGCAGGACGCGCTGGTCAAGGCCATCGACGATGAACAGAAGGCCCGCGAAGCCGCGACTCCGATCCGGCCCTCGCTGGGCAAACTGCTCAAGGATCGCCAGATCATCCTGTTCTGCCTGATCTACTTCTTCATTCAATTGACCATCTACGCCGCGACGTTCTGGCTGCCGAGCATCATCAAGAAGATGGGCGAGATGAGCGACTTCCAGGTCGGCCTGTTCAACTCGATTCCGTGGCTGCTGTCGATCATCGGCATGTACGCGTTCGCCTCATTCTCGGCGAAGTGGAAACACCAGCAGGCGTGGGTGGCCACTGCATTGCTGATCGCCGCTGCGGGGATGTTCATGTCCACCACCGGCGGGCCGATCTTCGCCTTCGTCGCAATCTGCTTTGCTGCACTGGGTTTCAAATCCGCCTCGTCACTGTTCTGGCCGATTCCACAGGCCTACCTCGATGCACGGATCGCCGCTGCCGTCATCGCGTTGATCAACTCGGTGGGCAACCTCGGCGGCTTCGTCGCCCCGACCACTTTCGGTCTGCTGGAACAACACACCGGTTCGATCCAGGGCGGCCTCTATGGTCTGGCCGCGACCTCGATCATCGCCGCGATCATCGTGTTTGCCGCCCGCATGACACCCAAATCCGCACCTGACGTCGCCGTGGCCGATGCCGCGCCGAAACACGCTTGAAAGGACAATCCAAAATGACCGCACACGACATCGCCAAAGCCCCGATCATCACCGAGATGCAAGTCATTCCGGTGGCTGGCCACGACGGCATGCTGCTCAATCTGAGCGGCGCCCACGGGCCGTTTTTCACCCGCAACATCGTCATCCTCAAGGACAACGCCGGCCACATCGGCGTCGGTGAAGTGCCCGGCGGCGAACGCATCCGACAGACCCTCGAAGACGCCCGCAGCCTGGTGGTCGGCAGCCCGATCGGCACTTATCAGAAGATCCTCAACCAAGTGCGCCAGACGTTCGCCGACCGCGATGCCGGCGGCCGTGGCCTGCAAACCTTCGACCTGCGCATCACCATTCACGCGGTCACCGGGCTCGAAGCCGCCCTGCTCGACCTGCTCGGCCAGCACCTCGACGTGCCGGTAGCCGCGTTGCTCGGCGAAGGCCAGCAGCGCGATGAAGTGAAGATGCTCGGTTATCTGTTCTACGTGGGCGATCGCCGGGAAACCGACCTCGCCTACCGCAGCGAACCGGAGGCCGACAACGACTGGTTCCGCGTGCGTCACGAGAAAGCCATGACCGCCGACGCCGTGGTGCGTCTGGCCGAAGCTGCCCACGCACGCTATGGCTTCAAGGACTTCAAGCTCAAGGGCGGCGTGCTCAGCGGCGATGCGGAAATCGAAGCGGTGACCGCACTGGCCGAACGCTTCCCCGACGCCCGCATTACCCTCGACCCGAACGGCGCATGGTCACTGAAAGAAGCGATCCGTTTGTGCCGCGACCAGCATCATGTTCTGGCTTATGCCGAAGATCCGTGTGGTGCGGAAAACGGCTATTCGGGCCGTGAAGTGATGGCTGAATTCCGCCGCGCCACCGGGCTGAAAACCGCCACCAACATGATCGCCACCGACTGGCGCGAAATGGGCCATGCGATCCAGTTGCAGTCGGTGGACATCCCGCTGGCCGATCCGCATTTCTGGACCATGCAAGGCTCGGTGCGCGTGGCGCAGATGTGTCACGAATGGGGCCTGACCTGGGGCTCGCACTCCAACAACCACTTCGACATTTCCCTGGCGATGTTCACCCACGTGGCCGCCGCCGCGCCGGGCGACATCACCGCCATCGACACCCACTGGATCTGGCAGGACGGCCAGCGCCTGACCAAGGCGCCGCTGCAAATCGTCGACGGCTGCGTGCAGGTGCCGAAGAAACCGGGGCTGGGCGTCGAGCTGGACATGGATCAGGTGGCCAAGGCCCACGAACTCTATAAAGGCATGGGACTGGGCGCGCGGGATGACAGCGTGGCAATGCAGTTTCTGATTCCGGGCTGGACGTTCGATAACAAGAAGCCGTGCCTGGTGCGCTAAGCCTGCGCAGCCTCCAGCAACCAGTGTCTGAACGCCGCCATCGCCGACGTCTCCGGCCGTGACTGCAAGCGCGTCAGCCAATAGCTGCCGGTGGTGATTTCGATGGCAAAGGGTTGGCGGATCAGGTCCGCCGCCAGTTGCCGGGCAAACATCAACGGCGGCGCCAGTGCCACCCCGCCACCCTGCAACGCCGCCTCCATCATCGCCAGCGACGAGTCGAACACGATGCTCTGGGGCGGCGCGGCATGGGTCGCCAGACCGGCCGCGTGAAACCATTCCGGCCACTCATCGGTGCGATAGGAACGCAACAAACGCTGCTGCAAAAGATCCCCCGGCGCGTGCAATTGCCGGGCGATTTCCGGCACGCAAAGCACCGACAACGGCGCCTCCAGCAAACGGGTCGCCTCGATACCGTGCCACGCCCCAGCGCCAAACCGGATCGCGTAATCCAGCCCTTCGGCGGCGACGTCCACCCGATTGTTGTTGGTCGACAGCCGCAAATCTATGAGCGGATGTTTCGCCTGAAAGTCCGTCAGCCTCGGCAACAACCAGCCCACCGCGAAGGTGCCCACCGCGCCGACCGTAAGCATTTCCCGATATTGCCCCCCCGCCAGACGCTCAAGCATCTGCGCGATATGATCGAACGACGTGGTCAGCACCGGCAGCAGGGTTTCGCCCTCGCCGGTCAGCATCAGCCCACGGGGCAGGCGTTTGAACAGGATCACGCCGAGTTGCGCCTCGAGGCTTTTGACCTGATGGCTGACGGCCGCTTGAGTCACACACAACTCCACGGCGGCGCGGGTGAAACTCAGGTGGCGCGCGGAAGCTTCAAAAGCGCGTAATGCATTCAACGGTAATTGAGGTCGAATCATGCCAGATCCCAAATTTTTCTAATGGCTCGTCCGAGTTTTCATCGTTTGTCGAAAGACGCCGGACTGCCTAGATTTGCGGCGCTGATCAGCACCCCGATGAAAAAACGCTCGCAGTGTAGCGGGATAACACCATCAACACTCATGGAGAGTGGTTCAAGCATGTCTTCGATCAACCTGAACAAACTCAAGTCCTTCAGCGCTTTTGGACTCTTCTTCGGCGCCGCCACTTGCCTGGCCGCCCCGCAAACCGACGATCAGTTGCAGGCGCTGGTCAAGACCACCGTGACTCCGGTCATGCAGCAACAGGACATCGCGGGTCTGGCCGTGGCCGTGACCGTCGCTGGCAAGGCGCATTACTTTAACTACGGTGTCGCCGACAAGAGCACCGGGCAAACGGTGAGTGAAAACACCCTGTTCGAAATCGGCTCGGTGAGCAAAACCTTCACCGCAACCCTCGCCGCCTACGCCCAGGCCAGTGGCAAACTGGAGTTCTCCGACAAGGCCAGCCAGCACTGGCCCGAACTCAAAGGCAGCGCCTTCGACCACATCAGCCTGCTGCAACTGGGCACCTACAGCGCCGGCGGCCTGCCGCTGCAATTCCCGGAGGCTGCGGATTCTTCCGACAAGATGCTCGGCTATTACCAACAGTGGAAACCGACGTATCCGGCCGGCAGCCATCGCCTGTATTCCAACCCGAGCATCGGCCTGTTCGGCTACCTCGCAGCAAAAAGCCTCGGCCAGCCGTTCAATCAGGTCATGACCGAAACCCTACTGCCGAAACTCGGGCTAAAGCACACCTTCCTGTCGGTGCCCGCGTCTGAAGAAAAGCTCTACGCCCAGGGCTACGACAAGAACAACAAACCCGTTCGAGTCAGCCCCGGCGCCCTCGATTCCGAAGCCTACGGCGTAAAAACCAGTGCCGCCGACCTGCTGCAATACGTCCAGGCCAACCTCGACACCGCGAAACTCGAAACGCCTCTGCAAAAAGCCATCGCCCTCACCCACACCGGCTACTACACCGTCGGCGACATGACCCAGGGCCTGGGCTGGGAACGCTACACCTACCCGATCAGCCTCGACCGCCTGCTGGACGGCAACTCGACGCCGATGGCCATGGAACCGCACAAGGTCAAATGGCTGAATCCGCCACAGTCTGAACCGGCGAACGTGCTGCTGAACAAGACCGGCTCTACAGCAGGCTACGGCGCGTATGTCGCGTTCGTGCCATCGAAGAAAGTCGGGATCGTGATTCTGGCGAACCGTAATTACCCGAATGGAGAGCGGGTGAAGATTGCGCACAGGATTCTGGGTGAGTTGACCCGGTAATCACGCCATAAAAAACGGGCGACCTGAGAAGGTCGCCCGTTTTTATTTGAGGATTTGAAAACTACGCCTGTAGCTTCCAGCCCAGTACATCCATCAGGTCACAGCTGTCGCGCAGAGGGATTGCCAGCACCCGGGCGAAATCCTGCAGCAGTAATGCGTCGTGGCCGGTGCCTTCTCCGAGCGAAATGGTTTCCAGCAATTGGGTCACGCTACGTAATCGGTAGGCGGCAGTGCCGTGGAGTACGTCTACCGGGGCTTCGCGGTCGATCAGGAGACAGGGAATCTGGCAGTCGATGCCGGTGATGGGGATGTAGCGGGGTTTGGTTGAGTCGGTGGAAAGATCAGGTGATTCGAAATCCGTCTTCTTCATAAGTGAAACTCCAATGGGGATTGTTAAAAACGCTACCCATCTCACTTCCACATGAGGGTGGCAGCTGTACGCAGGCGTGGAAGACCGAGCCAATCACCCAAACCCGGCGCACTCGAAAGTGCTCCCGCGTACAGCCACCATAAGGCCGCGATGTTGACATAAAAGATGTCTCCATGCGCTTTACGAAGCTTGGTGAATGAGTCTGAAACCGGACTTCCACATCCGACCGCTGATTCTGCAGCGGCCCAATGAGGTTATCGGCGTACGACTCAAGCCACCAGTTCACCAACGCCGCCGCATTTTGAAGGAAATGTCCGACGGGATTGAAGGGTGTTGCGCAGCTCATCAAGCTGGAATATGCGGCAACTATTTTCATGAGTGACCGGGTGAGATGGAGTATCTACACTCCATCGAATCAATCCGTGGCCGGGGATGACATAATGCGCGCCAAAGCTTTTAAACCGACTGACCCTCGAAGGGCGTTGTAATGGAAATTAACAAATTTTTTATCGAAAATATCGGCAGGTTTGCCGAGTTGGAGATTCAGCTAGCACCAACGAACGCGCACCCATCAAATGTCACGGTCCTCGTAGGAAACAACGGCGCCGGAAAAACCACCCTGCTGAAGTCACTAGCTACTTCTTTAAGTTGGTTTATCGCCAGAATTCGTAATGAGAAAGGCAACGGAAACCACATTTCCGACGAAGACATTCGGATGGGTACCAATGGCAGCATTGTCCTCATTCAGATTGCCGATACTTCTCATCCGCGCACAAAACTTCCTAATGCTGATTCTGAAGCCTCTCTGTTCATTTGGGGCCTTGTACGTGTTCGTCGTGGACGAAAAGCTAATCTTCATAGCTCACTGCTGGAAGCGAGCCTACTGGCAGATCATTACCGCAATCAACTAACCACTAATGAAAGGGCATCGTTACCGTTAGTTGCCTACTATCCAGTAGAACGCTCGGTTCTAGAAATCCCGCTAAAAATAAAAACCAAACACACCTTTGACCAACTAGACGGCTACGACAACGCACTAAACCGAGGTGTCGACTTTCGCCGCTTCTTCGAGTGGTTCCGCGAGCGCGAAGACAGCGAAAACGAAACCGGCATTTCCGATTCGGCGCTGGCTGAAATTTCAGAAAAATTTGGCCCGAACAGTGAGGTCTGGCAAACCCTGTCCAAACTGAAAGCCTCCTCCCGTGACCGTCAACTAACAGCCGTCCGCTCAGCCATCGCCGCTTTCATGCCCGGCTTCACCAACCTGCGCGTGCAACGAAAACCACGCCTGCACATGGCCATCGACAAGGACGGCGTCACCCTCAACGTCGCCCAGCTCTCCCAAGGTGAAAAGTCGATGATGGCGCTGGTCGGCGATATCGCCCGCCGCCTGGCAATGATGAACCAGTCCCTGGACAACCCACTCCACGGCGACGGAATTGTGCTGATCGACGAAGTGGATCTGCACTTGCACCCGAAATGGCAGCGCAGTCTGATCCGCCAACTGAGCGAAACCTTCCCCAACTGCCAGTTCGTGCTGACCACTCACTCGCCACTGGTCATCAGCGACGCCAAGGATGTGCTGGTTTACGTGCTCAATGACGGAGAACTCCACGAACACAACGGCCTGTACGGACTCGATGCCAATCAGGTGCTGCTGGAAGTCATGGACACCGATATCCGCAACAGCGACGTTCAAAAACGCTTGAACGCACTGCTCGAACGCTTGCAGGACGGTGATCTGGAAACCGCACAGAAGCTATTCGCCGAACTGGCAGAAGAACTTCCAGACGGTCATATCGAACTGGCGAAAGCAGCGCTGTTGCTGCGCAAGCTGGAGTTGCGCCGTGCGTAAGATCACCAAGGGAGGCGAGCCGGAACAACTCATCAGATGGAAACGCGCCAACACAACATTACGTTACCGGGACCTGCCCAGCGAAGAACGTGTGAGCGTGCGCACGGCCTGTATAGCGGAACAGTTCAGCCTTTGCGCCTATTGCTGCCAGACCATTGCAGGCGACAACTCACATAACGAGCACGTTGAAGCCCAAGATAAAGCCCCCAATCGCACATTGGAGTTCACCAACATCGTCGCCAGTTGCCAGCGCCAGAATCAATGTGGACATCATCGAGGCACCCGCCCACTGGATCTGACGCCCTTGATGGAGGAGTGCGAGTCAGAATTGAAGTTTTACCTGTCCGGTAGAGTGACCGGCAAAACTGAACGCGCAAATACAGCCCTGGAAATCTTGAATCTCGGTCATACCGAAGAAAGCAATCGCGGACTCATAGGGGCGCGGAAACAGCTGGTTGATCAGCTGATCTTTACAGGAGGCATGCAACCCGATGACCTTGAAGATGAAGAGCTACTGGGCATTCTCCTTGATGACATGTTGACTCCCAAGAATGGTCAGCTCGCGGCCTTTTCTCCGGTTCTGGTCAATGTCATCCGTCAGCTCCTGCCCTGATATTCAAAGCATCGGGGTCATTCCGGCGGACAAAAAAATGGCGAACGCTTGATAACGTTCGCCATTTTTATTCAGAGCCTGCCTCAATCAATCATCCGGCATTTCCGGCGGCTTGGCCGGTTTGGTTGGCTTCGCCGGTTTGGTCCCTTTCGCCCCCTTGGCCGGTGCCGGTTCTGCAGCAGCCGGGGCCGTCACCACGGTGGAAGTAGTTTCTTTCTCGGCGGCAGGCAGCGCATCGATGGTGTCGAAAATTTTCTTCAGGTCGACCGTCGCAGCCTCCTCCCCCGAAGCCGTCAGTTTGGTCTCGCCATCCTTGCCCACCAGAAAGACTTTCGGATACGCCCCGGCGCCCAGCTTCAGCGAGCGCAGCAACGCCATGGTCTGCTGCTGCTCCATGCTTTTGCCATCGACCTGACCGCTCATGCTCAGAATGGTGTAAACCTTGATCTTGCGGTCGGCGATGCCTTGTTTGTTGGCCGGATCGTCCAGCGCTTTTTTCAGGCTGACCCAATAAGAATCGACCGTACTGGAAGCGATCACGATCACCGGGCGGTTGATGCCCTTGTCGACGTCCAGAGGGGAGTCGCCGTCGGCGGCGAACAGGGGGCCGGCAATCGCCAGCAAGAGTGTCAGGGTCAGTGACCTGATGAGCATGCGCATCTCCTTTTGATATCCACGCTCTAATGATTGCGCATCGCGGCGATTGTTCCGGGGGGTGCCCGGCAAAAGTGTTTCGCCTTGCCCAAAGCTTAGGTCAGCACCGATTTTGCGCAACCGGTTGG
Organism: Pseudomonas fluorescens; assembly: GCF_030344995.1. Lineage (GTDB taxonomy): Bacteria > Pseudomonadota > Gammaproteobacteria > Pseudomonadales > Pseudomonadaceae > Aquipseudomonas > Aquipseudomonas fluorescens_BF. The sequence goes on from NZ_CP128260.1 coordinate 4,373,780, forward strand.
GCGCGACCCTGTGCCCATTTGTTTACCTTTCATGCCGCGTCAGCTGACGCTCAAGCCTTCGGGGTCATGGATGCCGATCAGAACGCCAGCTTGTAACCGATCAACACCAGCATCGTCGCCAGGCACGGGCGCAGCAGTTCATCGGAAACGCGGCCGGTCAGGTGGCTGCCGAGCCAGATGCCCGGCAGCGAACCCACCAGCAGAAAGCCCAGCACGCCCCAGTCCATGTTGCCCATGCTTGCGTGGCCGAGGCCGGCGACCAGGGTCAGCGGTACGGCGTGGGCGATTTCGGTGCCGACCAGGCGGCGGGTCGGCAGCAGCGGATAAAGTATGAACAGCGCGACGGTGCCGAGGGCGCCAGCACCGATCGAGGTCAGGGCAACCATGGTGCCGAGGATCAGACCGGTGATCACGGTCATGACATTCAGGCGCGCGCCGCTCGGGTTGTAGTTGCCGCCGGCACGTTTGTGGGCGAATTCCAACAGGCGTTTCTTGAACAAAATTGCCAGCGCCGTGGCGAACAGCACGAAGCCCAGCGCTTGCTTGATGATGGCGTTCATCGCATCCGGCGCAGTGTGCAGGGTGCTGAGGAACCACAAGGTCATCGCGACCGCCGGGACGCTACCCAGGGTCAGCCAGCCGGTGATGGCCCAGTCGATGTTCTTGTTCTTCCTGTGGACCAGCACGCCGCTGGATTTGGTGATGGCGGCGTACAGCAGATCAGTGCCCACCGCCGTGGCCGGATTGATGCCGAACCACAGCAGGATCGGCGTCATCAACGAACCGCCGCCGACTCCGGTCATGCCAACGATGAACCCCACCACCAGCCCGGCAATCACCAGACCGAAATTTGCCAATTCCATTAAGACGTCCAGACAGACCACAGGAAAATCCGGCCCGCAGCATAACCAGTTTTCTTATAACGACCTATATCGATCGGATCTATCGTTATGCAATTTTTTAAGTGTCAGTGTTGCCGCCGGCCCGGTTTGAAACTGTGAGTGCTGTTGAGCCAGACCGTCGCCAGCGCGATCAGCGACAGGATCAGCAACGCCCACGGAAACGACATGGCCCCTGCCCGGTCCAGCAGCAGGCCGCCAAACAATCCGCCGCCGGCAATCGCTACGTTCCACGAGGTGGTGAGCATCGCTTGCACCACATCCACATGTTCCCCGGCGGAGTCCGCTGCGGCCGTCAGCAGCAACGTCGCCAAACCGCCAAACGACAATCCCCACACCGCCATGCATGCGTAAATCAGCCAGGGCGACGGCGCGGCCAATGCCAGCACCAGCGCGGTCACGGCAAACACCGCGAGGCTGATCAGCGCCAATCCGCGCAGCCAGCGATCCACCAGCAGGCCGATGATCCAGATCCCCAGCAACGAGCACAGACCGAAGGCCAGCAGCACCAGATCAACCCGCTCGCCAAGGCCTGCCTGCGTCAAAAACGGCGCGATGTAGGTGTAAAGAATGTTGTGGCCGAGCATCCAGGTCAGCACCACGAACAGCACCGGACGTACGCCAGGCAAACGCAGCGATTGCATCAGCGGCAAACGCTCGGCGCGGGCCTGACCCGGACGATCCGGCACCGCGATGACAATCCACGCCGCCAGTACCAGCGCCAGTGCCGACATGATCCCGAACGAGGCGCGCCAGCCGATCACATTGCCCAGCCAGGTGCCGGCCGGCGTGCCCAGCGACAAGGCCACCGGCGTGCCGAGCATGGCAATCGCCAGCGCCCGGCCCTGCTGATGCACCGGCACGATCCCGCGCGCGTAACCGGCCATGATCCCCCACGACAGCCCCGCCGCCATCCCGGCCAGAAACCGCGAGGCCAGGGTCAGTCCGTAATGGCTGGAGAACGTGGTGATGGTGTTGAACAGCAGAAACCCGCCGACCGTCATCAGCAGCACCCGCTTGCGCCCCCAACCTCGGGTGGCGACCGTCAGCGGAATCGCCGCGACAATCGAGCCCAGCGCATACAACGTCACCAGTTGCCCGGCCAGCACTTCGCTGACGCCCAGGCCGGCGCCGATCTGCGGCAACAGGCCGGCGGGCAGGGTTTCAGTGAGGATGGCGATGAAGCCGGTCATGGCAAACGCCAGCAGCGCGGCGTAAGGCAGTTTTTCCGTGCGAGTGGCACGTTCCAGGCTCGAGTATTCGGCGCTTGCGGGGTCGGTCATGACAGGTGCAGCTCCCTTTGAGTCAAATCGGACGACAAATTGTATACAAATATTATCGTCCGCCACTCTACCCGACCTGGCTCATTGCACGGGCAAAAAATTCAAGAACAGCAGGCTCTGGGCGTAATTCAGGCCAATGCGCCGGTAGCGCTCGTCGAGCATCTGGGTCAGCAGATCCAGACGCGCCACGACTTTGCCGAACTCCGTGGCGAAACTCAGGTTACTGCCCTCCTCGGAAATCTCGTTGGAAAACAGTAGCGGCTGGCCTTCCTTGTTTTGCCGCTGAGCGAGGATCCACGTGGCTTTCTCGATGTTGCGCGCGGCGTTGTTGACGAAGGTCGGGTTGATCGCATCGGTCATGTAGAACTCGGTGCGGTTGCCGTGGGCGGTGACCAGCATGCTGCCGATGGCATAGATGAACGCGCCGACCCGGTCGCCGAGAAACTCCGGGCTCATCGCATAGCTCAGCGCTGCCAGGTCTTTTTTGCCACCGAGGGTTGGCAGCGGTTGTTGCTGTTCGATGGCCAGCCGCACTTGTTTGACTGCGGTCTTGATGTCGAGGAAGCCTGATTTGCGCAGCTCCTCAGGGTTGCGCAAATACAGCTTGCCCATCAGCCGATAGAGGCTGTCGAGGTTGTCGCGCATCGCCAGCGTGGCCATGCGATCGACGCTGGTCTGGAGAAATTCCTGAGGTCTGCCCTCGCGCATCTGGGTGATGAAATTGTTGCCGTCCTGATGGCTGCAACCGCCGAGCAACAGCGTCGACAGGCAGGCCAGCAGCAGGCACGGACGATGAATGAATGCAGCGATGGGGTGCAAAACTCTCGGCATGAATTCTTTGACGGACACGTTCCTGTGCGACGGAAGTCACCGCACCCTGGCCATGGATAGAGCCGGGGATTTCGCAAAAGTGCAGTGCCGGCGTGGATTCCCGACCTTCGGCGCACGCGGCCCAAGGAATTTAGTCCGACTTTATTTTTGCATTAACCGTTTCATCCGCTATAAATTTTCACTAAAACATTAATTAGCATGACTATTTAGAGATTTTTAAAACAACAACAAAAAGGAAGGTCAACCATGCTTCAATCCCGACACTCACTCTGCGGCCTCGGACTGTCCCTGATGATCGCCACCCTCTCCGCCCAGGCCGCCGGCCTGACCAGCGAACACAAAGCCTTCGGCAAAACCAATGACGGCACGCCCGTCGAGCAATACATTCTGCGCAACAGCCACGGCATGCAGGCCACGGTCATCACCTACGGTGCGACCTTGCAGGCGCTGCAAGTGCCGGACAAACACGGCAAGCTCGACGACATCGTCCTCGGCTTCGACGATGTGCAGGGTTACCAGAAAGGCACCGCGTACTTCGGCGCGACCATCGGCCGCTTCGGCAATCGTCTGGCCGACGGTGCCTTCGAACTCGACGGCAAACGCTATCAAGTGCCGCAGAACGACAAGACCAACGCCTTGCACGGCGGCACTCAAGGCTTCGACAAAAAGGTCTGGAAGGCGAAGGAAACCAAAGACAAGGACTCGGTGGGCGTGACCCTGACCTACCTGTCGGCGGATGGTGAAATGGGTTTTCCCGGCAACCTCACCACCGAAGTGACCTACCGCCTCACCGACAGCAACGAGCTGCGCATCGACTACAAGGCCAGCACCGACAAACCGACGGTGCTCAACCTGACCAACCACAGCTACTTCAACCTCGCCGGCGCCGGCAATGGCGACATCCTCAAGCAGGTCGCCACCCTGCACGCCAGCCATTACACCCCGGTCACCGCCAAACTGATCCCGACCGGCGAACTGACCCCCGTGGCCGGCACACCAATGGACTTCACCAAACCCACCGCCATCGGCCAGCACATCAAGGCCGATCACCCGCAACTGAAATTCGCCGAAGAAAAACAGGGTGGCTTCGATTTCAATTGGGCGCTGGACACCAAGGGGGACGTCAGCAAACTCGCCGCCGAAGTCAGCGACCCGCAATCCGGTCGCCACTTGCAGCTGTTCACCAACGAACCGGGCGTGCAGTTCTACACCAGCAACTTCCTCGACGGCACGGTCAAGGGCAAGGGTGGCAAGGTCTATCCGCACTGGGGCGCGTTCACTCTGGAGACCCAGCATTACCCGGACTCGCCGAACCAGCCGAACTTCCCGAGCACCCGCCTCGATCCCGGCCAGACCTACACGCAGAGTGTGGTGTTGAAGTTTTCCGCGAAGTAAGCATTTGACCTCCTTTCTGGAACCGGACGGAACCCGTGGGCTATCCTGCTGCCCACCCAAGGTATCGACCGTTTCAGAAAGGAGGTTTGGATGCGTACCCTCGAATTGGCTGGCGTGCAGGTTCCGGTGATTGGCCAGGGCACCTGGCGCATGGGCGAAGACCGCTCGGCGCACAAGCGTGAAGTGGCGGCCCTACGCAGCGGCATCGAACTGGGCATGACCCTGATCGACACCGCCGAAATGTACGCCGAGGGCGGTGCCGAAAGCGTGGTCGGCGAGGCCATCGCCGGCCTGCGCGATCAAGTGTTCCTGGTGAGCAAGGTCTACCCGCACAACGCCAGCCGCAAAGGCATTCCCCAGGCTTGCGAGCGCAGCCTGCGCCGGCTCGACACCGATTACATCGATCTCTATCTGCTGCATTGGCGCGGCCAGTATCCGCTGGAAGAAACCGTCGAGGCCTTCGAACGTTTGCGCGAAGACGGCAAGATCGGTCGCTGGGGCGTGTCGAACTTCGACGTCGATGATCTTGAGGAACTGTCTTCATCGGCCTGCGCTACTAACCAGGTGCTGTACAACCTGGAAGAACGCGGCATCGAATTCGACCTGCTGCCGTGGTGCCAGCAAGAGCGCATGCCATTGATGGCGTACTGCCCGATCGGCCAGGGCGGCGCGATGCTGGCCGAGCCGGTGTTGAAACAGATTGCCGCTCGTCACGGCGTGACCCCGGCACAGGTTTCGCTGGCGTGGATTCTGCGTCAGGATGGCGTGATTGCGATTCCCAAGGCCGTGCGCCCGGAACACGTGCAGCTCAATGCACAAGCCGCGCAACTGCAACTCGATGCCGGGGATCTGACGGCGCTGGACCAGGCGTTTCACGCGCCACAACGCAAGCAGCGGCTGGCCATGGTCTGAGCCACCGCCGACTGACAGAGGGCTTCGCCATGAGAAGCACTGATCAGGACGATCCATTCAACCTGCAACGCTTCGTGCTCGCCCAGGATCCGGTGTTCGAACGGGTCCAGCGCGAGCTCGGCGAGGGCCGCAAGCGCAGCCACTGGATGTGGTTCGTGTTCCCGCAGTTCGCCGGGCTCGGGGGCAGCGAGATGTCGCGGCGGTTCGCGATCAACTCGGCGCCGGAAACCCGCGCCTACCTCGATCACCCGTTGCTCGGCGCCCGGCTGCGGACCTGCACACAGCTTGTGCTGAACGTGCAGCAGCGTTCGATTGCCGAGATTTTCGGCCATCCGGACGACCTCAAATTCCACTCATCGATGACCCTGTTCGCCCAGTTCGCCGAAGAAGACAGCCTCTGGCATCAGGCGCTCGAGCGTTACTTCCACGGCATTCAGGACGAATGGACCCTTCAACTGCTGGACTCAAAACAGGCCCAGTTGCCCCCCGATCAGGGTTGAGAAATCGTCGTCGACAAACGGCAGGATCGCATCCGCCACCGGTTGCAGCTGCCGGGTGATGTAGTGGTCGTAGTCGATGGCCGCGCGGCGCACTTCCAGCGGCTCGGGGCCGGCCAGGGTGATGACGTAGCTGATCCAGCCGCCGTTCTGGTACTGGCGCGGGCGACCGTGCTGCGCGTTGTAATCGTCGGCCAGCCGTGCGGCGCGCACGTGGGGCGGTACGTTGCGTTCGTAGTCGTCGAGAGTGCGGCGCAAGCGCTTGCGGTAGACCAGTCGCTCGTCGAACTCGCCGGCCAGGGTCTTGCGCACGTACTCGCGCACGTAATCCTGATACGGCTTGCGCTGGAAGATCCGCTCGTACAGTTCCTGCTGGAATTGCCGGGCCAGCAGCGACCAGTCGGTGCGCACGGTTTCCAGGCCTTTGTAGACCATTTCCTCGCTGCCGTCGGCGCGGGTCACCAGACCGGCGTAGCGCTTTTTGCTGCCTTCCTCGGCGCCACGAATGGTCGGCATCAGGAAGCGTTTGTAGTGGGTTTCGAACTGCAATTCGAGGGCGCTTTCCAACCCGTACTGCTCGCGTACATGCTCGCGCCACCAGTCGTTGACGTGCGCAACCAGCGCCCGGCCGATGGTCGCTGCTTCTTCCTGACCGTGCGGGCGACGCAGCCAGACGAAGGTCGAATCGGTATCGCCATAGATCACCGCATGCCCCTGAGCCTCGATCAACTGCCGGGTACGCAGCATGATTTCGTGGCCGCGCAGGGTGATCGACGAAGCCAGTCGCGTATCGAAAAACCGGCAACCGCTGGAACCGAGCACGCCGTAGAAGGCGTTCATGATGATTTTCAACGCCTGTGACAGCGGCGCGTTGTGCTCGCGCTTGGCGGTCTCGCGACCCTCGGCGACCCGGGCGACGATGGACGGCAGGCAATGCCGGGTGCGGGAGAAACGAGCACCGCGAAAACCCGGCACCGAGTCGCTGTCATCGGGATGCTGCAAGCCTTCGATCAAGCCCACCGGGTCGATCAGAAAGGTACGGATGATCGACGGATAAAGGCTCTTGTAGTCGAGCACCAGCACCGACTCGTACAGCCCCGGTTGCGAGTCCATGACAAACCCGCCGGGGCTGGCCTGCGGCGGGTTGGTGCCGAGGTTCGGCGCTACAAAACCCTGACGGTGCATCAACGGCATGTACAAATGAGTGAATGCCGCCACCGAACCGCCGCTGCGATCCGCCGGCAGGCCGGTGACGCTGGCGCGTTCCAGCAAAAACTTCAGCAGCTCGGTCTTGGCGAAGATCCGCGTAACCAGTTCGCAGTCCTTGAGGTTGTACTTGGCCAGCGCCGGTTTGTCCTCGGCGAACATGCGGTTGATTTCGTCCATGCGCTGGTACGGATTGTCGATCGACTTGCCCTCGCCGAGCAAAGTCTGGGCGACGTTTTCCAGGCTGAACGAGGGAAAACTCCAGGTCGCCGAACGCAGGGATTCGATGCCGTCGATGATCAGCCTTCCTGCCGCTGCCGCGAAGTAATGAGTGCGGCTGCCGTGTTCACGCCACTGCATTTCCTCACCGCCGCGCCCGAGCTTAAGCGGCACGCCGAGACGCCGGGCGTGTTCGTGGAGGATGCGCAAATCGAACTGCACAAGGTTCCAGCCGATGATCGCATCGGGGTCGTGGCGGGCGAACCAGTCGTTGAGCTTCTTCAAAATCAGGGTGCGCGATTCGCAGTACTCGAGGTCGAAGTCGACGATGCTGTCATCGCCGTTCGGCGCGCCGAGCATGTACACCTGCCGTTCGCCGCAGCCTTCCAGGGCGATGGAGTACAACTCGCCCTGCTCGGTGGTTTCAATGTCCAGCGAGACCAGCCGCAATTGCGGGCGATAGTCGGGCGCAGGCTTGAGGTGCGCGTCGAGCAGCACACCGTCGGCATCGGGCGTGCCGCTGAACCACACCGGCGCGGTGATGAAACGTTCCATCAAGTAGCGCTCGGGCGGTCGCACATCGGCTTCGAAGACATCGACACTGTGGCGGTTGAGCGCGGTTTCCAGGCGCATCAACTGACCGTGCTGCTGGCAATACAGACCGAGCACCGGGCGATGCTCGAAATCCTGCAAGGCGAGGGGGCGCAGTTCGACGTTCTTTTCGTCCGCCAGCACCCGCTCGGCCTGCTCGCGCTGTGCCGCCGGGATGAACGCCACCGACGGCTGATGCGGCAGACGCACACGGCGCGGCCCGGCGTCGGTCGCCAGCCAGAACTCGACTTCGGTGCCGGCCGGGGTGTCGCGCCAATGCCGGGTCAGGACGAAGCCCTGCTGTAAATCCACCACTGCGACCTCAAGAATTGATTCAGACGGGCATTCTACGCGGCATTGCCGAAACCCGTGACAAAGGCCTCGCCATGAAAAACCCGGTCAATTGACGTTTTTTGCGTGTTATCTGCCGTTTTGCGGCCTTGCTCTGCGCGCCTGCGTCTACGATGCTTGGAGAACAACGACAACACCTGAGTAACCGCCATGAAAACCGTCGCCCAGCTGCTCAAGCTCAAAGATCAGAAAAATCAGGAAGTGCACCAGATCAAACCCGATCACATGGTGCTCGAAGCGCTGATGAAAATGGCCGAGAAGAACGTCGGCGCCCTGCTCGTGGTGGAAGACGACAAAGTGGTGGGCATCATCAGCGAGCGCGATTACGCGCGCAAACTGGTGCTGCACGGGCGCTCCTCGGTGGGCACGCCGGTGCGCGACATCATGGTGGCGAACGTGATCACGGTGGACACCCATCAAACCGTCGACACCTGCCTTGGCATCATGTCCGACAAACGCCTGCGTCACTTGCCCGTTGTTGAGGACGGCAAGCTGATCGGCCTGTTGTCGATCGGCGACCTGGTCAAGGAAGCGATTGCCGAACAGGCCGAGCTGATCAAACAGCTGGAGCAGTACATTCGCGGGGAGTGATCAGCCAGGCCAATGCCGCGCAAAGACCGGCGCCAGCACCGGGTGCCGGTCGATGCGTTGCAGCCACGCATGAAAACCGGGTCGGGCCTGGCGCAGGTGTTCGCGGGCACCGGCCCAGCGCGTGACCACCGCTGCCAGCACGTCCAGCGCCCCCGGCGTTTCATCGTCCAGGTACAGCTCGGCGGAGAACTGGTCGGCAAACACCTCCCAGGTCCAGTGCAGTCGCTCCCGCGCACCCGCCATCAGATTCTGCCGCGAGGCCTCGTCCGGCATCACCAGCCAGCGCTCGGGGTAATCAATGACGCCGATGGCCGCGTAGCAATTGCTGACGATGTACACCAAACCGCGAATCGCCTGATCCCGGTCAGCACCTGTCGCGGGCAGCAGACCGGATTGCGGGAAGCTCAGCCCCAGATGAATCAGGATCGCCGCACTTTCGGTGATAGCACTGCCGTCCGGCAGTTGCAGGGTCGGGATCTGTTTGAGCGGGTTGAGCCGCGCCAGCTCTTGCGCCGCTTCCGCGCTGGCCTCGATATCGATGAAGCGGTAAGCCACCTGGCACAGCTCGAGCGCCGCTTCGATGGCCGCCGCCCCTGAATTGCGATGTCCGTAGAGCTGATACATATCCCATCCTCCACTGCGAAAGGCATCCGGCCTGGCCCTATTTATAGCTGTTGTATCGAATTTGGCACGGATTGCGCATTCATCGGCAGCTTGCGAATCCCTGATCTCGCAAAACAGCGCTGGCGGTGCCCATCCCGCACCAAGAGCAATCAGCGAACGCTATCCGCGTTCTTGTAAGGTGCGATACCGAACCAAAAGTTCGCGTATCCGAGCTGGCAACAAGGAGTTCACCGCGTGAATCTTCATCTGCTGCGCCACACTCTTCTCTCCGTGCCCCTGTACCTGCGCCGTGTTCGTCCGCCGAACAGTCCGTGCATTCCTTTTATTACCTGAACGCCTGCACTATTTATTTTTTAAATAGCACGCAAGAAGCCATTGCGTGCGCGCTGCATTAATGAATGCAACAACACATTGTTCGACAATAACTTCAAGACAGCACACTGATACAACTTTCGCTGTTCGGCGTTAATGTCCGAAGCGCACCAAAACTGCACTTTCAATCATTACACCGAGCCCGACTTTATTTAGACAAAAACAAGGAACATCGCCCGTGACCCGCTAAAACACTGACCCGCACCAAATCAGTCCGCCACGCACCATCACGCGCCCTGGCCGACACGAGAACAGCCGCTCTATCTCGCTGAACAGCGCGATACCGCGCCAAGCCTGTCTCGCCCTGAAAAAAGCCCTGTAAACAGGGCTGTCGGGAGGTTATGCGCCCATGAAAACCGGTGTACTCAATGAAACTTATATAAATGCGACATACGTATCATCCGTGAAATAACCGCTACACATTTGTTTACTGTTTGGCACAGCGGTTGCTATTGCATCAACCATGAGGGCAAGAATGACATTCGCCACTCAGTCATAAAAGAACAGCCACGGACCGGATCAATGAACCATCGAAGTCGGCATTACTGAAGCAACAAACTGCACAAGCCCTGTTCAATAGATAGTTCAACTATCGGCTTCTGCACACCTGTATGAAAGTTGCGACCACTCACTCGAACAACGCCTTGTTGTTCGAACGGCACCTTATTGCCCTTCATCCACCCGAGGGAGCTTTAATGAACGATGCGGTAAAGCACAGAACGCCGCCGGGGCCATTACCGAACGCAGCGCTTGCGTCGGTGGCGGGTCGGCCCGTCTATAAGGCCAACACTTCGCAGCCCGGCGGCCTGAACAAACAGCAGATGCTGTTGCTGGTAGCGGTGTCGGCATTGATACACGGCGGCGCCTGGTGGTTTTTCCAGCAGGCGCGGGCCGAGCCGCTGCCGACGCCACCGGAAATTCCGGAAATGACCGTCGAGCTGACCAGCCCGACACCTCCGGCCCCGCCGACACCGGAGCCGCCGCCCCCACCGCCGCCACCGCCCGAACCGGAACAACCGGTGGAAGACGAGGACGCGGTCAAGCCACCGCCCAAGCCGGTGGAGAAACCCAGGCCGATCGAAAAGCCGAAACCGGTCGAGAAACCCAAACCGGTGAAAAAGGCCGAGCCGCCGAAAGCGCCGCCCGCCCCTGCGCAACCGGCAGCGCCTGCCGCTCCGGCCACCCCGAGCGCGCCTCCGACACCTGCGGCGGCACCGGGCCCGGTGAAAGAGTCGGCGGCGATTTCCGGCCTCGCCAGCCTCGGAAACCCGCCGCCGGAATACCCGTCGCTGGCCCTGCGGCGCAACTGGGAAGGCAGCGTGGTGCTGCGGATTCAGGTGCTGGCCAACGGTCGCGCAGGCTCGGTGACGGTAACCAAATCCAGCGGCAAACCGCAACTGGATGACGCGGCAGTCGCAGCGGTGAAGGCCTGGAAGTTCATTCCGGCCAAGCGCGGCGACACACCGATCGACGGCTTCGCCACCCAGACCATCGATTTCAAATTGCCGCAATGACGGCGCGACAACCGAACTCACAACCGATTAACGCAAGCGAGGTGTAGCCATGAACGATTCTTTGTCTTCGATGATTGTCCCCGGCGTGCTCTGGGGGCTGGTGCTGTTTTCCGTGGTCAGCTGGGCGATCCTGCTGGTCAAGTCGGCGCAATACCTGCGCCAGAAAACCCAGAACCGGCAGTTCAGCAAAGCCTTCTGGGGCGCGCCTGATCTGCTCACCGCCGCCGAACACGCCAGCCAGTATCCGGGCTCGCTGGCGCGGATCGCCAGCAGCGGTTTCGAAGCCTTGCTGGTGGAAGAATCCCCGCGCACCACCCAGCAACTGGCGCACACCATCAACCGTTCCGACCGACTGGAACGCAACCTGCGCCAGCAGATCCAGAAGGAACGCCGCTCGCTGGAAAACGGCCAGGCGATCCTCGCCAGCATCGGCAGCACCGCGCCGTTCATTGGCCTGTTCGGCACCGTGTGGGGAATCATGGAAGCCCTGCAAAGCATCGGCGCCAGCGGTTCGGCCAGCCTGGAAACCGTGGCCGGGCCCATCGGCCACGCGCTGATCGCCACCGGCGTGGGCATTGCCGTCGCAGTGCCGGCGGTGCTGATTTACAACTTCTTCCTGCGGCGCCTGAAGCTGGCCTCGGCGGACATGGATGACTTCGCCCACGACTTCGACGCCCTCGCCTCGCGCAGCGCGTTTTCCATCAGTCGCCAGGCCATCGCCAAATCCACGGCCGCCGTGCGGGAGGCCAGCTGATGTCCTTTTCCACTCAAGACAGCGATGAAGTGCTCAGCGAAATGAACGTCACGCCGCTGGTGGACGTGATGCTCGTGCTGCTGGTGGTGTTCATCGTCACCGCGCCGCTGATGACCAACGCGATCAAGGTCAACCTGCCAAAAACCGATGCCGTCGCCCCCGCCGAAAAGAAGGATCCGGTGGTGGTCAGCGTCGATCAGGACGGCAAGTTTTTCCTGGCCAAGACCGAGCTGGCACCGGAATCACTGGAGGCCAGCCTAAAGGAGGTCAAAGCCAAAGATGCCGACGTACGCGTGCAGCTGCAGGCCGACTCCGCCGTGAATTACGGCCAGGTCGCCAAAGCCATGGCGTCCATCGAGCGCTCGGGCATCACCAAGATATCGGTGATGACCACCCGCTGACGGCGGTGCCGGGCGCGCAGTGAGGGACGCGCCCGACACCGTTCGTTGAATCCCGTCGCAATCGGCCGACCGAAAAAACGCAGCGCGTCTTCGGAGGGGATCGGCTTGCTTGAAGAAAGTGGTTTTCGCGGCGCGGCACCACCGTGCTCCGTGCAAAGAGGGCTCACAAGGCCATTTCGATAAACGTCTAACAAAGTCGGAAACAACCATGCTGATGAACACTCCACGCTTCACGCTCAAACCCTTGGTGGCGACGATTTCCCGCCACCGTTTCGTTCCGTTGTACCTGGTGGCCATGGGGATGGGCGCCGGGGTTCAGGCCGCCGAGGACGACAACAGCGTCCCGGCCGCCGCGGCGGTGGTCGCGCCGACCACGCAACTGCAACGGGTCGAAGTGACCGGTTCGGCGATCCGTCGGGTCGACGCGGAAACGGCGGTGCCGATCACCGTGCTCAAGGCCGAAGAGCTGCGCAAACAGGGCGTGACCACCACCGCCGAACTGGTGCAGCGCATCACCGGCAGCCAGTCGATCAACAACAGCGCGGGCTCGGTTGGCGCGGCCACCGGCGGCGCATCGTTCGCCGACATGCGCGGCATCGGCGCGAACAAGACGCTGGTGCTGCTCAACGGTCGGCGACTGGCGAACAACGCCCTGTCGGGCACCAACTCGGCCGGCGGCGCGGTGGATCTGAACATGATCCCGTTTGCCGCGATCGAGCGCGTGGAAGTGCTGCGCGATGGCGCCTCGGCCCTGTACGGCACCGACGCCATCGGTGGCGTGATCAACTTCATCACCAAGAAATCCATGACCGACGGCCAGCTCACCCTCGGCGGCGAAACCCCGACCCACAGCGGCGGCGGTGCGACCAAGGACATGAGCGCCAGCTGGGGCTACGGCGACCTGGAGCAGGACCGCTTCAACGTGCTCGGCGTGTTCAACTACAACAAGCAGCAGAACCTCGACGCCAACGACCGCTCCTTCGCCCGCGACTACGTGCCCGGCCGTGGCCTGGACCAGACCTCCGGCACCGCATTCCCCGGCAACTACAGCCAGAACGGCAACGCCACGAACCCGCTGGCCAACAGCAATTGCAACGGCCCCAACCTGGTGGCCCGCGACGGCCTCTGCCGCTTCAGCACCCGCGAATACATCGACCTCGTGCCGCAGACCGAGAAGACTTCGTTCTTCGGCAAGACCACCGGCAAACTGGCCGACGACCACAACGTCAATCTTGAATACTTCTGGTCGCGCAACAACAACGCCACCGCCGTCGGCCCGGCGCCATTGACCGGCCTGAGCCTGGATTCGTCCTCGCCCTACTACCCCGGCAACGGCATCACCCCGGCGCCCACCGGTTTCGCCCTCGACCCGACGCAACCGGTGGACGTGAACTGGCGCGAAACCGCCGCCGGCCCGCGCGAATCGAAAGACCAGAACACCAGTCAGCGCTTCCTGCTGAGCTTCGACGGTCTGGTCGGCGGCTGGGACTACAACGTCGGCGCCTCGTACAACCAGAACAAGATCGTCTCCAGCGTCACCAGCGGCTACGTCAGCGATCAGGCGATGATCGACGGTCTGGCCAGCGGCCTGCTCAACCCGTTCGGCCCGCAGACCAGCGCCGGTCAGCAGTACATCGACCAGGCCGCATACCACGGCGCCTACTCCACGGCGGTCGGTCGGGTCGCCGGTTTCGACGGGCGGATCAGCCGCGAGATCGGTGACTGGTTCGGTGCCGGCCCATCGGGTCTGGCGCTGGGCGGCGAGTACCGCAAAGAGAAATTCCACCAGGACTTCGAAGCCTTCGCCGGCGACATCCAGAGCCTGGGCATAGACCCGGCCGGCAGCGTCGAGGGCGACCGCAGCGTGAAAGCTGCCTACGCGGAAATCAACGTGCCGGTGCTCGACAGCCTGGAATTGTCCGCCGCCGTGCGTCACGACAAATACAGCGACTTCGGCAGCACCACCAACCCGAAATACTCGTTCCGTTATCAGCCGCTCAAAGAGCTGGTAGTCCGCGGCGCCTACAGCGAAGGCTTCCGCGCGCCGTCGCTGTATGAGTTGTATTCGCCGCGCAGCATCACCTACACCCAGGGCTACTACAACGACCCGGTGCTGTGTACCGGCGGCGTGGTGCAACCGGGCGGCAACGGCGGGCGCGATTGCGGTCAGCAGTTCCTCAACCAGATCGGCGGCAACGAAGAGCTGGCCCCGGAGAAGGCTCGCAACGTAACGTTGGGCTTCGTTTATCAGCCGGTCAGCAATCTGTCGGTGGGCCTGGATTTCTGGTGGATTCACATCTCCAACCAGATCCAGCCGTTCCCGGAATCCACCGTGTTCGATCAGGCCGGCAGCTACCCTGACCGCTTCGTGCGCAACGCCGACGGCACGCTCAACTACATCGTCACCGGCAACGCCAACCTCGGCATCGTCGAAACCAACGGCGTCGATGTGTCGCTGGACTATCGCTTCCCGAACACGCCGTACGGTCAGTTCGGTCTGGGCCTGCAAGGCACTTACGTCGACGAGTACGACTTCCAGAGCACCATCAAGGGCCCGTTCACCGACAAGGTCGGCGACTTCAAGGGTGATGGGGTGATTGCCCGCTGGAAACACAACCTGACCGGTTCCTGGACCTTCGGTGCCGCCCGCGCGGCGCTGACCAACCGCTTCACCACCGGCTACAACGACTACGACCGCGAGACCAACGCGCGGGTCGCGTCGTACTCGGTGTGGGACCTGTCGGCCGGCTACACCTTCGACAAGGTGCTGGACGTGGATGCCGGGGTGAAGAACCTGTTCGACCGCGATCCGCCATTCTCCAACCAGGCCTACAACTTCCAGAGCGGTTATGACCCGCGCTACACCGATCCGCTGGGCCGCACGCTGTTTGCGCGCATGACGTACCACTTCTAAGGATCGAGCACTGCATAACCCTGTGGGAGCTGGCTTGCCAGCGATGGCGTCGTGTCAGCCGACATCGACTGCACTGACATACCGCTATCGCTGGCAAGCCAGCTCCCACATGGGTCTTTGTTCTTTCAGAGGTTTGAGGAGTGATCTCATGAGCTTTTTGCGCAACATGGCCGGCCTGCTGCTCGGCAGCGCGCTGCTGTGCAACGCGGCAGCTGCGCTGGCCGGCGGCAGCTACGCGATGACGGTGTACGGCGAGGCGCCGAAATACCCCGCCGGTTTCCAGCACTTCGATTTCGTCAATCCCGATGCCCCCAAGGGCGGCTCGCTCAGCCGCGCTTCGATGGAGATCGGTCAGTACAACTACATCACCCCGTATGCCGATCAGGGCATTTCCGTGGTGCAGGTCAACGACTGGGTGTATTCGCCGCTGGCGTTCCGCTCGCTGGACGAGCCCTACACCGTCTACGGTCTGGTGGCGCAATCCATGGAGCGCGATCCCGGCGGCCTGTGGGTGCGTTTCAACCTCAATCCCGAGGCGCGTTTCGCCGACGGCACGCCGATCACCGCCGAGGACGTGCGCTACACCTTCGAGCTGTTGATGACCAAGGGCAGCCTGAGTTATCGCCAGCAATACGCCGATGTGCAGGACGTGCTGATCGAAGGTCCGCGACAGATTCGCTTCACCTTCAAGAACAACCTCAACCGCACCCTCGCGCTGGATCTGGCGTCGCTGCGACCGGTGCCCGAGCACTGGTGGAAAACCCGCGACTTCGCCAACGGCGGCGGTTTCGAACCACCACTGGGCAGCGGCCCGTACCGGGTGAGCAAGGTCGACGCGGGCCGCAGCATCGGTTTCCAGCGCGATCCGGATTGGTGGGGCAAGGACCTGCCGGTCAGCCGCGGGATGTACAACTTTGACAGCCTGACCGTGAATTTCTACGGCGACACCGACGTCGCCCGGCAACTGCTGCAAGCCGGGGCGTTCGACTACAACCGCGAGTTTTCCTCGTCCGGCTACGTGGTCGGCTACGACAGCCCGGCCCTGCGCGACGGTCGTCTGCAACAGGCGATTCTCGCCCCGGACAAACCGACCAGCGCCCAAGGGTTTGTGTTCAATCTGCAGAACCCGCTGTTCAAGGATCGCCGCGTGCGTCAGGCGCTGAGCCTGCTGTGGGATTTCGAGTGGACCAACAAGCAGATGATGCGCGGCTTCTACGTGCGCCAGAACAGCTACTGGCCGAAGAGTGAAATGGCCGCCACCGCCCTGCCCGACGCCGGAGAACTGGCGATCCTCGAACCGCTGCGCGGACAGATTCCGGACGAGGTTTTCAGCCGGGTCTATCAGGCTCCGAAAACCGATGGCAGCGGCTACATCCGCGACAAGCAGTTGCAGGCATTGAAGCTGCTGGCCGAAGCCGGGTGGACGCCGAAAAACAACCGGCTGGTGAACGCCGCCGGCGAGCCATTCGAATTCACCTTCCTCGACGGCCAGGGCGGCTTCGACCGCATGCTGCTGCCGTACAAACGCACCCTGGCGCAGATCGGCATCACCCTGAATCTGCGGCGCATCGATTCGGCGCAGTACATCAACCGGCTCAACGCCCGGGACTACGACATGATCGTTACCAGTTTCCCGCGCAGCGGCGATCCGATCGTCTCGCCGGGCCGCGAGTTGTACAGCCTGTATGCCTCGCAGAGCGCGACCCAGGTCGGCAGCTCCAATTCGATGGTGCTGGCCGACCCTGCGGTGGACCGGCTGATCGACGGCCTGGTCCAGGCCAATACCCGCGACGCCATGGTGCGTTACGCCCGCGCCCTCGACCGGGTGCTGCAATGGGGTGACTACATGATTCCCAACTACTACTCCAAAGGCACACCGACGGTGTATCAGAACCGTTTCGGCATGCCGTCGGTGCAACCAATTTACAGCGAAGGCCTCGACACCTGGTGGGAGGTCTCGGCCAAGCCGCTGACCAATCAGCAGATGAGCGCCCTGCACCAGCTCGCGGGGGGCCAGTGACATGTGGCGTTATCTGAGTCGACGTCTGTTGCTGATCATTCCGACGCTGCTGTGCATTCTGGTGGTCAACTTCGTCATCGTGCAGGCCGCGCCCGGTGGCCCGGTGGAACAGGCCATCGCCCGCCTGCAAGGCTTCGGCGGGCACAGCATGGGCGGCGCCAGCGAGGTCACCGCGATCGGCGGCGCCGGGCGCAGCAGCCGTGGCCTGGACCCGGCGCTGATCGAAGAGATCAAGCACCACTACGGCTTCGACCGACCGATGCACGAGCGCCTGTGGCTGATGCTCAAGAACTACGCGCAACTGGACCTGGGCAGCAGTTTCTTTCGCGGTGCGAAGGTGACGGATCTGATCGTGCAGAAGCTACCGGTGTCGCTGTCCCTCGGCCTGTGGGCGACCTTGATCACCTACCTGATTTCTATCCCGCTGGGCATTCGCAAGGCGATCCGCAACGGCAGCGCGTTCGATGTCTGGAGCAGCACGGCGATCATCGTCGGTTACGCGATGCCGGCGTTTCTGTTCGCGATCCTGTTGATCGTGGTGTTCGCCGGGGGCAGCTACGTCAACTGGTTTCCGGTGCAAGGTCTGGTCTCGGACAACTTCGACAGCCTGAGCCTGTGGGGCAAGATCGGCGACTACCTCTGGCACCTGGTGTTGCCGGTGACGGCGCTGGTGATCGGCGGCTTTGCGACGCTGACGATCCTGACCAAAAACAGCTTCCTCAACGAGATCAGCCGCCAGTACGTGATCACCGCGCGCGCCAAGGGCCTGACCGAAAGACGCGTGCTCTACGGCCATGTGTTTCGCAACGCAATGCTACTGGTGGTGGCCGGTGTGCCGTCGGCATTGATCGAGGTGTTTTTCGCCGGCTCGCTGCTGATCGAAACCATCTTCAACCTCGACGGGCTCGGGCGCATGAGCTACGAAGCGGCGGTGTCACGGGACTACCCGGTGGTGTTCGGCACGCTGTTTCTGTTCACCCTGTTCGGCCTGTTGATCAAGCTGATCGGCGACCTCTGCTACAACCTGCTCGACCCGCGCATCGACTTCTCGGCGAGGACTGCCTGATGTTCACACTCTCCCCTCTGGGCCGGCGGCGCATCGCGCAATTCAAGGCCAACCGGCGCGGGCGCTGGTCGCTGTGGCTGTTCATCGGGCTGTGCCTGATCTGCCTCGGCGGCGAACTGATCGCCAACGACAAGCCGCTGGTGATCCGCTACCACGACGCTTTTTACTTCCCGATCCTCAGCGATTATCAGGAAACCGATTTCGGCGGCGAACTGCCGTTCCAGCCGGATTACGCCAGCAATTACGTACACAAACTGATCGAGGATCAGGGCGGCTGGATGCTGCTCCCGCCGATCCCGTTCAGCTACGACACGGTCAATTACGACCTCACGGAACCGGCGCCGAGTCCGCCATCCTCCAGTAACTGGCTGGGCACCGACGATCAGGCGCGGGACGTGTTGGCGCGGGTGATTTTCGGCACGCGGATTTCGATTCTGTTCGCGCTGATCCTCACTGCCGTCAGTGCGCTGGTCGGCATCGTGGCCGGGGCGTTGCAGGGTTATTACGGCGGCTGGGTCGACTTGCTCGGGCAGCGGGTGCTGGAGATCTGGTCGGGGCTGCCGGTGCTGTACCTGCTGATCATTTTGTCCGGGTTCGTATCGCCGAGTTTCTGGTGGCTGCTGGGGATCATGGCGCTGTTTTCCTGGCTGGCGCTGGTGGACGTGGTGCGCGCCGAGTTCCTGCGCGGACGCAGCCTGGAATACGTCAAGGCCGCGCGGGCCCTGGGCCTGACGGACAGCGAGCTGATGCGCCGGCACATTCTGCCCAATGCCATGACCTCCACCCTCACCTACCTGCCGTTCATTCTGACCGGCGCCATCGCCACCCTCACCGCGCTGGATTTTCTCGGCTTCGGCATGCCCGCCGGCACCGCGTCGCTGGGTGAACTGATCGGCCAGGCCAAGCGCAATCTGCAAGCACCGTGGCTGGGGCTGACGGCGTTTTTTGCCCTGGCGCTGATTCTGTCCTTGCTGGTGTTTATCGGCGAAGCCTGCCGTGACGCATTCGATCCGCGATCCTGATCCCCGGAGCTGAAATGACAGACAACCTGATTGAAATCCGCGACCTGCGCGTCGCCTTCGCCGGGCATGAAGTGGTGCACGGCGTGAACCTCGACATCCGCCGTGGCGAGTGCCTGGCACTGGTCGGCGAATCCGGCTCGGGCAAGTCGGTAACGGCGCACTCGATCCTGCGCTTGCTGCCGGCCAAGACTGTCAGCAGCACGGGCAGCATCCGCTACAACGGCGTGGACTTGCTGCACGCCAGCGAACAGCAGCTGCGCGGCTTGCGCGGCAACCGCATCGCGATGATTTTCCAGGAGCCGATGACCTCGCTGAACCCGCTGCATACGGTGGAAAAACAGATCAGCGAAGTGCTGGAGATCCACAAGGGACTCAAGGGCCGCGCCGCGCGCCAGCGCACGCTGGAGCTGCTGGAACTGGTCGGCATTCGCCAGCCGTTGCAGCGCTTGAAGGCTTATCCGCACCAACTCTCGGGCGGCCAGCGGCAACGGGTGATGATCGCCATGGCGCTGGCCAACGAGCCGCAATTGCTGATCGCCGATGAACCGACCACGGCGCTGGACGTGACCGTGCAGCAGAAAATTCTCGAACTGCTGATCGAGTTGCAGCAACGCCTCGGCATGTCGCTGCTGCTGATCAGTCATGACCTCAATCTGGTGCGGCGCATCGCCCAACGGGTGTGCGTGATGCGCCACGGGGAAATCGTCGAACAGGCCGACTGCGAAACGCTGTTCCGCACCCCGCAGCATCCCTACAGCCGCCTGCTGATCGAGGCGGAACCGTCCGGCGCGCCGGTGCCGAGCCGCTACGATCACAACCTGCTGGAAGTGGATGATCTGAAAGTCTGGTTCCCGCTGCCCAAGGCGCTGTTCAGCCGCACCCAGGAATACATCAAGGCCGTGGACGGCGTGAGTTTTCGTCTGCAACGGGGCAAGACCCTGGGCATTGTCGGTGAGTCCGGCTCGGGCAAGTCGACGCTGGGCCAGGCGATTCTGCGGCTGGTGGAATCCGAGGGCGATATTCGCTTCGGCAACAAGCAATTGAGCCTGCTCAATCAGCGTTTGATGCGCCCGTTGCGCCGGCAGATTCAGGTGGTGTTCCAGGACCCGTTCGGCAGCCTCAGCCCTCGGATGTCGGTGCAGCAGATCATCGCCGAAGGCCTGCTGACCCACGGCATCGGCACGGCTGAGGAACGAGAGGCAGCGGTGATTCGCGTGCTGGAGGAAGTCGGCCTCGACCCACAGAGCCGCCATCGTTATCCCCACGAGTTCTCCGGCGGCCAGCGCCAGCGCATTTCCATCGCCCGGGCGTTGGTGCTGGAACCGGCGCTGATTCTGCTCGACGAACCGACCTCGGCGCTGGATCGCACGGTGCAGAAACAGGTGGTGGAATTATTGCGGCAGTTGCAGATCCGCCATGGCTTGACGTACCTGTTCATCAGCCACGACCTGGCGGTGGTGCATGCGCTGGCGCACGACTTGATGGTGATCAAGGATGGCAAGGTGGTCGAACAGGGAGCGTCGCGCCAGATCTTTGCGGCGCCGCAACATGCGTATACCCAGGAACTGCTGAAAGCCTCCGGCCTGGCATTGGCAAAAACCGGGAAAGAGCTGGTTACAACAATCTGACCATTGCTGAAGATCCCTGTGGGAGCGGGCTTGCCCGCGATAGCGGTGTATCAGTCAAGCAAGTGTCAACTGACACTAAGCCATCGTCGGATCGCCGCCCGGACCAAGCCCGCTCCCACAGGGGTTGCAGTGCTTTCAGATTTATTTTCCGGCCACTGCATCCAAACGCCTCCGTCACGGGTAGTCCCTGTAACAGCCCTCTTTCGGCTGTCAGCGGTTTACCCTTTTCGGAGAAACACTGATGAACATCACCCAACTGATTGGCCTCACCGGTTTGCTCGCCGTCGCCTCGACAAGCTTTGCCCAAAGCAGTTATCCCGATGCGATCAAAGTGCCGGACGGCCACAAGATCGCGATGGAAACCACCGGGGTCGGCGAGATCACCTACGAATGCCGGGACAAGGCCAATGTCGCCGGCCAGACCGAGTGGGTGTTCGTCGGCCCGAAAGCGGTGCTCAATGATCGCAGCGGCAAACAGGTCGGCACCTACTTCGGCCCGCCCGCCACCTGGCAGGCACAGGACGGTTCGAAAGTCACCGGCACGCAACTGGCCGTTGCGCCGTCGAGCCCGGGCAACCTGCCCTATCAACTGGTCAAGGCCAACCCCGCCGAGGGCAAAGGCGCGATGAGCGGCGTGAGCTACATCCAGCGCGTCGCGCTCAAGGGCGGCGTGGCGCCGGGCAGCGAATGCACGGCGGCGAACAAGGGCAAACAGGAAGTGGTGAAGTACCAGGCCGACTACATTTTCTGGGCGGCGAACTGAACCCGGCTGGACGTTTGGCCGATGCTTGCTAGATTGCAGGACATGCCCTTGCCCGAAACCGCGTTCGATTACGAAGCCCGCCTCGCCGCCTGTGCCCGCGGCGAGCGCGGGGCCCTGCGCGAATTGTATGTGCAGGAAAGTCCGCGGCTGCTCGGTGTGGCCCGGCGTCTGGTGCATGACACGGCGCTGGCCGAAGACATCGTTCACGATGCATTCCTCAAGATCTGGGCCGGCGCGGCGGGTTTCGACCCGGCGCGCGGTTCGGGCCGGGGCTGGATGTTCAGCGTGACCCGGCATCTGGCGCTGAATCTGTTGCGCGATCACGGCCGGGAAACGCCGCTGAACGACAACAACGAATCACCGACGAGTGATGACGGCTTCGATGCGCTGGCGCAATCGACCCGCATCCATCGCTGCCTGCATCAACTGGAACCGCAACGCCGCCGCTGCATCCTTCACGCCTACGTCGACGGTTACAGCCACGCGCAGATCGCCCAGCGCCTCGACACGCCGCTGGGCACCGTCAAAGCCTGGATCAAGCGCAGCCTCAATGCGTTGCGGGAGTGCATGGGATGACCACCGAATCGGCGCAGGAACGCGATGAACTGGCCAGCGAATACGTGCTCGGCACCCTCCCGGCCGAAGCGCGCGCCGAAGTGCAACGGCGCTTGCCCAACGAGCCCGAGTTGCAAGCAGCCGTGGATGCCTGGGAGCGGCGTCTGCTGGAGCTGACCGACCTCGCCCCGGCGCATCAGCCCTCGTCGCAGCTGTGGCAACGCATTGAACGCAGTGTCGGGCAACTCACCCACAAGATGGCGCCCGAGATTTCATGGTGGAACCGCCTGTCGCTCTGGCGCGGTTTGAGCGCTGCCGGGCTGGCCGCGACCTTGTTGCTGGGCTCGATCCTGTTGACCCAGACCACACCGAAACCGAGCTTTCTGGTGGTGCTGGTCGCCCCGCAGGACAAGGCGCCAGGCTGGGTGATCCAGGCCAGCAGTCCGCGAGAGATTCAGTTGATTCCGCTGGGCGTGGTCGAGGTGCCGGCCGACAAGGCGTTGGAGTTCTGGACCAAGGCCGACGGCTGGCAGGGCCCGGTATCGCTGGGGCTGGTCAAGCCGGGGCAGGCGCTGTCGATCCCGCTGGACAAGCTGCCGCCGCTGCAACCGAACCAGTTGTTCGAGCTGACGCTGGAAGGCGCCAACGGCTCGCCGATCGGCAAACCTACCGGGCCGATCCAGGCGATTGGCCGCGCCGTGAAGGTGCTCTGACAAACCATCATCGACGTCGATGTTCACCATCACGTCAATGAAGTTCTCTAAAAAAATCCCCGGCGTAACATCCGCTCCATACCAAACAAACAACACCCCCGGAGCAAAAAATCATGAAACGCCAAGTCATCCTCAGCATTGCCCTTTCGGTTCTGGCCTTCAACGCATTAGCCGCCAAACCGGCCCACACCATGATCGCCGAAGGCGGTTCGGATCGTCTGATTGAACGCCGCGTCGCTGAAGGTGGCTCGAATCGTCTGATTGAACGTCGCGTTGCCGAAGGTGGCTCGGATCGTCTGATCGAACGTCGCGTCGCTGAAGGTGGTTCGGATCGTCTGATTGAACGTCGCGTTGCCGAAGGTGGCTCGGATCGTCTGATCGAACGTCGTGTTGCCGAAGGTGGTTCGGATCGCCTGATCGAACGCCGCGTTGCCGAAGGTGGCTCGGATCGTCTGATCGAACGTCGCGTTGCCGAAGGTGGCTCGGATCGTCTGATTGAACGTCGCGTTGCTGAAGGTGGTTCGGATCGTCTGATTGAACGTCGCGTTGCCTGAATGAATGGCTTGACCGCAACAACCCAGAAAAAACCCGGCTCCCGTCAGCCGGGTTTTTTTATACCTTTTTGATCGTCCTCAGCCCTTGGCCATGCAGCGCCGATAGCGCTCGTCGACCCGTTTGGCAAACCACGCCGTGGTCAGTTTGCGGGTGATCTTCGGGCTCTGCAGCACGATGCCCGGCAACACCGCACGGGGCAATGACTTGCCTTCCGCACGCTCCGCCAGCTCGAAGACCCGTTGATACAGTTTGGTTTCCTCGAAGGCCAGGCTATCGCCCTTCTCCAGTTGATCGCGGATCACCGGATTGCGCATGCCCAGGGATTTGCCGAGGGTGCGCACCGCCAGTTCCGTGCTGCCCGGCATGATCGCGCCCGGACGAATCAGGTCGCCATCCAGCGCCAGCGGAATCCCCGACGCGCGGCTGACCGCGTTCTGAAATGCAGCATTGCGACTGGCGTACCAGCCGGCATTGAAGTCGGCGAAACGGTACAGCGGCTCGCGGTAACTCACCGGATAACCGAGCAAATGGGCGATACCGAAATACATCCCGCCACGACGGGTGAACACTTCATGGCGAATCGTCCCGTCCACCGGGTACGGATAGTCCTTGGCGTGCTTCTCGGCGAATTCAATGCTGACCTGCATCGGCCCGCCGGTGTGCACCGGGTTGAAACCGCTGAACAGCGTGCGACCCATCGGCACCGAGCCGATGAAGTCGTCGAAAATCGCGCTCAATTCCTTTTCGCTGCGGGCGGCGCTCAGGCGTTCGCTGTAGGTCTTGCCGTTGGGCGAGCGCACCTGCAAGGCGCCGCTGACCAACAGGCTCGGGATATGCACCTTGGCGGCGCGGCGGTCGATTTCGTCACGGGCGATCTTGCCCAGGCCGGGCACCGGCGGATCGACCTGAAAGGTAGATTCCTGCTCGGCGACGGCCAGCACCGAACACAGATTCTGCGTGGTCGGGCTGATGCCCTGGGCGGCGAACGCGGCGTAGATGTCAGTGGCCCAGCCCTGGCGGTCGGCGGTTTTTGCCGGCAGCAGGCGCACGATCTGCGCCTTGACCTCGGCGGGCGGGCGCGGCGCCGGTTCTTCGCTGCGTTGACCGGCGCAACCGGCCAGTACCAGCAGCGCGGCGAGGCTGACGAATAATCGAGGGGTGTGCATAACGCTTCATCCAGTCCGTTGAGCCGGGTTAACCCTACGCTCAATCGCAGGGTGCAGGATAGGACTGCGGGCCGGCGGCGCTGTTCCATCGTCCCGTTTGGCAGGCCGACTGGCCGCCCTCGCCGTCTGATCCATACTTGCTGCTGCACACTCAGTGGCAAGCCTGGGGTCAGGACACGCGAGGAGGACAGACCATGAACCGCAGTGATGTTCTGATCATCGGCGCAGGCCCCACCGGACTGGTGCTGGCCCTGTGGCTGAGCAAACTGGGCGTGCGCGTGCGCATCATCGACAAGACCTCCGCGCCGGGCACCACGTCGCGGGCGCTGGCGGTGCAGGCGCGCACCCTTGAGCTGTACCGGCAACTGGATCTGGCCGATGCGGTGGTGCGCAGCGGTCACCGGGTGGCGGCGGCGAATTTCTGGGTCAAGGGCAAACCCGTGGCGCAACTGCCGCTGAACCGGATCGGCGAAGGCCTGACGCCCTATGCCTTTCTGGAAATGTACCCGCAGGACGAACACGAGCGGCTGTTGATCGACCGTCTTGAAGACTACGACGTGACCGTCGAGCGCAACACGACGCTGGAGAGTTTCACCGAAAACGGCGACGGCCTCACCGCGCATTTGCGCCTGCCGGATGGCGAGCAGGAAATCTGCCAGGCCTGCTATCTGGCCGGATGTGACGGTGCTCGTTCGGTGGTGCGCAAAACCCTCGACACCGGTTTTCCCGGCGGCACCTATCAGCAGATTTTCTACGTCGCCGATGTGCGGGCCAGCGGACCGGCGCTCAACGGCGAGTTGCATCTGGATCTGGATGAAGCGGATTTTCTGGCGGTGTTCCCGCTGGCCGGCGAAGGCCGTGCGCGGCTGATCGGTACAGTGCGCGACGAACGCGCTGATCGCGCCGAAACCCTGGAGTTTTCCGATGTCAGCAGCCGCGCCATCGAACATCTGAACGTACACATCGAGGACGTCAACTGGTTCTCCACCTACCGCGTGCATCACCGGGTGGCGGATCACTTTCGCCAGGGCCGGGCGTTTCTGCTCGGCGATGCGGCGCACGTACACAGCCCGGCCGGCGGCCAAGGCATGAACACCGGCATCGGCGATGCGATCAATCTGGCGTGGAAACTCGCGGCAGTGCTCGGCGGCGCTGCCACACCCAAACTGCTCGACAGCTACGAAACCGAACGCATCGCCTTTGCCCGGCGACTGGTGTCGACCACCGACAAGGTCTTCAGCTTCGTCACCGCCGAAGGCCGTATGGCCGATCTGTTGCGCACCCGGCTGGCACCATTTCTGATCCCGAAAATGGCCTCATTTGAGACCAGCCGCGAATTCCTGTTTCGCACCGTCTCGCAAATCACCGTCAACTATCGAGGCATGACGTTGAGCGAAGGCGTGGCCGGGCACGTCCACGGCGGCGACCGCTTGCCGTGGGCCCATGATGGCGAGGGGGACAATTACGAGCCGTTGCGCCATCCGTGCTGGCAGGTGCATGTGTACGGCGACACCAGCGACGAGATGATCGCCTGGTGCAATGAACATCACTTGCCGCTGCACGTGTTCGACTGGCGTCCGGCGTTTGAAACGGCGGGACTGGGGCGCAATGGCTTTTACCTGTTGCGCCCGGATACCTACGTGGCGATTGCTGACAACAGCGCGGATCCGAAGGTGATCGAGCGGTACTTCCGTGATCACGGGATCCGGCCGTTTTTCAATTGCCCCTGAAGGATCAGATCCCGGCCAGGGCCAGATCCATCGCAAAGTAGGTGAAGATCAGATCCGCGCCCGCACGTTTGATCGCACCGAGGCTTTCGCGCACCACGCGATCTTCGTCGATGGCCCCGGCCTGGGCACCGAACTTGATCATCGCGTACTCGCCGCTGACCTGATACGCCGCCAGCGGCAGGGTCGAGGCTTCGCGGATGTCGCGGATGATGTCCAGGTACGCGCCGGCCGGTTTGACCATCAGCGCATCGGCGCCTTCCTGCTCGTCGAGCAACGATTCGCGCAGGGCTTCGCGGCGGTTCATCGGGTTCATCTGATAGCTTTTGCGATCGCCCTTCAGCGCGCTGCCGCCAGCCTCGCGGAACGGGCCGTAGAGCGCCGAGGCGAATTTGGTCGAGTAGGCCATGATCGGAATCTGCGTGAAGCCGGCATCGTCCAGCGCCCGGCGAATCGCCCGCACCTGACCGTCCATCGCCGCCGACGGTGCGATCACGTCGGCACCGGCACGGGCTGCCGCTACGGCTTGCTTGCCGAGGTTGATCAGGGTCTGGTCGTTGTCGACTTCATGGTTGTGCATCACGCCGCAATGGCCGTGGTCGGTGTACTCGCAGAAGCAGGTGTCTGACATCACGATCATTTCCGGCACGGCGTCCTTGGCGATCCGCGACATGCGCGACACCAGCCCGTTTTCGCGCCAGGTGTCGCTGCCGTTGGCGTCCAGGTGATGGGACACACCGAAGGTCATCACCGAATTGATCCCGGCCCGGGCGTAACGCTCGATCTCGCCGGCCAGTTTGCGCTCGGGGATGCGCATCACGCCGGGCATGCTCTTGATCGGCACGAAATCGTCGATCTCTTCTTCGACGAAGATCGGCAGCACCAGATCGTTGAGGGAAAACTCGGTTTCCTGGAACAGGCTGCGCAGGCTCGCATTGCGGCGCAGACGGCGTGGACGTGCTTCGGGGAACTGACTGGACATGGGGCCTTTCCTGAAAACAGCGGAGGAGACGAAAGTCGTAGGGGGCGAAGCTTATGCCTTGCGGGGGACGGGGTACAAACCTGGATCAATCAACAGTGCATTACCGGGGGCGCAACAATCTGCGCACCCGGCTGCCGCAGGATCAGGAAGGAATGGTCAGGCCGCGTACAACGGCCGGCCGCGCCAGGAAGCGCTCCAGCACCCGGGTGACGTTCGGGAAGTTGTTGATGCCGACCAGATCGCCCGCCTCGTAGAAACCGATCAGGTTGCGCACCCATGGGAACGTGGCGATGTCGGCGATGGTGTAGCGCTCGCCCATGATCCAGTCGCGCCCTTCCAGGCGGGTGTTGAGGACGCTGAGCAGGCGGCGGCTTTCTTCGACGTAGCGGTCACGGGGACGCTTGTCTTCGTAGTCCTTGCCGGCGAATTTGTTGAAGAAACCGAGCTGGCCGAACATCGGGCCGATACCGCCCATCTGGAACATCAGCCACTGGATGGTTTCGTAGCGCAGCGCGCCTTCCTGGGCCAGCAACTGGCCGCTCTTGTCGGCGAGGTAGATCAGGATCGCGCCTGACTCGAACAACGGCAGCGGTTTGTCCTCGGGGCCGTGGGGGTCGAGGATCGCTGGAATCTTGTTGTTCGGGTTCAGCGACAGGAATTCCGGGGACATCTGGTCATTGGTGTCGAAGCCCACGCGGTGCGGCTCGTACGGCAGGCCGATCTCTTCGAGCATGATCGAGACCTTGACGCCGTTGGGGGTCGGCAGGGAATAGAGCTGAATCCAGTCAGGGTACTGCGCCGGCCATTTCTGGGTGATCGGGAACGCGGACAGATCGGTCATGTGTAGCATCCAGTCACAAAATGAAAGGCCTGAGCATAATCCACGATCAGCGCTCTGGCTCGGGTTCTTTACGCTCTCGCCCGCCGGCTTACTTAAATCCGCAACATCCTGTGGTTAACCTTCCCTCCAACCGCACAGGCTGAACGGTAAAGTGCGGCGCACGTAGCCGGATCGAACCAAACGGGCCTCAGGGGGCTCAAAGCAAGCCATTGATGACAGGGAAAACAACCGGCGCCCGTGCACCGGTGCAGAGGTTTGTCAGCCTTAGCCGTACAGACTGAAGAACCTTATATCCCATGACGAACTTGATGAAAGTCGCCAAACGTTTCAAACATCGCGCCTATGTGGCCCTGCCCACCTTGCTGGCGGTGAGCGCGCTGTTCCTGTCGCTGGAATCCAGCGAAAGCCGTGCGCAGCCAGTGGACGGCACCCAGACCCTGGTGTTCCTGCGCCACGCGGAGAAACCGGCCGGTGGTCTCGGCCAGCTCAACTGCCAGGGCCTGAACCGGGCCATCGACCTGTCGACCCTGCTGCCGGAAAAATTCGGCAAGGCCGACTATGTGTTCGCCGCCAACCCGACGCGCAATGTCGAGGAAGGCGAACTGGACAACTCCTACAGCTACATCCGCCCGCTGATGACCATCAGCCCCGCCGCGATCAAGCTCGGCCTGCCGGTGAACATCGAGTTCTCGGCCAACGACACCAGCGATCTGGCCCGCGAGCTGATCGAAGACAAGTACCACAACTCGACCATCTACACCGCGTGGTCTCACGGTTACCTGCCGGAATTGATCAACAAGGTCGCGGGCAAGGCCGTCGGCGAGAAGCAGAAGATCACCGAAGATTGGGAATCCAGCGATTACGACTCGCTATATGTGCTGACCCTGACCTGGCACAACGGCAAGGCCAGCCTGCAGAGCCACAGCTACAAACAGGGGCTGGATAACGGGCAGGAAAGCTGTCCGACCTGAGTGTGCACGGGGCCCGCTCGGGCCCCGTCAGGCTTGGGGTTTGATTCGCTGACGCAGGTACTCGATAACGGCCTGCCGCTCCCCCGCAAACTCGATCCGCCCACCCTTCTTCTCGCGCTGAAACACATACATCGGGTCGTAATACTCGCGCAGCAAACCCTCGATCCACGCACGGTGCAAGTCCACCGCTCCGTTGCGGCCCTGTTCCGCCAGCGCCTCCTCCATCAATACCCGCATCCGTCGATGGCGCTCGCCCCCCAGGCGCTTGTGCACATTGTCGAGGCTGTCCAGCAACCGCTCGGAAAACCGCCCGAACCCTTCCTCCCCATGCACCGCCTCAAACTCGGCGGACAAATCCACCACGTAATCGCGCAGGATCCGCTCGACGCGCTGCTCGAAACGATCTTCCAGCCAGACCATCGGGTATTGCTGCATGCCCTGATAAAGCGCCAAGGGCAGCGCGCAGCTCCCCACCACCCGGCTCTCATCCTCGAGCACAAACTGATCGATGCCGGCTGCACGTTTTTTCAGGAAGTCGATGGCCAGCCGGTTCTCGAAATCGATGTTCGACGGCTGACCGGTGGCGCGCTTGCCGAAACTCGAGCCCCGGTGATTGGCATGACCTTCCAGATCCACGCTGTTGCGCAGTTGCACCAGCACTTCGGTTTTGCCGGTGCCGGTCATGCCGCCCAGCAGCACGAAATCACAGTCAGCCTGGGCCGATTCGAGGGTGTCGATCAGAAAACCGCGCAGCGCCTTGTAGCCACCGCCGATACGCGGGTAGTCGACGCCGGCTTCCGACTTCAGCCACTGCTGGACAATCTGCGAACGCAGGCCGCCACGAAAGCAATACAGAAACCCCTCGGGATGCGCCCGGGCAAAATCCGCCCAGGCTTGCAGGCGCTCAGCCTTCACCGCGCCGGAGACCAGTTGATGGCCCAGCTTGATGGCGGCCTGCTGACCGTGATGCTTGTAGCAAGTGCCGACCCGCTGCCGCTCGATGTCGTTCATCAGCGGCAGATTGACCGCACCGGGAAACGCGCCCTTGTGAAATTCGACCGGCGCACGGGCGTCCATCAGCGGTCGGTCGTTGAGGAAGATGTCGCGGTAGTCGGTGAAGTCGGCGGCCATCAATTCACCTCGACGGCGGTGCTCTTTCGCTCCAGCAGTTCGCCGATGGGTTCCAGTGTCAGGCCCAGTTCGGCAGCGACGGCGAGGAATTCGGCATTGCCTTCGGGGGTGACGGCCACCAGCAGACCGCCGCTGGTCTGCGGGTCGCACAGCACCCGTTTGTGCAATTCCTGCACCCGCCCGACGCGGCTCGAATAACTGTCGAAATTGCGCAGAGTGCCGCCCGGCACGCAGCCCTGTTCGAGGTAATACTCGACACTCGCCAGACGCGGTACCCGGTCATAAAAAATCCGCGCCGTCAGGTGACTGCCGTCAGCCATTTCCACCAGATGCCCGAGCAGGCCGAAACCGGTGACGTCGGTCATGGCGGTGACCCCGGCCAGCTTGCCGAAACGACTGCCGGGCTTGTTCAGCGTACACATCCAGTCCCGGGCCACACCGATGTCGTCGGGGCGCAGCTTGCCCTTCTTCTCGGCGGTGGTGAGGATACCGATGCCCAACGGTTTGGTCAGGTACAGCAGGCAACCGGCGGTAGCGGTGTCGTTGCGTTTCATGAAGCGCTTTTCCACCAGCCCGGTGACGGCCAGACCGAAGATCGGCTCCGGTGCATCGATCGAATGCCCGCCGGCCAGCGCAATCCCCGCCGCATCGCACACCGCGCGTCCACCGCGAATCACATCCCGCGCCACTTCCGGCGCCAGCACGTTGACCGGCCAGCCGAGGATCGCAATCGCCATCAACGGATCGCCGCCCATGGCGTAAATGTCGCTGATGGCATTGGTAGCGGCGATCCGGCCGAAGTCGAACGGATCGTCGACGATCGGCATGAAAAAATCCGTGGTCGAGACCACCCCGCGCTCGGCATCGATTTCATACACCGCCGCATCATCGCGCGACGCGTTGCCGACCCACAGTTTCGGATCAAGGTTCTGCGCCCCGCTGCCGGCCAGAATCACCTCCAGCACCTTGGGCGAAATCTTGCAGCCACAACCGGCGCCGTGGCTGTATTGGGTCAGACGGATGGGCTCGGTCATGGGGCAGTCTCCGGGAGGCAGTGGGAGGATTTTAGCAGAGGGGTCGGCGGGCAAAAAAAAACCGCCCTTGCGGGCGGCTGAAGTGCTTCGCTCCTGAATCAGAACCCAAGGCTGAAGCTGATGGTCATCGCGTGGTCGTTGCTCTCGTTCGACAGCTGCCCCGAATAGCCGATGCCAAGTTTGCCGGTCGGGCTGATCTGGAAGTCCACGCCTGCTTCGACCACTGCGCTGTCCTTGGCAATCGGCACGCCCTGGGTGTTGAACGAGGCGCCGCCGTCGATGAAGGTCAGATCCGCGTCAGGCTTGGTGTCGCCGAAGGCATGTCGCCAGCCGACGGCCGCGCGCGGGGTGAATTGCCCGCCGTTGGCCAGGGTGATGACCTTGCCGGCGCGCACGCCCAGGGTCGAGAAGGTGATGTCCTGATCCGACTCGGCGCGCAGACGCCCTACTCCGCCTTTCTCTTTGGCCTTGTCGCTGTCGTAGTTGACGTACGCCAGACCGGCGAACGGTTCCAGAGCAATTCCGGCCGCTTCGATGGCATAGCCGACTTCACCGAACACCTGAGCGCTGCGGGCGTCGTAATTGGCCTTCAACCGGTCGTTGTAGGCACCGACGCTGATGTCGCGTTTGGTTTCGATGTCGTGCCAGCTGTATGCCGCACCGAGGCGCACTGCCAGGGCATCGAATTGCGAGTTGAGGTACGCCGCCAGGTGGTAGCTCTCGACCGTGGCATCCGAGCGACGATCATGGGCATCCAGATCGCTGCGGGTATAACCGGCAGCCATGCCGACGCGCCACTGGTCGTCGATCTGCTTGTCGGTGCCGAGCATGAAGCCGCTCAGGTTGCGATCCAGTTTCGCACTGTTGCTGTCGCCGTCCGACTCACCCCAGGCGCCGAGTGCGCGGGCCCAGCCGACCATTTCGCCGTGGCAGCCGTTGCTGCTCAGCTGGTTGTCGCTTGGGGCCAGGGCGCGGCGTGGATCATCCGGCGAGCTGCACGATGGCTGGCGCATACGGTCGTTGACCGCGTCCCGCACGTAGCGCGAATCCTCGAGGATGGCGCTGGCGGTGCTGGCATGAATTTCCCCGGACAGGCTGTCGAAGGCGTTACGTGCCCCCGCCACGCTGAGGTTGACGATTTCGCCCTGCAACGCACTGCCCGCCGCGCCGTTGCGCATCAACGCCGAAGCGGTGTTGCGCTGGTTGCGGGTGGCGGCGACGTCGACGAACGAGTTGCCGTTGCGGCTGACCACCAGATTCACCGCGTTGGCGTCGTACACCAGCGCAGTATTCAGGAACGCGTATTGCGGCAGATCGGCGGCGCTGAAGGTGCCGGTCACCCCGCCACCGGCAGTGATCAGCGAGTACACGGTATTGCCGGTGAACGGTGCCAGGCTGTTGACCTGCAGACCGCCGCCCAGCGCGGCGGTACCACCGACTGCCAGCGGTGTGGCGGTCGGCGAGCTGACGGTCAGGGCCAACACACCGTCGGCGGCGTTGGTCAGGTTGCCGGCGACACTCAAGGTGCCAGCCTCGGCACCCGATTGCACCACACCGTGGTTGACCACCGAACCGACACTGCCGTTACCGCTCAAGCCGGCGCCGTTGGCCACTGTGATCTGCCCGCCGAGGGACGCGCGAGCCGAGCGGCTGCCGACTTGCAGCACGCCCTGATCGACCGCAACGGTGCCGCTGAACGGCTGATCGCCGGTCAACAGCAGGGTTCCGGCACCCCGTTTGGCCAAGGCACCGGTGCCACTGAGCACACCGTTGAACTGGCCATTGGCGTTTTGCTGGAACACCAGCGATGCGTTGTCGAGGATGTTGCCTTGCAGGCTGAGGGTATTACCGATCAGCGTACCGCCGCTGACGGTGGTGCCGCCGCTGTAGGTGTTGGCGCCGCTGAGAACCAGAGTGCCGGAATCCAGCTTCTCGATGCCGCCACTGCCCACCAGCGGAACGGAGATTTCCGTACTGCCACCGGCATTCACCCGTACCGGCGCGAGGCTGCCGCCCGGGCCGTTGACCGGGGTCAGCGTACCGCCAGCGCCTGGCACCAGGCTGTAACCGCTGGAGAGGAACTGCAACCCGGTGAAGTTCTGATTGCCTTGCACGGTGACCGTCCCGCTCTGCCCGCCGAACACGGCGAACTGACCGTTCGACGCCAGCGCCTGGGTACCGCTCGGATCGGTCCAGTTGGTGTTCGGCCCCCACACGCCACTGCCGCCACCGATGCTGCCGTCCGGGTTGGTTTTGCCACCGTTCCAGAACTGCACTTCACCTGGCGTGTTTTGCACCAACAGGTTGACCTGATTGGCCAGCGCGGTCTGCAGGGTCAGATTGGCCGCCGACACCGGCAGGCTGCCGTAGACCAGACCGTTGTTGGTCAGGCTGCCGCCGTAGCTGAACAGTTGATAGACCCCGGTACCAAAGCCCCCGGCATTGCTGATGTTCAGCGTGCCGTCGAGGGTGAGGTTGCCGGCGACGTTGACCACCGTGGTGGAACTGGCTGCCGAACCGAGGGAGAAGTCCAGGTTGGTGCCCGATGACAACGCCAGCGAACCGACCGACAGCGGCGTAGCAGTGCCGCCGCCGGTCAGCGTCGCACCGTTGGCCAGTTGCACGGCGCCGGCGAATACGCCGCTGCCGCCGATCTTCGCCCCGCTGGCAACGTTGACGCTAGCACTGTTGAGCACACCGTTGACGTTCAGTGAACCGGCCTGCACCGCGGTGTTGCCGGTGAAGGTGTTGTTGCCGGTCAGCAGCAAGGCGCCGGTGCCGGTTTTGTTGAGTGTGCCGGCGCCCGTCAGATTGCCGGTGTAGCTGCCGTCGCTGTTCTGCTCGAAGGTCAGCGTCGCGTTGTTGACGATGGCGCCTTGCAGGCTGCTGGTGTCGCCACGGGTGCTGCCGCCGTTCAGCGTCGTGCCGCCGCCGTAGGTGTTGGCGCCACTGAGCACGAGATCACCGCTGCCGTTTTTCACCAGACTGCCGCTGCCGGTGATCGCGCCGATCAGCGTGGTGTTCTGGTTGCCGGCCAGGGTCAGTTGCGCACCCAGGTTGATGGCGTTGGCCAGTTGCAGCGCAGAGGTGCTGTCGAGGGTGCCGTTGCCGAGCACGCTGAGGGCGCCGCTGCTGATCGCGCTGTTGTTGCCCAGGATCAGCGAGCCGCCGGACAGTTGAGTGCCGCCGCTGTAAGTGTTGCTGCCGTTGAGGGTCAGGCTCGATGCGCCGGTCTTGATCAGACTGCCGCTGCCGCTGACCACACCGCCGAGGGTCAATGCGTTGGAGCCGGCGACAGTAAGTCCGCCGTTGAGCACCACGGCGTTGGCCAGGTTGACCGCTGTGTTGCTGTCCAGCGCCGTGCCGTTGGCGGCGGTCAACACGCCGGTGCCGAGGGCCGCGTTGTTGCCGACCACGATCTTGCCGCCGTTGAGCGCGGTGCCGCCGGTGTAGCCGTTGGCGGCGTTGAGCACCAGGGTGCCGGTGTCGTATTTGCCCAGTGTGCCGGCGCCGTTGAGCGCCACGCCCACGGTGGCGGTGACGTTCGGGTCGACCCGCACGGTGGCATTGCCCAGCGATCCGTTGACCAGATTCAGCGAGCCGGCCGTGCCGTTCTGCAGGCTGTAGCCATCGGTGACGAACTGCATGCCGGTGATGGTTTGGGCGCCGTTCACCGTGACGGTGCCCGCCGCACCCTGGAACACCGCGAAGCTGTTGGTCCAGGCCTGATTGGTGGTGCCGTTGACGTCGGTCCAGTTGGTGGTGCCGGTGCCCCAGGTGCCACTGCCGCCATCCACCGAACCGTTGGCGACGAGTTGATTGCCGTCCCAGAACTGCACGGTGACGCCCGGTGCGGTGACCAGCAGGTTGATCTGGTTGGCCAGCGCGGTCTGCAGGGTCAGGTCGCCCGGCGTGACACTGCCCGGCACGGTGCCGATCAGCATGCCGTTGTCGGTCAGACCGCCGGTGTAATTGATCAAGCGATACACGCCGCTGCCGAAACCGCCGATGTCGCTGACGTTGAGGGTGCCGTCAAGGGTCAGGTTGCCGCCGACATTGACCAGCGCGTTGCCGCCACCGGACACCGGAGTGCCGAGGCCGACATCGAAGTTGGAGTTGGCGTTGAACACCAGCGAATTCACCGACAGCGTACTGCCGGTGGCGCCGGCCAGATGACCGCCATCCGCCACGGTCACCGCCCCACCGAGCGAGCCGCCGCCGGTCAGGGTGCCGCCGCTGTTGACCAGCACACTGGCGCTGTCCAGCGAGCCGCTGACATTCAAGGTGCCGGCATTGACCGTGGTGTTGCCGGTCAGGCTATTGAGGCCGGTCAGGGTCAGCGTGCCGGTGCCGAGTTTGCTCAGTTCGCCGGTGCCGGTAAGTACGCCGTCGAAAATGCTGCTGGCGTTGTTGCCGCCGATGCTCAGCGTGTTGCCGCCGCCGATCAGCGCGGTACCGCTACCGGTCAGGCTGGCGAGACTGCCGGAGCCGCCGAGGTTGAGGGTCGCCGCAGCGCCGAGATTGACCCCGGCGTTGCTGCCCAGTGCCGAGTTGCCCAGGGTGGTCAGGCTGCCGGACTGCACATCGAAAGTGCCGCTGAAGGTGTTGTTGCCGGTCAGCGTCAGGTCGGCCAGACCGTTCTTGGTCAGGGTGCCGGCCCCGGCGATCACGCCGCCGAGCGTCAGGTTGTTGTTGCCGGCCACTCTGAGGTTGGCATTGACGTTGAGGTTGTTGGCCAGCACCAGCGGCGCCGTGGTGTCGAGCGTCGAGGCGCCCGCCACGGTCACCGCGCCGGAGCCCAGGCCCGCCGAGGTGCCGAGGGTCACGGTGCCGGCGTTCAGCGTGGTGCCGCCGCTGTAGGTGTTGATGCCGTTGAGGGTCAGGTTCGAGGCGCCGTTCTTGATCAGACCGCCGGTACCGCTGACCACTCCGCTGAGGGCCACGTCGCTGTTGCCGGTATTGGTCAGATTGGCGTTGAGCACCACGTTGTTGCCCAGCGACACCGAGGTGTTGCTGTCCAGCGCCGAGGCACCGGCCACGGTCAGGTTGCCCAGACCGAGAGCGCCGTTGCTGCCGGCGGTCAGGGTGCCGGCGTTGAGGGTGATGCCGCCGAGGAAGTTGTTGGCCCCGCTGAGGATCAGGTTGGCCGCGCCGTTCTTGGTCAGGCTGCCGGCGCCGTTGATCGCTCCGCTCAGCGTCAGATCGTTGCTGCCGACGATGCCGAGGTTGCCCGCCAGGTTGATCGCATTACTCGCCGAGAAAGCGCCGCTGGCATCCAGGGTGGTGCCGTTCGCTGCGTTCAGGGTGGCCGAACCCAGCGCGCTGTTCGACGCCAGAACCAGTCCGCCCGCGTTCAGTGCCACCGGCCCGAGGAAGGCGTTGTTGCCGCCGAGGGTCAGGCTGGCCGAACCGTTCTTGATCAAGCCGCCTGTGCCGGAAATGACACCGTTGAGGGTCAGCGCATTGCTGCCGAGGATCGTCAGGTTGCCGTTGAGCGTGGCGGCGTTGGCCAGGGTCACGGCGGTGTTGCTGCCGAGTTGCGTGCCGGCGTTGGCGATCAACGCGCCAGTGCCCAGTGCGGTGTTGCTGCCGACCACCAGGGTGCCGCCGTCCAGTTGCGTGCCGCCGGTGTAGCTGTTGGCGCCGTTGAGCACCAGAGTGCCGGCGTCGAGTTTGTTGAGAATGCCGCTGCCGTTGATGTTCACGCCGACCGTGGCGGTCACGCCCGGATCAACGCGCATCGCCGTGGTGCCGCCGGTGCCGTTGACGGCGGTCAGCAGTCCCGACGAACCATTGATCACGTTGTAGCCATCAGTGAGGAACTGCATACCGGTGAACAGTTGCGTGCCGTTGACCGACACCGTGCCCGCCGTGCCCTGGAACACCGCGAAGTCGCCGGCCCAGGTCTGGTTCACCGTGCCGCTGGAATTGGTCCAGTTGGTACCACCGGCATTCCATGTGCCAGTGCCGCCATCCACGGTGCCGTTGGCGATCGTCTGGCTGCCGTCCCAGAAACGCAGGTTGGTGTTCGGTGCCGACACCACCAGATTCACCTGGTTACCCAGCGTCTGCACGAGGATGTCGCCGAGGCCGTAACCCACCGGCACACCGGCCACGGTCAGGCCGTTGTCGGTCAGCGCGCCGATGTAGTTGAACAGGCGATAGACCCCGACGCCAAACCCGCCGGCATCGGTGACGTTGAGGTTACCGTCGAGGGTCAGGTTGCCGCCGATGTTCATCAGCGAACTGGTCGATGGCGTGGCGAGACTCGCGTCAACATTGCTGTTGGCGGTGAGGATCAGCGACGAGGTGGACAAGGTATTGCCCGAAGACAACGCCAGATGACCACCGCTATTGACGGTGATCACGCCAAGCGCCGAACCGGTACCCGTTAGGGTCGCACCGTTGTTGACGTTGAGCTGGTTGCTGGCCAGCGAACCGGTAAGGTTCAGCGTACCGGCGTTGACGTTGGTGTTGCCGGTGATACCGCTGCTGCCGGTGAGGTTCAGCGTCCCGGTACCGACTTTGGTCAGGGTACCGCTGCCACCGAGATCGCCGTCGAAGGTGCTGGTGCTGCTCACGCCGCCCACGGTCAGGGTGTTGCCGCCGGCGACCTGCACGCTGCCACTGCCGCTCAGCCCGTTGAGGCTGGCGCTGCTGTTGAGAAAGAGATTCGCACCGGCGCTGATGTTGGCGCCGGAGGTGTTGCCCAGCGCCCCGCTGCTCACGGTGGTGACGCTGCCGGAAGCAATGTTCAGCGCACCGGTGAAGGTGTTGTTGCCACTGAGCGTCAGATCGCCGAAGCCGTCCTTGGTGAGGCTGCCGGCGCCATCGATGACGCCGCTGAGGTTCAAGGTGTTGCTGCCGGCCAGGGTCAGGCCGGCGTTGAGGGTGATGTTATTACCGACGCTCATGCCGGTGCTGGTATCCAGCGTCGAAGCGCCACCGACGGTCAGGCCGCCACTGCCCAATGCAGCGGCCGAGCCCAGTGTCAGCGTGCCCGCGTTGAGCGTGGAGCCGCCGCTGAAGGTGTTGGTGCCGTTGACGGTCAGATTGGCCGCGCCGTTCTTGATCAACTGGCCTGCGCCGCTGATCACACCGCCGAGGGTCAGGTCCTGGGTGCCACCGACGCTCAGCGCCGCATTCAGTACGACCGCGTTGGCCAGGCTGACCAGCGGCGAACTGCTGTCGAGGGTTGCCGCACCGCCGACGGTCAACGCACCGGTGCCGATCGCCGAACTGTTGCCGACAGTCACCGTACCGGCGTTCAGGGTGGTGCCGCCGACGTAGGTGTTGGTGCCGTTGAGGTTGAGATTGGCCGCGCCGTTTTTCACCAGGCTGCCGGCACCGGCGACGGTACCGGTGAGGGTCAGATCGGCGCTGCCACCGATGTTCATCGCACCAGCGAGGTTGACCTGGTTGCCCAGCGTGACGGCAGTGTTGGTGTCCAGCGTGGTGCCGGCTGCCGCGTTCAGCGCACCGCTGCCCAGCGCGGTGTTGCTGCCGACAATCAGCTTGCCGACGTTCAGCGCGGTGTTGCCGAAGTAGGTGTTGGCGCCGTTGAGAATCAGGTCGGCGGGGCCGCTTTTGGTCAGGCCACCGACCCCGGAGACCACGCCCGCGAGCGTCAGCGCGTTGCTGCCGCCGATGGTCACGTTGCCACCGAGGTTGACGTTGTTGGCCAGGCTGGTCGCGGTGCTGGCGTCCAGCGTGGTGTTGTTGCCGGCGTTGAGGATGCCGGTGCCGAGGGCGGTGTTGGAGCCGACGATCAGGGTCCCGGCGTTCAGCGACGTAGAGCCGGTGTAGGTGTTGTTGCCGGTCAGGGTCAGGGTCGAGGAGCCGGTCTTGATCAGGTTGCTGCCGCCGCTGATCACGCCGCCGAGGGTCAGCGGGTTGGCGCCGCCGGCAGTCAAGTTGGCGTTCAGCGCAATCGCGTTGTTCAGCGTCACGTTGGCGCTGCTGTTGAGTGTTGCACTCCCTCCCACGGTCAGCGTGCCGATGCCGAGTGCCGCGCCGTTGCCGACGGTCAGACTGCCGGCGTTGAGCGCGGTGCCGCCGGTGAAGGTGTTGGCGCCGTTGAGGGTCAGGTTGGCCGTGCCGTTCTTGATCAACTGACTGGCGCCGCTGAGCACGCCGCCGAGGATCATGCCGTTGCTGCCGCCGATGGACAGGTTGCCGTTGAGCGCGACGTTGTTGTTGAGGATGACCGAGGTGTTGCTGTCGAGGGTCGCGGCGCTGGCGACAGTGAGGGCGCCGCTGCCCAGCGCGGCGGCGTTGCCGACGGTCAGGGAGCCGGCGTTGAGGGTGGTGCCGCCGCTGAAGGTGTTGGCGCCGTTGAGAATCAGGTTGGCCGCGCCATTCTTAGTCAGCCCGCCGCTGCCGCTGACCACACCGCCGAGGGTCAGGTTGGCGTTGCCGGCAATGTTGAGGTTGCCGCCGAGGGCGACCGCGTTGCTCAGCGCCACGGTGGTGCTGGCGTCGAGGGTGGTGCCCGCCGCCGTGGTCAGTGCGCCGGTACCGAGCGCGGTGTTGGAGCCGACGATCAGCGTCCCGCTGTTCAGCGCGGTGCCGCCGGAGAAAGTGTTGTTGCCGCTGAGGGTCAGGTTTGCGGTGCCACCTTTGAGCAAGTTGCCAGCGCCACTGATGACACCGCTCAGGCCCAATGCCTGGGTGCCGCCGATGGTCAGCCCGCCTGCCAGCGCCACCGCGTTGGCCAGGGTTACCGCCGTGGTCGCATCCAGCGTGGTGCCGGCCGCCGCGTTCAATGCGCCGGTGCCGAGTGCGGTGTTGCTGCCGACGAGCAAAGTACCACCGTTGAGCGCGGTGGTGCCGCTGTTGGTGTTGTTGCCGGTCAGGGTCAGGCTGGCGCTGCCGCTTTTGGTGATCGCGCCGGTGCCGGACACGATGCCGGCCAAGGTCAGGGCGTTGCTGCCGAGCACGTTCAACGCACCGGTGATGCCGACGTTGTTGGCCAGGGTCACGTTGCCGGTGCTGTCGAGGCTGGTGCCGTTGCTGGTGTTGAGGACCCCGGTGCCCAGGGCGTTGTTGTTGCCCACGCGCAAGGTGCCGGCGCTGAGGCTGGTGATCCCGGTGTAGGTGTTGATGCCGTTGAGGGTCAGGCTGCCGCTGCCGGTTTTGGTCAGGTTGGCGGCGCCGCTGATCACCCCGCCCAGGGTCAGCGCACCGGTGCCGGTTGCGGTCAGGGTGCTGTTGAGGGTGATCGCGTTGGCCAGCGAAATCGGCGACGTTGCCGAAATACTCGAAGAACCGCCAACGGTGATGCCCCCGGTGCTGAACGCCTGATTGTTACCCACCAGCACCACACCGCCGTTGAGCACGGTATTGCCAGTGTAGGTGTTGATGCCGTTGAGGTTGATCTGGCCGCTGCCGATCTTGGTCAGGCCGCCCGTGCCGGAAATCACCCCGTTGAGGGTCATGCCGTTGATGCCCTGCAGGGTCAGGCCAGTCCCGCCCAGGTTGATCTGGTTGGCCAGCGTCAAACCGGCATTGCTGGCCTGGAGAATCCCGCCGTTGGATGTCAGCACACCGCTGCCGAACGCCGCGTTGTCGTTGAACTGCGCAACACCGCCATTGAGGGTGGTCGCGCCGCTGACCAACGGCCCCTGCAAAGTCCAGGTGCCGCTGTTGAGGGTCAGGTTGTTGAAGTTGACGTAGGTCGCGCTGGACGCCGTGCCGGTGCCGGTGGTGCCGCCACCGAGGCCGATCGGGTTTTGCAGGATCAGCGTGTTGGTGCCGGCCGCGCCGCCATCGATCGTACCGGTCGGGGCGAAGGTCAGGTTGATGCCGATCAGACCACCGAGACCGACGGACACTTGCACGCCGTCGCCGACGTTAACGCTGGAACCGGTGATCGCGTAGAAGGTGTTGGTGCTGCCCGCCCCCATCGACAAACCGCCGGTGATGTTACCGGCGTTGGTGAAGGTGTTGCCCGCCACTGACGTTTCGAACGCCATCCGGCCGTTGATCGTGCCGCTGGCACTGTTGGTCATGTTGACCTGCGAACCGCCATATATCCCGACCACTGGTGTATCGGCCAGGGTGATGCCGCCGACCGACAGCCCGGTGGAGGTAATCGTGCCATCGTTGGTGATGGTCGTGGTGCCCGACACCGAGTTGTTCACGCCGATCCCCAGACCGTCGATGCTGGTCAGGTTGAGGCCGAGCAACATGCCAGTGCCGCGAATGAGCCCAGTGGTGTTGTTGGCGATGCTGATCGTGCTGGTCGCGCCGGTGCCGATGAACGCACCGCCACTGAGGATCGAGACCAGGCCGAGCAAGGCCGGGTCGAGGGTGCCGGAGTTGTTCAGGTTGATGTTGGCCCCGGTCAGGTTGATCACCTTGCCGCCCAGCGTCGCGTTCATCTGCGCGCCGTTGGTGACGTTAACCGTCAGGCCGCTGGTGGCACTGCTGTAGTCATTGAGAAACAGCGGCAGCGTCGGGACGCCTGAACAGGTAATCGTGGAGCCCGCCGCCGAACAGGTGGCGAACGCCTGCTCGCTGACACCGCCGAACAAGAGTCCGGCGACGCTCAGATGCACAGCAAGGGACAGTGGGGAAAAACGCGAAACGAGGGCGACACCAAACCTTGCTTCCACGGGTTACTCCTTTCGTGGTCAATTTCATCCTTGATTGCGCGCAACGGCAGGTCGATTGAACACGCGTATCAAGAGTGCGACGGCCATCACAAAACCGTTTCATTCCCGACACACGCTAGTTGATGCCCTGCAATGGGACATTGGTTAAATGGCATTAATACTTTTGTGATAGAGCCTTCAGGAATAAGGATCCATCAGGTGTTCACGGCAAAACTGGTATGAGTTGTGCAAACGTTTGCGAAGCGTCAATCCCGACACTTTCACTTCACAATCGCACCACCCCGCCGTTACGGGGCCGATCCGCAAAAAGGACTTTGAATGCACGTTTCTTCCTGCCACCGCCGTCGCGGTGTGCGTACCTTTGCTGTTTCCCTGCTACTGGCCGGCGTTACCGGAGTTCTCAGTCAGACCACACTGGCGCAGCCTGCCCTGCCCGATGAATCCGCCCAGGGCGAAGCCCTCAGTCCCGAAGCCAGCCCGCCGAAAAAAGGCGCGTACCTGTCGGACTGGTACAACCAGGACCTGATGCTGATCGGCAGCAAGGACATCAGCTTCGGCCCGCAACCGGCCGACGATATCTATCTGGAATACGAGTACTTCGGGCGCAAGGGCCCGTTCGAGCTGTACGGCTACATCGACATTCCGAAGATCTTCAACATCGGCAACAGTCACGACAAAGGCGTGTGGGACCATGGCTCGCCGGTGTTCATGGAGCACGAGCCGCGCATCTCCATCGACTACCTCGCCGGCCGCAGCCTGGCCATCGGGCCGTTCAAGGAATGGTACGT
Source organism: Pseudomonas fluorescens (assembly GCF_030344995.1). Taxonomy (GTDB): domain Bacteria; phylum Pseudomonadota; class Gammaproteobacteria; order Pseudomonadales; family Pseudomonadaceae; genus Aquipseudomonas; species Aquipseudomonas fluorescens_BF. Next base: position 4,416,712 of record NZ_CP128260.1, read on the forward strand.
GGCGTTCGACTGGATCTACGACCACGGCAGCCGTAAAGAGAACCGCGCCAACACGCTGTACAGCGGTTTCGGCACCGACATCGACACCCATTCGCGGGTCAATCTGTCGGCCAATCTGTACGGGCGCTATCAATGGGAAAACTACGGCGCCAGCAACGAATATTCGTGGGACGGCTACCGCGCGCAGCTCAAGTACATCGTGCCGATCGACAAGTTCAGCAACGGCGCCTCGCTGACTTACATCGGCTTCACCAACTTCGATTTCGGCTCGGACCTGCACAAGGACAACCCGGCACGCACCGCCAATGCCACGGTGGCAACCAACGTCTTGCTGTACTCGTTCACCCACTTGCGCTTCACCCTGGTCGGTCGTTACTTCCACAACGGCGGCAACTGGGAGGACGGCAGCGAGTTGAACTTCGGCGACGGCAATTTCCGCGCGCGTTCCAATGGCTGGGGTTACTACGCCGGCGTCGGTTATCAGTTCTAAAGCAATTGTGAAACCGCCGAAAAACAATGTGGGAGCTAGCCTGCTAGCGATGGCGTCAGCACAGTCAATATTTTCGTCGACTGAACACGCGCTTTCGCTAGCAGGCTAACTCCCACAGGGCTTGTCACTATTTCTGAGGACTCAGGGAATCAGGATGACCTTGTCGCCACTGCCCTGATTCACATCGGCATAACGCGCCAGCCCCTCGGCCAGCGGCGCTTCGACCAGCCCTTGTGGCAGTGGCAGCAGGTCTTCGTCGAAGAACCGGCCGAACTGCTCGAGCATCGCCGCGCAGGCTTCAACGCCGTACAGCAACGAGTTGATGCCGACCACCGAACCGCCCTTGCGATACAGCGCCAGCGCCGGCAACTGCACATGCCCATCGACTGGCGCAGCGATGATCGCGATCCGCCCGAAGGTCGCCAGCGCCGCGACCGAGGCCGGCAGCCAGAAACCGGTGGTGTCGAAAATCACGTCGGCACCGCCGCGATACACGGCGTTGACCTGCGCGCCCAGATCCTCGGGCTTGTCCAGCTGAATCGTCTGATAGCCCTGAGCCTGCAAGTCCTTGACCTGCTCCGGCCGCCGCGCCGCCGCCAGCAACTGCGCGCCGCGCACCTTGGCCAACGCCAATGCCGCGGTCGCCACCGCCCCGCCACCGATCACCAGCAAACGGGTTTCTGCACTGACCAGACTGCGTTCCAGCGCATCCCACGCCGTGGTGTAAGGCACACCAAGGCTCGCGGCCTGAGTGAAGCTCAAATGCGAAGGCTTGTGCGCCACGCCATTGGCCGGCAGCTTGACGAACTGCGCATGGGAGCCATCGGCGAAAAAGCCCAGTTCACGCCCGGTGCCCCAGACCTCCTGACCGATCAACGCTTGCGGCCCTTCGACCACCACACCGGCAAAATCCCGACCGGGAATGCGCGGCAGCGTGGTGTACGGGAAGCGTCCGAGCACGTTCTTCACATCGCTGGGATTGAGGCCCGCGGCCTTGATCTGCACCAGTATCTCGTCAGCGCCCGGCACCGGCGTCGGCACCTCGACGAAGCGCAGGGAAGACAGGTCGCCGGTTTTATCGAATTGCAGTGCTTTCATGGAAATCTCCATCGAAGGAAAAAGACAGGACTCAGGACAGCCAGCCACTGACCAGTTGCCGGCCCATCGGCCACAACTGCTCGCCCGCCAGCATGCCCAGCAGGCCCACCAGCGCGATGGTCGGCGGCGCCGGAGAACGGACATCCAGCGCGCCATACAGCAGGCCGACACCCAGACCGACGCCCAGTGAAATCAGGTAATTCATGGGATCACTCCGCCACACAAAGGGAATGGGCAAAGTCTAGGGAAAGGCTGCGACCGGCATCGGCCAAGGACTTCTGAATTTCTGCCAAATCAGCCGGCGAGCGGCCCACCATCGAATTGCGAAGGCGCGACACCCAGCTCCCGGCGGAACATGTCGCTGAAACTGCTCGGCGAATAACCCAGCTCGCGGGCAATCGCGCTGACCGGCACGCCTTGAATCAACTCGGCAACCGCCGTCGCCAACTGCACCTGACGCCGCCATTCGGCGAAGCCCATGCCCAGACCTTCCTTGAACAACCGCGCCAACGTTCGCACGCTCGCTCCGGCGTTCTCGGCATGCTGCTCGAAAGGAATGTCCAGCGACGGCGCGGCCATCACCGCCTGACACAGACTCATCAACCGCCGGTCGGCATCGTCCGGCAACGGGATCTTCAACTGCGAACGCCTTGCACGTTTCAGCTCCAGCAGCGCCAACCCGACCAGCGCCTCGTAATACTCGGCATCACCGCTGTCGCCCTGCGCCACCAGCCCGACGATCAACTCACGCAGCAAACCGCCGACCTCAATCACCTGCACCGTCTCATCCAGCGTCGCCGCCAACGCCGGGCGCAGGTAGATATTGCGCATCTGCAAATCCGACACCACCCGAATCCCGTGCGGCACCCCCGGCGGCAACCACACCGCCCGTTGCGGCGGCACCACCAGCGCCTCATGCGGCGTCTCGACCCACATCACCCCGCTCATCGCATATAGCAACTGCCCCCACACATGCTCATGCGGCTCGATGAACAACCCGCGCGGATACGTGCGCGCCAGCGGCTGCACCGGCACATCGGTATCACTCAGATCAGGGGGCGCAGCGAGGGCCATGGCGAACATTCATCGGGTTTGACGGAAACGCCATGGTAACCAGTGCGCCCCGTCCCTCGCCATTGATAGATACCGTCGGACAATCCGAGTGAATTTTCCCGGTGCGCAGCGATCCTTCTATTACCACAGGGAGGAAGACGGGCTTTATGAACAACGCAAAACTGTTTGTCATCGAATACACCCTTCACGGCGCGCCAAAGTCGTTCATTATCCGTTCGGACAAAATGGACAACACCGAGGCGTGGCATTGGGCAAGCTGCGACGCAGGGGTCGGCCGCATCCCGCGTTTCGGCCGGGAGAAAGTGCAAAAGACCAGCAAGCCTATGGCAGAAAAATTCGGCGTGGAAAACGTCACATGGCGACCGGCGAGCTAAGCTTGGGCGCAGGTGGGAACACTTTCGGGGGGACACACATGACAACCATCAACAGCCCGGCGCACCTGGACTACGGCCTGGACACCGCATCCGGCCGAGTCACCAGAAGCATCGACTGCCCGGTTGGCCTGGAACCCGTCGAAAACGACCCCTACTGCTTCGCCCTGCGCGTCCCGGCCCCACAGCCGGAAGACCTCGAACAGGCCGTTACCGTCGACGTCAGAGTCTCCGGCCGACGCCTGCAAGGCACCGTCCTCCATACCGAACGCCTGGACGACGACAGCCTGAAACTGCAAGTGGAGCCTGATTAGGCTCCACTTTTTCATGCAGCCCGTTATTTCGGGTGCGCGCACTGGCAACCCTTGCCAGAACACTCCTCGCCACTCTTGTGATGATGCGCACAGGCCTCACAGCAATAATGCTTACCGTGCGCCACATAAGAATGCTCACCCTCCTTGATCGTGCAACGACATCCCGGACAATCGCATTTTCTATCTGCCATGGAACAGACTCCTTTGGTGGTGGTTGTCTGAGGCTGAAAGAACAAGCCGTGCTACCAGTGTAGAAGGTGCTGCAGTGAGCGAGTACCCGCCCGCCTGCCCCAAGGATGAGCGTTAGCTCGACAAAGCTCTTGATCTTGATCCACCCGTCCCTTCGGAAGGCTGAGTGGAGGTGTCCATCCGGGGATTGGCACGTAGTGCCGTGCGGCGAAGCCGAACTCATCGACGAAGTCGATGCCCCCGGATGGACACCGGAGCGAAGGAACCCGAGCCTGCGAGGGCCGAACGCCGGGACGAGCCCTTTTTTGCTTACTTTTTTGAGGCGTTTGTCAAAAAAGTGAGTCGCCGTCAGGGCGAAACCGCCGGCGGCCACCCCAGAAGAAACGGATATTCACCCAAAACCCCAAGAGCATGGTCGGCCCGAAGGCCGCCAAGCTCAAACGGCCTGGCGCACGCTACTGCGGTACATGAATACCAGCGCCAGCCCGAGACAGACCATCGCCAAAACCCGACTCGAAGACAGCTCAATCGCCGGATTCCCCAACCACCCAAAATTATCGATCAACATCCCCATTCCAAGCTGCCCGACAATCACCGCCACCGTCGCCACAGCCGTCCCCACCCGCGGCACCGCACCAACCATGACCATCATATAAACCACCCCAAACAGGGCCCCACTCAACTGCCACTTCGGCACGTCCAGCAGGCTGACCGCATGAGCCGGTTCGAAAAACAGAATCAACAGCCCCGTGCTCACAGCGCCGACGACAAACGTCAACAAACTGCTGCGCAACACACCAACGGTTTCCCCAAGACGCCCATTGATCGCCGCCTGCACACTCAGCACCGCACCGGCCAACAACACCACCGCCAACAAAATAACCAGACTCATCGCATCAACCTCGCGCAATCAAAATCAGTGCCGCCACAATCAACCCCAACGCCAGCCACCGCTCAGCATTGACCTTCTTGCGCGTAGCCCCGAACCACCCGAAATGGTCAATCAACACACTCTTGCCCACCTGCCCCGACAAAATCGCAATCATCGTCATCGCAATCCCGATGTGCGGCGTTGCCAGCGTCAGCACCACCACATACATCGGCCCCAGAAAACCGCCGATCAACTGCCAGCGCGGCAGATCCGTCAGCGCCGGCCCCTTCTGCGGCCCCGCAAACAGCAACAGCAAAAACAGAATCGCCGACCCGACCCCGAAGATACTCAAGGTCGCCCACAAATGCCCGACCTGCTCACCCAGCGGCCCGAGCAACCCGGCCTCCACCGACAAACCCATGCCGGCCAGAATCACCAACGGCAACAGCAACAAGCGCAAACCGGGCCGGGCGACTGGGGCCGGCGCGGCACTCACTTCATCAAACGACTGCATCTGAAAAACCTCTGAAGGAAACGATGGCGCGGATTATCGGCTGGCGCAGCTGTGCGATAAATGGGAGCATCCGGACAACACTTTTGCGCAACTCGCACAGCAGGACAGACGATGCACGGGCTCAACGAACTGGGATTCAAGGCGCTAAGGCTGTTTGTGGCGGTGCTCGACCACGGCAGTTTTTCCGAAGTCGCCCGCCGCGAGGGCGTGGCGCCCTCCTCGATTTCCCGGCAGATCCAGTTGATGGAACAGGCGCTGAATCAGCAATTGCTCTACCGCCACACCCGCGCGGTCACGCCGACCGAAGCCGGGCGCATGCTCGGCCACCACGCGCGGCTGGTACTGGTGCAACTGGAAGAAGCCGAACAGGCGTTGCAGGAACAGCAAAGCGAACCGACCGGGCTGGTGCGGATCAACGCCCCGGTGGTGTTCGGTCAGCGTCACCTCACGCCATGGCTCGGCCGTTTTTACGAGCGCTATCCGAAGCTGCAACTGGACATCCAGCAGACCGACCACTACATCGATCCGCTGCAGGAAGGCGCCGACCTGCTGTTCCGCATCGGCCCGTTGCACGACTCGAGCATGCAGGCCCGAATCCTTGCGCCGCACCGCTTTCAGGTCGCGGCCAGCCCGGCGTATCTCAAGCGTTTCGGCACGCCACAACTCCCCGACGACCTCACGCGCCATCAGTGCCTGGCCTACAAGGGCGCGACCGGTCAGCAGCGCTGGTTCTTCCGTCAGGGTCAGGGTGAGTGGACGCCGTACTCGGTCAAAGGCCCGATCACCGGCAACCATGCCGATACCCTGACCCAGGCCGCCGAGCAGGGTTTGGGGCTGGTGATGTTTCCGTCATGGCTGATCGGCGAGGCGGTGCGTGAGGGCACGCTGGTGCCGGTGCTGGGGGATTATCAGGTGTCGAACAGTGTGGAGCCGCAGCAGATTTCGGTGCTGTGGCCGGGGAGCCGGCGGCTGTCGGTGAAGGTGCGGACGGTGATTGACTTTTTCATCGAGTGCTTCGGCGAAGTTCCCTACTGGGACAGACCCTGAGCTCGCCAAAGTCAAAAGCCCACCCTCACCCTAGCCCTCTCCCGGAGGGAGAGGGGACCGATTGGGGGATATTTAAGAAATGCACCGACGTGAGCGATTAGCTTTGAATCCATAATCGACTGGGTTTTTCAGGTCGATGTATAACGCAAGACAACTCGGTCGGTCCCCTCTCCCTCCGGGAGAGGGTTAGGGTGAGGGGGCCTTTAGGGGGCAGATTCGGAACTGCCCAACCAACTTGCCCAACCGCTGCCCCAACTCCGCCAGACTCCTCGAAGTCTGCGCCCCCAACTGGGTCTCATCCGCCACGTTATCCACCGCCACCGCAATCTGATGCACGCTGCGGTTGATCTCTTCGGCCACGGCCGTCTGCTCTTCAGCGGCACTGGCGATCTGGGCGTTCATCGAGTTGATGGTCGCAATCAGATCCGCCATCGCATCCAGCGACGCTCCCGCCTGATTGGCCTGAGCCGACGTACCGTCACCCGCCTCGCTGGATCGGCGCATCGCCTCGACCGCCGACTGCGTCCCCGCCTGCAAGCGATCGATCATCCCCTGAATTTCCTGAGTGCTGATCTGCGTGCGCGAAGCCAGCGCCCGCACTTCATCGGCCACCACCGCAAACCCGCGCCCGGCCTCGCCGGCCCGGGCCGCTTCGATCGCGGCGTTGAGCGCCAGCAGGTTGGTCTGTTCGGCGATCGAGCGAATTACCCCGAGCACGCCGACAATCGACGACACGTCCTGCTGCAGGCTGTCGAGGGACACGCCGCTGCTGCGGATGTCATCCACCAGCGCATGAATCTGCTTGATGCTGCCGGCCACCACGCGTTTGGCGGTCTGGCCTTCTTCGTCGGTCTGCTGTGCGGCGACGGCCGCGTTCTGTGCGCTCTTGGCGACTTCCTGCGCGGCAGCGGACATTTCATTGATCGCCGTGGCGACCTGATCGGTTTCGTGACGCTGACGTTCCATGGCCTGATCCGAGCGCTGGGCCTGATCCGACACTTGCGTCACCAGGCCGGTCAGTTGCGACGTCATCTCGGTGATCTGCCGCACCAGGCCGTGGATCTTGTCGACGAAACGGTTGAAGGAGCCGGCCAGTTCACCGAGTTCGTCCTGACTGGTAATGGTCAGGCGCCGGGTCAGGTCGCCCTCGCCCGCCGCGATGTCATCGAGGTTGGCTTTCATCAGGGTCAGCGGTCGCAGGATGGTGTTGGCCAGCAGCATCCCCGCCGCCGCGATCACCAGCAGCACCACCACCGCCACGCCGACGATGCTCAGCACCACGCCCTGCATGCGCTCCTGCACCTTGGCCTCGACCACCGCCACTTGCGCTTCGATGCCGTCGAGGTTGACCGACGTACCGACCGCCATGTCCCACTTCGCCAGGTATTCGGTGTAGCCGAGTTTCGGCACCAGCACTTGCGCATTGCCCGGCAGCGGCGAGCTGTATTGCAGATAGTGAGTGCCGTCCTTCGCCACTTTCACCAGGTCGCGGTTGACGTAGACGCCGTTCGGGTCGCGGTTGTCCTTGAAGCTTTTGCCCACGCCTTCTGGGTCGTTGGCCTTGAACAGGCGCACGGTCTCGGAGTCGTAGCCGAAGAAGTAGCCGTCCTTGCCGTACTTGATGCTCGACAGCAGCTTGATCACCTGCGCCCGCGCGTCGGCGTCACCGGGGGCGGCGGCGTCGTACAACGGTTTGATGGTGGTCATGGCCACGGCGACGTAGCTGGCCAGGGTGGCCTTGGCGTCACCGAGCAGGCGTTCGCGGGTCTGTTCGACTTCCTTGCGTGCCTGTTCCTGGAGGATGAACAGCGTGGTCAGGCTGATCACCAGCGCAAAGAGCAAGACCGGAAGGACGGCAAGGGACAGGACTTTAGCCTTGAGACTCAGGCGCATTGGGGGCTCACTTTTTTGGTTTTGTTGGCGTGGTTAAAGGCTTTAACGGCACGCGAAACCAAAAGTTGAGCTGGGGCTTGAGATCGTCCCACGCGAAACGTGGGAACGATCAACGATCAAGTCAGAGGACCATCGCGGCCACCCAGCCGAACGCCAGCAACGGCAGGTTGTAGTGCAGGAAGGTCGGGACCACGGTGTCCCAGATGTGATGGTGCTGGCCGTCGATGTTCAGACCGGAGGTCGGGCCGAGGGTCGAGTCGGACGCGGGCGAACCGGCATCGCCCAAGGCACCGGCCGTGCCGACGATGCAAACGATGGCAATCGGGCTGAAGCCCAGTTGCACGCACAGCGGCACGAAAATCGCCGCCAGAATCGGCACCGTGGAAAACGAAGAGCCGATGCCCATGGTCACCAGCAGACCGACCAGCAGCATCAGCAAGGCACCGATGCCCTTGCTGTGATTGATCCACGACGCCGAAGACTCGACCAGCGTCTGCACCTCGCCGGTGGCCTTCATCACTTCGGCGAATCCGGAAGCGGCGATCATGATGAAGCCGATCATCGCCATCATCTTCATGCCTTCGGTGAACAGGTCATCCGTCTCGCGCCATTTGACGATGCCCGATGCCGAAAAGATCAGGAAACCGGACAGTGCCCCGATAATCATCGAGTCCAGCAGCAATTGAATAATGAAGGCCGCCGCAATGGCGACACCGGCGATCAACAGGCTTCGCGGGTTGTATTGCACCGCCACCTGCTCGACCTGCTCGATTTTCCCCAGGTCGTAGACGCGCTTCTTGCGATAGCTGATGAACGCCATGCCCAGACCGGCCAGCATGCCCAGTGCCGGAATGCCCATGGCATGCGTGACATTGATACCGCTGATGTCCACGCCACTGCGGGCAACGTTGGCCAGCAGGATCTCGTTGAGGAAAATGTTGCCGAAGCCCACTGGCAAGAACATGTACGGCGTGATCAGGCCGAAGGTCATGACGCAGGCGATGAGCCGGCGGTCCAGTTGCAGCTTGGTCAGTACATAGAGAAGCGGCGGCACCAGCAGCGGAATGAACGCGATGTGGATCGGCAGGATGTTCTGCGAGGCAATCGCCACCACCCACAGCAGGCCGATCAGCAGCCATTTGACGCTGCCGCCACCGGTCGCATGCTGGCGGTCGACCATCGCCAGAGCCTTGTCGGCCAGCGCATGGGCCAGGCCGGACTTGGCAATCGCCACGGCGAAAGCGCCGAGCAACGCGTAGGACAACGCCACCGTCGCCCCGCCACCCAGGCCACTGTTGAAAGCCTTGAGCGTGGCGTCGATGCCCAGACCACCGGTCAGGCCACCGACCAGCGCACCGACGATCAACGCGATCACTACATGCACCCGGGACAGGCTGAGGATCAGCATGACGCCGACCGCAGCAATCACTGCATTCATTTCACTACCTCAAAAACACGACGGTAAAGCCATTCACCGCCAGACAGGATGAGTCCGGCCGACAAGCCACGAGGGTCGCCAGCGGATTTGCATAGAGGGTCTTATTAGAAGGGCGCGCACTGTGCCGCAGAGCGGGCGCAGTGTCAAAGCGAGCGGTCGGGGCACTGTGTAACTTTCCATGATCAAACCGACGAACAAGGCATATCCGCCACAACATGCGTCAATTCGCCATATTGCGCTTACGCCATAAAGAAAGTCGAAACGCGGCCGTTACAGTGCAAAGTCTCAGATATTTATCGAATAAGGACGTCTCCATGTCGCTCAGACAACTTTCCATCCAATGGAAAATCACCCTGCTCGCCGGGCTCTGCCTGGCCGGTATCGTGACCCTGTTGGTGGGTCTTTCGCTGTATCGCATGGAGCACAGTTCCGAACTGGTAAAGGCTTCGAGCATGGAAATGCTCACCGAATCGGCCCAGGCTCGCATCGAGTCCCAGGGTGAAGTTCAGGCGGCGGGCATTCGCCAGCAGTTCATGGACGCCTATCAATATGGCCACGGCTTTTCGCGTCAGGTGCTGTTCCTGCGCGAACAGGCCGAGAAGCGCTTCCTCGATGCCTTCGACCTGCGCGAAGACATGACCCGTCAGGTGAAATCGGCGCTGCAGGCCAACCCTGATCTGCTCGGCCTGTCGCTGGTATTCGAAGCCAACGCGCTGGACGGCAAAGACGAACTGTTTGCCGGCCAGGCTGAACTCGGCAGCAACGACAAGGGCCGTTTCGCCCTGTACTGGTCGCAACCGACCCCTGGCAAAGTGACCTCGATGGCCCTGCCGGAAAGCGACATGGCCGACACCAGCACCGGCCCCAGCGGCCAGGCCGCCAACGCCTGGTTCACCTGCCCGCGCACCACGCTCAAGCCGTGCGTGATCGAACCCTACTTTTATGTGATCGACGGGCAAAAGGTGCTGATGACCAGCATCGTGTTCCCGCTGATGGTCAACGGCAAAGTCATCGCCTCGCTGTCGGTGGACATCAACCTCAACAGCCTGCAAGCGATCAGCCAGAGCGCCAGCAAAAAGCTCTATGACGGCCAGACCGCCGTGAGCATCATCAGCCCCGCCGGCCTGCTCGCCGGATACAGCCCGGACGCCAATAAACTCAGCCAGCGCCTGGATGCCGTGGACACCACCAGCGGCGCTGAACTGCTGAGACTGCTCGCTTCGAGCCAAACCGTCAGCAGCCTGCACAGCAACGCGCAGCTGAAAGTGCTGTCGCCGTTCCAGCCGATTCCCGGCGGCCCGTCGTGGGGCGTGCTGCTCGATGTGCCGGAAAAAGTCTTGGTGGAACGCGCCGAAGCGCTCAAGCAACAACTGGATGCCAGCAACACTTCGGGCACCCTGATCGAACTGAGCCTGGGCGTACTCGCCGCGCTGATCGGCCTGTTGCTGGTGTGGCTGATGGCACGCAGCGTGACCAAGCCGATCCTCGGCGTAGCGCACATGCTGGAAGACATCGCCAGCGGTGAAGGCGACCTGACCCGTCGCCTGGCCTACGACAAAAAGGATGAGCTCGGCCAGTTGGCCGGTTGGTTCAACCGTTTCCTCGACAAGCTGCAACCGATCATCGCCGAGGTGAAACGCTCGGTGCAGGATGCGCGCAACACCGCCGACCAGTCTTCGGCGATTGCGACCCAGACCAGCGCCGGCATGGAACAGCAATACCGTCAGGTCGATCAGGTGGCCACCGCGTCCCACGAAATGAGCGCCACCGCTCAGGACGTCGCCCGCAGCGCGGCACAAGCCGCCGAAGCCGCCAAGGATGCCGACCGCGCCACCCGTCAGGGCCTGACCGTGATCGACCGCACCACCGCCAGCATCGACACCCTCGCCGCCGACATGAGCGCCGCGATGGTGCAGGTCGAAGGCCTGGCCGCCAACAGCGAGAAGATCGGCACCGTGCTGGAAACCATCCGCGCCATCGCCGAACAGACCAACCTGCTGGCCCTGAACGCCGCCATCGAAGCCGCCCGTGCCGGTGAAGCCGGACGCGGTTTTGCGGTGGTCGCCGACGAAGTGCGCAACCTCGCCCGCCGCACCCAGGAATCGGTGGAAGAAACCCGCCAGGTGATCGAGCAATTACAGAACGGCACCCAGGACGTGGTCGGCTCGATGGGCAACAGCCATCGTCAGGCCCAGGGCAGTGTCGAACAGGTTGGTCAAGCGGTTACCGCGCTACGCCAGATCGGCGATGCGGTGACAGTCATCAGCGACATGAACCTGCAGATTGCCAGCGCTGCCGAGGAACAGAGCGCGGTGGCTGAAGAGATCAACAACAACGTGGCGACGATTCGTGATGTGACGGAGTCGCTGTCGGGACAGGCGAATGAATCGGCGCGGGTGAGTCAGTCGCTCAATAGTCTGGCGAATCAGCAGCAGAGTTTGATGGATCAGTTTCGGGTTTGATTCTTGAATGTGGGGTGTCAGTTAAATCGATCCCCCTCACCCCAGCCCTCTCCCCCAAGGGGGGCGAGGGGGAAAGGGAGCCGATCTCCGTCGTTGTCAAAACCTGAGTTCAACTCGGTAGATCAGGTCGGCGTAACTCGGAAAAACAACTCGGTCAGTCCCCTCTCCCTCCGGGAGAGGGTTAGGGTGAGGGCGCTTTTGAACCTCACCGCCGAGGCAACTGAATCTCCACCTTCAACCCACCCCACTCACTCTCCCCCAACACCAAAACCCCGCCCCAAGTCTCGACAATATCCCGCACAATCCCCAGCCCCAAGCCATGCCCATGGGTCTGCTCATCCAGCCGCGTCCCCCGGCTGAACACCTGAACCCGCTGAGCCTCGGGAATCCCCGGCCCGTCATCTTCCACGCTCAACACAAAACCTTCCGCCGTCTCGACCACACTCAACCGCACCTCGGCATCCGCCCACTTGCAGGCGTTGTCCAGCAGGTTCCCAAGCAGTTCCAGCAAATCTTCCCGATCCCAGGGCAATTGCAGGCCCGGCGGCGCCACGTAACTCAGCTCCAAATGTTCGCCGTGAATCATGTTCAACGTCGACAACAGCCCCGGCAGCTCTGCATCGCAATCGAACAACGCTCCCGGCAACGCATCACCAGAGAGCCGCGCACGGTTGAGCTCGCGGTTCAGCCGTTGCTGAACCTGCTCCAGTTGCTCCTTGAGGATCTTGCGCAGTTCCGGGTGTGCGTCGAGCCTTTCACTCGACGCCAGACTGAGCAGCACCGCCAACGGGGTTTTCAGCGCATGCCCGAGATTGCCCAGAGCATTGCGCGAACGCTTGAGGCTGTCTTCGGTGTGAGCCAGCAAATGGTTGATCTGCGCCACCAAAGGCTCGAGTTCCGCCGGCACCTGTTCATCGAGTTGTGAACGCTGGCCCTGCTGCAACTGGGCGATCTGCTCACGGGCTTTTTCCAGCGGCCGCAACGCGCGGCGCACGGTCAGGCGTTGCAGCAACAGAATCAGCAACAACCCGGCCAGCCCGAGGCCGAGACCAATCTGCCGCATGCGCTGGAAGCTCTCGCGCACCGGCGTGTAATCCTGGGCCACGCTGATGGAAATCGACTGACCGAGCCGTCGATAGTCCGAACGCAGCACCAATAATTGCTGACCGTCCGGCCCCAATTGCAGGTTGCTGTGCAGACCAGGGTGTTCAAGCATCGGCAGTTCCTGATCCCACAGCGAGCGGGAACGCCAGTGGCTGTCGGCGAAATCAATACGGAAGTAGTGCCCGGAAAACGGCCGCTGATACGCCGGCGACAGGTGCCGCTCATCCAGTTGCAGACCCTGCGGGCCACGCACCAGCGCCACCAGCAGGTTTTCACTGTCGTTGCGCAGGCCGGCTTCGAGGTAACGCTGCAAGCCCACTTCGAACAGCCACAGGCTGGTTTGCGCCAGCACCAGGCCGACGATCACCATCACGCTGATCAGACCCAGGCTCAAGCGGCGCTGGATCGATCTCACGAAGCCTGTCCGCCAAACAGATAACCTTGGCCGCGACGGGTTTCGATCACGCTTTTGCCGAGTTTGCGCCGCAGGTGATTGACGTGGACTTCAAGCACGTTGGAATCGCGCTCGGTCTCACCGTCGTAAAGGTGTTCGGCGAGGTGGCTTTTGGAAAGAATCTGTTCCGGATGCAGCATGAAGTAGCGCAGCAGACGGAATTCGGCGGCGGTCAGCTGAATGTCGGCGCCGTCGCGCACTACACACTGGCGGCCCTCGTCCAGATGCAACCCTGCAGACTTGAGCGTCGGCTGGTTGGCCTGGCCCTTGGAGCGACGCAGCAGCGACTGAATGCGCAAATACAGTTCTTCGGGGTGGAAGGGTTTGGTCAGGTAATCGTCGGCACCGGCCTTCAGGCCTTCGATGCGTTCGGCCCAGGAATCGCGGGCAGTAAGGATCAGCACCGGAATCGTCAGGCCACCGGCGCGCCATTGCGTCAGCACTTCAAGCCCCGGCACGCCGGGCAGTCCGAGGTCGAGGACGATCAGGTCGTAGGGCTCGCTGCTGCCCTGATAGACCGCATCGCGCCCGTCCGCCAGCCAGTCCACCGCATAGCCCTGACGTTGCAGGCCGGCGAGCAGTTCGTCGGCCAGCGGTACGTGGTCTTCCACCAGAAGCAAGCGCATCAGTCAGTCTTCCTTGTCTTTGATCAGGTTGCCGGTGGCGGCCTCGAAATGCAGCTCGCGAGCCACACCTTCGGCGGTCAGCAGTTCGACTTCATAAATGTAGACGTCGTGCTTCTCTTCAAGCTCGGCTTCCAGCAGTTTCGCGTCGGGGTAGCGCTCCATTGCTTTATGCAGCACTTGCTCCAGCGGCAGAATCACGCCCTGCTGACGCAGGCGAAGGGCTTCGTCCTGATTGAGGTCGCGCGCAAGCGTCACCGAGCAGAATGCAACGAGCGCCAGGGCCAGAAGGCCGGTGGCGCGCGTCGATGAATTAGGCAAAAACAATTTCATTAAGTGTCCTGATGGTCCTTGCGCAGCAGCCCGTCGCTTGCGTCCAGTTCCAGCTCCCATTCCACACCTTGCGAGTCTTTCAGCTCGATCTGATACAGGTAAATGCCATAGCGCTTTTCCAGTTCGATATCGATCAGGGTCGAACCCGGATGGCGAGCCATGGCCGTGGCCTTGACGGTTTCAATCGGCACAATGGTACCAGCGTCGATCAGTTTCCGGGCTTCATCTGCGTGCAGGTCGCAGGTATGACCACGGTTGGCTGTGAGACCAAGTAGCAGGAACGCGATGAACAGGCTCGCGAGGATTTTCATGGAGGTCTCCGTCTGTGGGGTGTTGCTTCCTTGGCTGCCACCTTAGCGATGGGAACTTAACTGAAACTGAATGGCCATCATTGGGCCTGCTCCTGCAGAGCCGGCAACATGTGCTTATAATCTTTCGCTTGCTAACGATCGAGACCGGTATGACCGCCATTCACATCAAGTTCCCGTCCCTCACCCTCAAGGCCGGCCCCCGGGCCATGGCGCGCATTCGCGCCCAAGGCCTGAACGCCGCCGACGTCGGCACCCTGCCCGGCGCCGCCGGTGGGCCCAAGGCGCTGGGGATTCAGGGGCTGGATCTGGCGTTATTCGGCGAGTGGCTGCCGGCGACGCCGCGTGAGCGTTCGCTGATCGGTGCGTCGGTGGGCTCCTGGCGCTTCGCCAGCGCCTGCCTGCCGGACGCCGCCGAAGGCATCCGCCGCCTCGGTCATCTGTACACCGAGCAGAACTTCAACAAAGGCGTGACCATCGGCGACGTCAGCCGCAGTTCGCAGCGCATGCTCGATGACTTGCTCGACGGGCGCGACGCCAGCCTTCTGAGCAACGCCCATTACCGCTTGAACATCATGGTGGTCAAAAGCCACGGCGGGCTGGCGGACGACCATCGCGGCCGGCTCGGGCTGGCGCTGGGCTCGGTGATCGCCGACAACCTGCGGGGCCGCGCGCGGCTGTCGCGGCACTTCGAACGGCTGATCATCCACGACCCGCGCCTGGCGCCGCCGGTGCATGCGTTGAATGACTTCCCGTCGCGTTTCGTCGCCCTCGATGCCACGAACCTGCGCCAGGCGCTGCTGGCCTCGGGCTCGATCCCGATGGTCATGGAAGGCGTGCGCGACCTGCCGGGTGCCGGTGCCGGCACCTTCCGCGACGGCGGTCTGCTCGACTATCACCTCGATCTGCCCTACAGCGGCGACGGCATCGTGCTCTATCCGCACTTCACCGACCGGGTGATTCCGGGCTGGTTCGACAAGACCCTGCCATGGCGCAAAGCCTCGGTCGAACGCTTGCAGGACGTGCTGTTGCTCGCGCCGTCGAAGGAATACCTGGCGCGCCTGCCCTACGGCAAACTCCCCGACCGAAACGACTTCAAGCGCTTCATGGGCGATGCGCCGAGCCGGCAGAAATACTGGCGCGCGGCGATGGACGAGAGCCGCCGCATGGGCGACGAATTCCTTGAACTGACTGCCAATGGTCGCCTCGCCGAGCGCTTGCTGACCCTTTAGTCAGCACAGCCGGGAACAAGCTGATAAACTCGCCGCCTGCCCGAATTCGCTGCGGCGAACGCCATCTGAACAGAGCTGAAATCACTGTGGAAATTTTCAAAGAGTTCACCTTCGAATCCGCCCACCGCCTGCCCCACGTACCGGACGGCCACAAGTGCGGACGTCTGCACGGTCACTCGTTCAAAGTGGCGATTCACCTGAGCGGCGACCTCGACCCGCACACTGGCTGGATCCGTGATTTCTCCGAGATCAAGGCGATTTTCAAGCCGCTGTACGAGCGTCTGGATCACAACTACCTGAACGACATTCCGGGCCTCGAGAACCCGACCAGCGAAGTGCTGGCCAAGTTCATCTGGAATGAATTGAAGCCCCTGCTGCCGGAACTCAGTGCGATCCGCATCCATGAGACCTGCACCAGCGGTTGCATCTATCGCGGCGAGTAATTCCCGCGACACAAAAAACCACCGAGACCGGTGGTTTTTTTACGCCTATGCTTTTTGGCTCGAACCCGCCAAGAGGACAGGCCCATGACGGACTGGCTGCTGGATCAGGTCTTTGATTTCAACGGGCGACAGATTCGCCACGGGGTGCGCGGCGACGGCCCGCCGCTGGTGTTCGTGCACGGCACGCCCTTCTCGTCTTACGTCTGGCACCGCATCGCGCCGCATTTTTTCGCCACACACCGCGTGCACTACTTCGACCTGCTGGGCTACGGACAATCCGAGCAACCGGACGCCGACGTCTCCCTCGGCGTGCAGAACGAATTGCTCGCGCAACTGCTGGATCACTGGGGCCTGCAACGCCCGGACGTGGTCGCCCACGACTTCGGCGGTGCCACCGTGCTGCGCGCGCATCTGCTCAACGGCAAGGATTACCGCAGCCTGACCCTGATCGACCCGGTCGCGCTGACGCCGTGGGGTTCGCCTTTCGTGCAGCACGTGCGCCAGCATGAAGCGGCGTTCAGCGGCCTGCCGGATTACATCCAGCGCGCCATCGTGCCGGCCTACATCCGCGGGGCGATTCATCGGGATATTCCAGACGATGAACTGGCGCCCTACGTGCAGCCATGGCTGGGCGATCCGGGGCAAGCGGCGTTCTACCGGCAGATCGCGCAGATGGACCAGAGCTACACGCTGGAAGCGCAGCCGCTGTACCCGACGATTCGTTGCCCGGTGCAGATTCTCTGGGGTGAAGACGATCAGTGGATTCCCATCGAACGCGGACGCGAGTTGCACAAGATGATTCCGGGCTCGAAGTTTCACCCGATTCCGAACGCCGGGCATCTGGTGCAGGAAGATGCGCCTGAAGCCATTGTTGCCGCCCTGCTGCGGTTCCTCTGATCCAATCCCGTGACCCTGTGGGAACAGCTGCTCCCACTTGGTTCGGTGCAGCGTCCAATGCACTGCTTTCGCGCCGATCATCCGAGCCTCGTCTATAAATACCCGCAACATTGCGTTTGGCACGACCGCTGCAACCTCTTCGCGTCCTCCCCTTTCCAGCAAGGAACGCCCCCATGACGCAAAACGATCCCGGCAACGATTACCCCCTCAGCGAAGTCCCGATGCACGCGCGCAAAGGCCTGGCCTCCACGGCGATGGTGCTGCTGGGTTTCACCTTTTTCACCGCAACCATGTTCGCCGGCGGCAAGCTCGGCGTGGCGTTCAACTTCGGCGAAATGCTTGCCGTCATCGTGATCGGCAACCTGCTGCTCGGCGTGTACGCCGCAGGCCTCGGTTACATCGCCTTCAAGAGCGGCCTGAATTCGGTGCTGATGGGGCGCTTCTGTTTTGGCGAAGTCGGCAGCAAGCTCAGCGACCTGATCCTCGGATTCACCCAGATCGGCTGGTACGCCTGGGGCACCGCAACGGCGGCGGTGGTGCTCGGCAAATATTTCGATCTGAACGAAGGCACGGTGCTGGGGCTGATGGTGCTGTTCGGTCTGGTGTTCTGCGCCACCGCGTATGTCGGTTATCGCGGCCTGGAGATTCTGTCGTACATCGCGGTGCCGGCGATGATGTTGCTGCTGATGCTGTCGATGTGGGTCGCGACCGTGAAAGTCGGCGGCCTCGACGGATTGCTCAGCGTCGTACCCAGCGGCTCGCTGGACTGGTCGACCGCCATCACGCTGGTGTTCGGCACCTTCGTCAGTGGTGCGACCCAGGCCACCAACTGGACGCGCTTTTCCCGCTCGGCGCGGGTCGCGGTGCTGGCCAGCCTGATCGGTTTTTTCATCGGCAACGGCCTGATGGTGCTGATCGGCGCCTACGGCGCGATCGTCTATCAGCAGCCCGACGTAGTCGAAGTGCTGCTGTTGCAGGGCTTCGCCATGGCGGCGATGGCGATGCTGTTGCTGAACATCTGGAGCACTCAGGACAACACCATCTACAACTTCGCCGTCGCCGGTTGCAACCTGCTGCGCACCGGTCGCCGCAAGACCGTGACTCTGGTCGGTGCCTTGATCGGCACAATGCTCGCGCTGCTGGGCATGTACGACATGCTGGTGCCTTATCTGATCCTGCTCGGCACGGTGATCCCGCCGATTGGCGGCGTGATCATGGCGGACTTTTTCTTCCGCTGGCGCGGGCGTTATCCGCGTCTGGCCGACGCACGGTTACCGGCGTTCAACTGGCCGGGGCTCGCGGCTTACGCGGCCGGGACCGTCGCGGCGTTCGGCTCGCCGTGGGTCGCGCCGCTGGTCGGGATCGCCGTTGCCGCGTTAACGTATATCGCAGTGACCGGCCTGCTCGGCGCCCGCAACGCGGCCGCCCCTCTACAAGATCTATAAAAGGATTCGCCCGATGCACATCATCAACGCCCGACTGCGCAACCAGGAAGGCCTGCACGAATTGCACCTCGAAGACGGCCTGATCCGCAGCATCGCGCGCCAGACCGAAGCGCCGACCCTGGGCCCAGACGACCTCGACGCCGGCGGCAATCTGGTGGTGCCGCCCTTCGTCGAGCCGCACATTCACCTCGACGCCACCCTGACCGCCGGCGAGCCGCGCTGGAACATGAGCGGCACGCTGTTCGAAGGCATCGAGTGCTGGGGCGAGCGCAAGGTCACCATCACCCAGGAAGACACCAAGACCCGGGCCAAGAAAACCATTCAGACGTTGGCCGCCCACGGCATCCAGCACGTGCGCACCCACGTTGATGTCACCGACCCACAGCTCACTGCGCTCAAGGCGATGCTCGAAGTGCGCGAGGAAAGCCGTCACCTGATCGACCTGCAGATCGTCGCGTTCCCTCAGGAAGGCATCGAGTCGTTCCGCAATGGTCGCGAGCTGATGGAAGAAGCGATCCGCATGGGCGCGGACGTGGTCGGCGGGATTCCGCATTTCGAGTACACCCGCGATCAGGGCGTCAGTTCGGTGAAGTTTTTGATGGACCTGGCCGAACGCACCGGCTGCCTGGTGGACGTGCACTGCGACGAAACCGACGACCCGCATTCGCGCTTCCTCGAGGTGCTAGCCGAAGAGGCTCGCAGCCGCGACATGGGCGCGCTCGTGACCGCCAGCCACACCACCGCGATGGGCTCCTACGACAACGCCTACTGCGCCAAACTGTTCCGCCTGCTCGGGCATTCGGGGATCAGTTTTGTCTCCTGCCCGACCGAAAGCATTCACCTGCAAGGGCGCTTCGACAACTTCCCGAAACGCCGTGGCGTGACCCGCGTGAACGAGTTGCTCGAAGCCGGGATGAACGTCTGCTTCGGTCAGGACTCGATCGTCGATCCGTGGTATCCGCTGGGCAACGGCAACATCCTGCGCGTGCTCGAAGCGGGGCTGCACATCTGCCACATGCTCGGCTACCGCAACCTGCAAAGCGCGCTGGATCTGGTGACTGACAACAGCGCCAAGGCCATGCACCTCGGTGAGCGCTACGGCCTGGAACAGGGACGCCCGGCGAACCTGCTGATCCTGTCGGCGGACAGCGATTACGAAGTGATCCGCAGCCAGGGCCTGCCGCTGTATTCGATTCGTGGCGGCAAGGTGCTGATGAAGCGGCAGATGCCGGTGGTGGAATTCATGGAGGGTTGAGCGGCGGTTATGGTTCGCGGCGCTTTTATCGCAAAAGGTTAGCGCCAGCCTGTCAGATCTGACAGGCGACAAGCGCCGCAAGCCGGCCCACAGTAAGCCCCAAGGGACCCATCGTTCCCGGGGGGACGACCATGAAAGGGACTTCACCATTTCGCCTGGTTTTCGCTGTCTGTCTGGCCTTCGCCACGACGACAGCGACGATGGCCGGCGTTCGCAACGGCAGCGGTGAAGATGTCATGTTGCAAGGCTTTTCCTGGAACTCCAGCCGCAATCAGACACCTTGGTATTCGGTACTTGCGCAACAGGCGACGACCATTGGCAACGACGGATTCACCCTGATCTGGATGCCGCCGCCGTGGACCGACTTTTCGCAGTGGAATACACCCACGTCTGCCGGCGGTGGTGAAGGATACTTCTGGAACAGCTTCGACAAGAACAGCCGTTACGGCACTGATCAGCAGCTCAAACAAGCGGTGCTGGCACTCAACAACGCAGGCGTGAAAGTTGTCTACGACGTCGTGCCCAATCACATGAGCGATAAAGCGGTCTATTCGATGTTCCCGAGAGGGAGCAACGAGTGGCGGCATGACTGCGCGCAGTGTGACGAAGGCGACGCGTTCATGGATGGCACAGCCGACCTGAACACTGCCAATCCGACAGTCTTCGACGCCTTCAAAAAAGAATTCATCAACTTGCGCGACAACTACGGTGCTCAAGGCCTGCGCTTTGACTTCGTCCGTGGTTATGCACCGGAAACGGTGGATCGCTGGATGAACGCCTTCGGCAACCAGCAATTCTGCGTCGGCGAAAACTGGAAAGGCCCCAACGAATACCCTCAGGGTGACTGGCGACGCAGTGCAAGCTGGCAGGATGCGCTCAAGGACTGGTCGGATCGCTCACACTGCACGGTGTTCGATTTTGCCCTCAAGGAGCGCATGCAGAACGGCTCGATCGCCGAGTGGCGCCACGGTTTGAATGGCAATCCGGATCCTGCGTGGCGCGCCATCGCGGTGACCTTCGTCGACAATCACGACACCGGTTACTCACCCGGTGCCTACGGCGGCCAACATCACTGGGCGTTGCCCGATCCGCTGGTCAATCTGGCTTACGCCTACATCCTCAGCAGCCCAGGCACACCGACCGTGTACTGGCCGCATATGTACGACTGGCAACGCGATCAACTGATCCGGCAACTGATCAAACTGCGCAAAGGCGCGGGAATCCGCGCGGATTCTCCGGTTCGCTTCAACACTGCGTATTCGGGACTGGTCGCCACCACACAAGGCGTGCGCGGCACATTGGTGATTGCCCTAAAATCCGATCTGCAGCAGCTGCCACAAGGCTTGGGCACGCCGACATTGACCTGGGACAACGGCGATATCCGGATCTGGAGCAGCCCTGTCGAGCCTGCGACCGTGGCAGTCAACGTGCATTGCGACAACGCCAATCCGCAACCTGGCGAAAGCGTCTATGCAGCGGGTTCATCACTGGAGTTCGGGGCGTGGGACCCACAACATGCGATAGGGCTGACGCTGGACAACAACCGCTGGAGCACGACCGTTGAGGTGCCGGGTCAGCAAAAGCTCGAGTGGAAATGCATCGTACGTGGCCAAGCGCCGACAGCGGTGCATTGGCAGGCCGGCGCGAATAACGCATTTACCAGCGGTACCGTGAGCGACACTGTCGGGCGCTTTTGATCTCGAGGTTTCAGCTACTTTCGTCGCGCACGGCGGTACCGAACAGACGCACGCCAGTCAGTTCTCCGTCGCGCTCCTCCAGCAGGATCGGCGCCGTCCCCCCCGGCATCACCACCTGCACCTCTCCCGCCGCCACCCAGCCCACCCGCCACGCCGCGCTCGCCACTGCACTGGCGCTGGTGCCGGATGAGGCGGTCGGGCCTTCGCCCCGTTCGAACACCCGCGCCACAATGCGTTGGTCGCCTGCGCGCATCGCCCATTGCAGGTTGACCCCGGCCGGACACGGCTGGCCGGCGCCGACGGGCATGGCGAAGGCGATGGCGGTCAGACTTTCCGTCAGCGGTGATTCAAGCATCTGCGCGTTGCTAGGCAATGCGGCTTCATCCTCCAGCAGCGTCACGCAGTGCGGATTGCCGATACGCACGAACTGGCTGTGCGTCCAGGCGGGATCGAGTTGCGCCAATGGCCTTGCGCGGCTGACTTCCACGTTATTGAACCGCACCGATTCAACGCCGACTGCGCCAACTGCATTCGGGCCGAAACCGGGTTGCCCGAGGTCCAGCCAAAAGCCTTGCACGCCGGCCACTTCTGCCGGTCTGACGGAAACGGGCACCGGCGATGACGCATCCTGCTTGTCGTGATGCACCTGCAAAGATGCCCCCTGCTCCGGCATCAGCCCTTGTTCAAGCAGTGCCTGAGAGAAAATCGTCAGGCCGTTGCCACTGCGCTCGGCCAGCGTGCCGTCGGTATTGACGATCAGCAGATCAAAGGGTGGCGAAGATTGAAACGGACCGATCAGCAAGCCATCGCTGCGATGGGACTTGCTGCCGGCGGGGCGCACACCTTCGGGCCAATCGCAACACAAGGCAATCGCGGCGTGGCTCCACGCCAGTCGAGACAAGGCACAGTGCGTGGCACTGGCGGCCAAATCGATACCCGAGTCGCGCAGCGCCTGCGGTGAAATCACCCCGTAGATATTGCCCCGTGCATCGTAGAACTGCGTCATGTACTAATCCTTGTTTTCGAGTTGCCAAAGACGTCACTGTAAAACGCAATTCCTTGTGGGAGCGAGCCTGCTCGCGATGCCGTCGTGCCCGTCGAACTTTCATTGACTGATACACCGCCATCGCGAGCAGGCTCGCTCCCACAGAAAAGCTGTGCAAGGATGTCCGCTGCTGAAACGTTTTTTGCCAAGGATCGTTATGACCAGCCTCACCCCTCAAGACACGTTCGTCCCCGGACGCCTCGAACAGATGTCCACGCGTATCGCTTTCTTCATTGCCGGGCTCGGCATCGCCGCTTGGGCGCCGCTGGTGCCGTACGCCAAGGCGCGGGCCGGGCTCGATGAAGGGACGTTGGGATTGTTGCTGCTGTGTCTGGGCGTCGGTTCGATTCTGGCGATGCCGCTGGCGGGGATTCTGGCCACCCGGTTTGGCTGCCGGAAAGTGGCCACGGGCGGCACGTTGCTGATCTGTGCAGCGTTACCGTTGCTGGCGACGGTGTCGTCGATTCCGGCGCTGATCGCCACGTTGTTCATGTTCGGCGCCGGGCTCGGTACGGTGGATTCGACGGTGAATCTGCAAGCAGTGATCGTCGAGCGGGCCAGCGGCAAGAACATGATGTCGGGGTTTCACGGGCTGTTCAGCCTCGGCGGGATCGTCGGCGCGGCGGGCGTGAGCGCCCTGCTCGGTCTCGGGCTGTCGCCACTGGCGGCGATGCTGGTGGTGGTCGTGGTGCTGATCGCGGCGCTGTTCAAGGCGGTGCCGCACATGTTGCCTTACGGCAGTGAAAGCTCGGGGCCGGCGTTCGCGGTACCTCACGGGATCGTGCTGTTCATCGGCGGGATGTGCTTCATCGTGTTCCTCACCGAAGGCGCGGCGCTGGACTGGAGCGCGGTTTTTCTGGCTCAGGAACGCGGGATCGACACCGCGTATGCAGGGCTGGGTTATGCAGCGTTCGCACTGACGATGACCGCGGGCCGATTGACCGGAGACCGGATCGTCCGCGCACTGGGTGCGACCCGGATCATTCTGTTTGGCGGTCTGCTGGCCGCGGCGGGATTGTTTCTGGCGACCTTCGCCCCGAGCTGGCAAGCCGCGTTGCTCGGTTATGCGCTGGTCGGCGCCGGCTGTTCGAACATCGTGCCGGTGCTGTACACGGCGGTGGGCAAGCAGACGGTGATGCCGGAAAGCATCGCGGTGCCGGCAATCACCACACTGGGTTATGCAGGGATTCTGGCAGGCCCGGCGGTGATCGGGTTTGTCGCCCATGCCAGCAGTCTGAGTTTTGCCTTCGGGTTGATGGCGACGTTGCTGGTGGCGGTGGCGATTGGCGGGAAAGCGCTGAAGGTCTGAGCCGGATTGTTCCCACGTCGAGACGCGGGAACAATCCGTGTAGATCAGAAACCGACGCTGGCCTGCACGAAGAACGTCCGCGGCGTGCCCACGTAGATCCCCGAGTTGTTGTCGCTGGAGCGGGTGAAGTACTGCTTGTCGAAGATGTTCTTCACACCGGCGCCGAGCTTCAGGTTGGAGAGCTGCGAACCGAAGTCATAGCCGCCGCGCACGTTCCAGGTCACGTAGCCCGGAATATCACCGTACTGCCCGTCCGCCGTGCCTTCGGTGATGTAGTTGCCGTTGAAGCTGCCATCGGCGTTCACACCCGTGCCCGGTGCGCGCTGCTTGGATTGGGCGAAACCGTCGATGTTGTAGGTCCAGCGGTTGATGTCGTAACGCAGGCCGACGGTCGCCACCTGACGCGAGTAGTACGGCAGGTCACGGCCCTTGAAGCCCGGAATCTCGCCTTCGTACGTGGCGCGGGTGTAGGTGAAACCGGCGTTGGCGGTCAGGCCGTCGAGGCGTGGATCGAGCGCCGCCATGTCGTAATGCACCGAGGCTTCGAGACCCTGGTGCTTGGTCGCGCCGAGGTTGGTCCAGCCCACGTCGTTGCTGATGTATTGCAGCTCATCGTCAAAGTCGATGTAGAACAGCGTCACTTCCCCGCCCCACACGTCATCGTTGTAGCGCGTGCCGATTTCGTAGGTCTTGGCTTTTTCCGGCTCCAGGCCGTTGGCGGTCTGGTCACCCGAGCCGCCCTGACCGAGCTGGAAGTATTGCAGGCTGCCGAACGACGTCTCGTAGTTGGCGAACAGCTTCCAGGCATCGGACAGGTGATACATCACGCTCAGGGCCGGCAGCGGCTCGTTGCTCTCGATACTGCGGTTTTTCTCCGGCACGCGTTTGCCGGCGGTGTCGAGCACGGCGCGATCGTGCCAGTCGGTGCTGATGTGTTCGAAGCGAATGCCCGGGGTCACGGTCCAGTTACCGACGTCGATTTTGTTGTCGATATAGACCGAGTTGGCCTCGGTGCCGCCGGTGCGGTCCTGGAACACATGACCGTCGGAGGTCCTGGTGACCACCGGCTCATTGTTGACCAGCGCCAGGCGGCTCGATTGCTCGTGCATCGCCTCTTTCAAATAACGGTAACCGACGCTGACTTCCTGGGTGGTCGGGCCGACGTCAAACACGCGCGAGACACGCGGTTCGATGCCCAGCGTGTAGTAGGAACGCGGGAACGAGCTGAGGGTTTTCTGATCGCGGGCGGCGATGGTGCTGCCGCGAAAACTGTCGGAATAGTAGGTCAGCACTTCCGCCTGGGTACGCTCGTCGATCTGCCGGATCCACTTGAACGACACGTCCTTGCGGCGGCCGCTGAAGCCGTCGTAGTCGCGGTCGGACTGGAACGGTTTGTCGTCGTACTGCTTCTGCGTCAGGCCGCCGGGCATGTCGGCGCTGGCGTCGTAGTAGTGGAAGTTGAGGCTGAAATCGTCCTGCTCGGTCGGTGCCCAATGGGTCTTGAGGATCACGTCGTCGATGTCGTTGCCATTGTTGCGCTCGCGGTATCCGTTGCCGTTGACGCCCGAGTACAACAGCGCCATGCCGATGCCGTTGTCGGCGGTGCCGCCGAGGAACGCGGTGTCGATGTGTTTCCAGCCACCGTGCTGCGAGGTCTCCAGGGTCGTGCCGATTTCACCGGTGGTTTTTTCCGGAATCGCGCGGGTCACGAAGTTGATCACGCCGCCAACGTTCTGCGGCCCGTAACGCACGGAGCCGGCACCACGGACCACGTCGATGCTGTCGAGGTTGCCGGAAGAAATCGGCGCCATCGACAGTTGTGGCTGACCATACGGGGCGAAAGCAGCCGGCACGCCGTCGATCAATACGGTGGAGCGTGGCGACAGACGCGACGTCAAACCCCGCACGCCGACGTTCAGCGAAATATCGCTGCCGCCGGTGCCGTTGGCTTCCTGCACCTGCACGCCCGGTACGCGGCGCAGCACGTCACCGACGTTCATCGCGCCCTGCTCGACCATCGCTTCACGGCGGATCACCGTACGCGCGCCGGGGTGGTTCTGCACCACGGCAGCGTCGGCGTCGCCGAGCCAGTCGCCGACAACCTTGATGTCGGTCACGCCCAGTTCCAGAGGGCTGTTGGCAGCGGAAGTCGGGGCCGGCGACAGCGTCACCGAACCTTCATTGATCTGGTAATCCAGACCGCTGCCTTGCAGCAATTGGCGCAGGGCCTGCTCCGGGGAAAGATTGCCGTCCACCGCAGGCGCCTGTTTGCCGGCGACCAGGTCCGGGCTGAAAAACACCTGCAACGACGTTTGCTGGCCGAGTTCGCTCAGGGCCTGACCCAGCGGCTGTGCGCGGATGTGAATGGCTTCGGCGGCGAAGGCCATCGGCACGGCAGTGTTGACCGCCAACGCGAGCGCCAGCGGCAACCAAGGGGATTTTTTGTTTTTGGCGGTGGAGTTTTTCACGTCGAACGGAGTCCTGTGGATCGCAAGAGTGTGCGGCTGTTAATGCAAACCAGTTGCAGTTGAACAGGAAGACGACGAACTCGAAAAAAACCTGAATTTTATTTTGAAATTATTTCCTGGCTGCCGTCGGCAAGGGTGCGCACGGCCACCGGAAGGATGCTCGGCAAGGCCTTGAGCAAGGCATCGGTGTTGTCGGATTTGAACACGCTGGTCAGGCGCAAATTGGCCACCGCCGGGTTGGCGACTTTCAGCGGCTTGTCGCGATAACGCGACACTTCCTCGGCGACTTCGCTGAGGCTGGCGTTGTTGAACACCAGTTTGCCGCTGCGCCAGGCCGTCAGTTCCGCCGGGTTGACCGCGTAGGCCGGCGCCACTTTGCCCTGGGCATCGATCCGCGTGCCGAGGCCGGCGGTCAGGCTGATGAAGTCGGCATCGGTCGCATCACGGCCCTGCACCTTGACCGTGCCCTGCTCCACTGCGACCCGGGTCTGCGTCACGTCGCGCCGCACATCGAAACGAGTGCCAGTGACCGTGACCTTGCCGCTGCCGGCCTCGACCACGAACGGGCGGGAAGTGTCGTGCTCGACACTGAACATCGCCTCGCCTTCGGTCAGCTCGATGAGCCGGCGATGCTTCTCGAAACGCACCTGCAAGCGGCTGCGGCTGTTGAGGTCGATCACCGAACCGTCCGGCAGCGCCACATGCTTGCGCTCACCCAGCGCGGTGGCGAATTCGGCGCTGTAACCCGCCGGGTGATTCAAGCCGCTGAACAGACCGAGCCCGAGCGCCACCGCGACCACGCCGGCTGCCACGGCATAACGCAACAACGGGCGGCGTTCGCGTCGCGCCGGAGGGGTTTCGCACAAAGCTTTAAGCCGTGGCGCCGGCAGCAGATCCGCCGCTGTCCACAAGCCTTGCAGCAACTGGAATTCGTCACGGTGCTGCGGATGTTCGTTCAGCCACGCGTCGAAGCGCTGCTGTTCGTCGACACTGACGGCCGGCTCCTGCAAACGCACAAACCAGCGTGCCGCGTCATCGCGCACCGTTGTTTGCCCGCACGCGCAATCACGAGTATCCATCATGGAATGTCCTGTTTGGCTGGGGATGAAAAGACGCCGCGGCTCATGATTGCGCCCCGTCCAGGCGATCACGCAGATGCCGCAGGGTGCGGATCATATACTTTTCCACCATGTTCTTGGACAGGCCCAGGCGTTCGGCGATTTCCGCCTGGGTCAGGCCCTCGATCTTCTGCCAGACGAAAATCCGCCGGCAGTTGACCGGCAACTCGGTGAGCGCCCGTTCGATGGAATCGGCCAGCTGGATCGCATGCATGTAATGCTCCGGGTCGCCGGTCGGCGACTCACTGAGATCGATCGCCTCCGACTCCATGGCGCCCCGCCGGTCCTCACGCCGATAGCCGTCCACCGCGATGTTGCGCGCGGTCTGGTGCAGATACGCCCGGGGTTGCTGCACCGCCGACGAATCGGATTCGAGCACCCGCACAAAGGTGTCGTGCGCCAGATCCTCGGCCTGCGAGCGATTGCGCAGGCGACGGGTCCAGGTGCCGATCAACTCTTCGTAATGCTCGAGAAAGCCGGGTCTGCGGGGCAGCATGGGGATCATTGCGGCGTGCTGAGGAAAGGGGCGTGAATAGTAATGCTTCCTATTAAGCCGAAGCAATGGATTCCTCGGGAATGCCGACGAAGCTGTTTTTCCCCTATCCCTCGAACACTCTAACTCGCGGCAATCGCTGCCTTGCGCCGGCAGAACCACCCGTGCATCAAACCCGCCTGAAAGAACTGGACCGGCGCCTCGAACCCGGCCGACTCGATCAGACCGGCGACCTGCGGCGCCGGCAGAATTGCCACGTCCCGGGCATACGCCGTGCGCGCTCGTTCAAGCATTTCCACCGGCACCTGAGCCGACGCCATCAGCGTCATCCAGTGACGCAGCAATGCTTCATAGGCCGGTGATGCGGTATCCGAGGCCAGATCAGCATTCGCCAGAATCCCGCCCGGCAGCAGACGACGGGCAATCTCGCGGAAAAAGTCGATACGAACCTGAGGATCGAGCAAAAACTGCGACACCAGAAAACAGGTCGCGCCGTCGTAACCGAATTCATCCATCAGCGTATCGAGATAGCCTTCGTGAAAACGGCAACGGTCAATGAAACCACCTTCTTTCGCTCGCTGACGGCACACGTCAAGCATGGCGCCCGAAGGGTCTACTGCGGTGAATTGCCAGCCGGGAAACTGCTGCGCCAGATGCGCCATTTCCACACCGGTGCCCACGCCGACGCAGAGTATTCGAGCATTTTCCGGCAGGCCCGCGAACACTGAATTCAGCAGCAAATACAGGGCATCACGCAGGGGCGCCATGCCGCTCCACTGTTTGTCATAGACGGCGGATTGCTGGTCGAACAAGGCCTTGAGTGCTTGATTGTCCATGGAAAACCTTCCTCTGCATGATGATCGCGGTGAAGTTTCATTATCGCAGGGCTGTCAAGACCTCCCCGGTACAGCCTGAAATTGATCATTCCACCCAGCAACTGGTCGCAATCCATCAACCCCACCCCGCTCCCGCACCCTAGATTAGATCCCACAACAACACGCCGTGGAGATCGCCTCATGCACAGTTTCCAGACCCGCAAGCAGCACAGCCCGGTCGACGCCTGGGATCAGCAGGATCCGGAGCAGGCTTTCACCCTGCCCTCGCGATATTTCTACGACGACAGCCTGTTCCGTGCCGAGCGCGACAACATTTTCATGAAGGCCTGGCATGTCGCCGGGCATGTCAGTGAGTTCGCCGAGCCGGGGCAGTTTGTGGTCACCGATCTGTTCGATCAGAGCGTGGTGGTGGCGAAGAATCGGCAGGGGCAGATCCATGGTTTTCACAACGTCTGCCAGCATCGCGGCAATCGCTTGCTGGAGGACCGCCGTGGCACCACCGGCGGCGTGGTGCGCTGCGCCTATCACTCGTGGTGCTACGAAATGGACGGCAGCCTGCGCGGTGCGCCGCGTTGCGAACGGATGAAGAATTTCGAGCTGGCGCAGTTCAACATTCCCCAGGTGCGCACCGAAGAACTCGGCGGTTTCATCTACTTCAATCTCGACCCGAATGCGCCGTCGCTGCGGGATCTGTTCCCCGGTGCCGACGAAGAAATGGGCCGGGTGTTTCCGGATCTGACCGACATGCGCCTGATCGAGGAACAGGACGTAATCGTGCCGGCCAACTGGAAGGTGATCATGGACAATTCCATCGAAGGCTATCACTTCAAGCTGTCGGGCCCATGCCACATCGACCTCGCCCGGCTGATCGACTTCAAGGGTTACCAGTTGATCAAACGCGACAACTGGTGGACTTACGCTGCACCGGCCAATCTATCGGCAACCGAAGCCTATGGCGTGCCGCTGAAGAGTGAGCTAAATCCGCAGGAATGCTTTTTCAACATCGGCCTGTGGCCGAACAACACCTTCTACACCTTCCCGTTCTCCGAGTTTCTCGGCTCGTTCATCATGATTCCGCTGGATGCCGAGCGCTCGCTGCTGCGCTTCGGTTACTACTCCAGCAACCCCGAGACCGCCGCCGTCAGCACCGCGTGCATGAAGTGGATGAACGAAGACCTCGGCCCTGAAGACATCGCCCTGAACATCTCGGTACAAAAAGGCCTGCGCTCGCTCGGCTATGACCAGGGCCGCTACATGATCGACGCCCAGCGCAGCAATGAAAGCGAGCATCTGGTGCATCACTTTCATCGCCTAGTGTTCAACGGCATTCACGGCCATTCCGTGGGCTGATCCGCCCTTCCCTCGTTATTTGTCAGAACGGAGCAAACCATGGCCGAAACCGGGTTTGATTACCTGATCGTGGGCGCCGGCTCGGCCGGTTGCGTGTTGGCCAATCGCCTGAGCGAAGACCCGAACGTGCGCATCCTGCTGCTGGAGGCCGGGCCCGAGGACAAGAGCTGGACGATCGACATGCCGTCCGCCGTTGGCATCGTGGTGGGTGGCTCGCGCTACAACTGGAGCTATCAGTCGGAGCCTGAGCCGTACCTCGACGGCCGCCGGATCGGCACGCCGAGAGGCCGAACCCTCGGCGGTTCATCGTCGATCAACGGCATGGTCTACATCCGTGGCCATGCTCGGGATTACGACGGCTGGGCTGAACAGGGCTGCGTTGGCTGGAGCTATCGCGAAGTGCTGCCGTACTTCAAGCGAGCGCAGACTCACGCCGACGGTGGCGATGACTATCGCGGCAGCGACGGCCATTTACACGTTACCCCCGGTGACGTCAGTACACCGTTGTGCGCGGCGTTCATCGCGGCCGGGGCCGGGGCCGGTTATGGCGTCAGCGAGGACTTGAACGGCTATCGTCAGGAAGCCTTCGGCCCGGTGGATCGCACCACGCGCAACGGTCGGCGCTGGAGCACTTCGCGCGGTTATCTGAGCGAAGCGCTGGCTCGGGGCAATGTGCGAGTGGTGACCGATGCATTGGCGCTGCGCATCCTGTTCGAGGGTCGGCGAGCGGTCGGAATTGACTATGAACAGAACGGCGAAACCAACACCGTCCGCGCCCGCCGGGAAGTACTGCTGACCGCCGGGGCGATCAATTCGCCGCAGTTGCTGTTGCTCTCGGGCGTGGGCCCGGCGGCAGAATTGCGCGACCTCGGGATCAGCGTGATTCACGACCTGCCTGGTGTCGGCAAACGCCTCAACGATCACCCGGATGCGGTGGTGCAGTTTCGCTGCAAGCAACCGGTGTCGCTGTATCGCTGGACCACCGCGCCGGGTAAATGGTGGATCGGCGCGCGCTGGTTCGTCCGTCATGATGGTCTGGCGGCGAGCAACCATTTCGAGGCCGGTGCATTCCTTCGATCACGGGCCGGCGTCGAGCACCCGGACCTGCAACTGACCTTCATGCCGCTGGCCGTGCAACCGGGCAGCGTCGAGCTGGTGCCGACTCACGCGTTCCAGATACACATCGACCTGATGCACCCCACCAGCCTGGGCAGCGTGACCCTGCACAGCGCCGAACCCCGGCGACCGCCAAGGATTCTGTTCAACTACCTGAAGACCGCGCAGGACCGTGCCGACATGCGCGCCGGCGCGCGGCTGGTACGCGAAATCATCGAGCAACCGGCAATGGCGCCATTCAAGGGCGAAGAGCTGGTGCCGGGCCGTTCGGTGCAGACTGACGCCGAACTCGACGCGTGGGCGCGGCAGGTCACGGAAACCGGCTACCATGCCAGCGGCACCTGCAAGATGGGGCCCCCGGGCGACCCTGAAGCGGTGGTCGACCCGCAATTGCGGGTACACGGCCTCGACGGTTTGCGGGTGGTGGACGCGTCGATCATGCCGCTGATCGTCAGCGGGAACACCAACGCGCCGACGGTGATGATCGCGGAAAAGGCCAGCGACCTGATCCGCAACCTCACGCCGTTGCCCGCCCTCGATGTACCGGTGTGGACCCATCCGCACTGGCAGACCGAACAACGATAAAGCAGAGATGGCGATGACCCGATCCGCTGAAGCTTTACCGCGCAATGAAGCACCGCTGCGAGTGGCGGTGCTGTTGTTGCCGGCGTTTTCCAATTTCGGTCTGGCGGCGGTACTGGAACCGCTGGCCATCGCCAACTGGCTGAGCCAGCGCACGCTGTTCGAATGGACATTGTTGTCGTTGCAGCCCGGCCCGGTGACAGCCAGCAACGGTCTGGCGAGCATCGCCGAGGACGGTTTGAATAACGAGCAGGCCTTCGACGCCTGCGTGGTGCTGGCCAGTTTCGAGGTGCATCAACACAGTCGCAATCCGGCGCTCAAGAGTTGGCTGCGCAAGCAGGCGCTATTCGGCGCGGTGTTGATCGGGGTGGAAACCGGCACCGAACTGCTGGCCGCCGCCGGTGTGCTCGACGGCTATGAGGCAGCGGTGCATTGGGACAACCTGCAGGGTTTTCAGGAAAGCTACCCCAAGGTCCGCGCCCGACCGCAGCTCTACACCCTCGAACGCCAGCGCCTGACCTGTGCCGGCGCGACCACCATTCTCGACATGCTGCTGGGCTGGATCGGCCAGCGCTTCGATGCGGATCTGGCCCGGGAAATCGGCCTGCACCTGTTGATGGGCCAGATGCGCGCCCCGGCGGACAATCAGCTCGACGGTGGCCTGGGCAACAGCGGGATGTACGGCAACAAGATCCGCCGTGCCGTGCAACTGATGGAAAATGCTCTGGAAGAACCGCTGGACTGCGAGGCGATTGCCAGCGAAGTCGGCCTGTCGCGGCGACAGCTCGAACGCCAGTTCAAGCATCAGACCGGGCTCTCGCCGCTCAAGTACTACATCACCCTGCGCCTGGCCCGGGCGCACAATCTGCTGCAACAGACGCAGATGAGCGTGGCCCAGGTGGCGGCGTGTTCCGGGTTTGGCTCGCTGGAGCATTTCTCCCGCACTTACCGCGCACGTTTCGGCTGCCCGCCGAGCGAGGACCGGCGTCAGGCGTGGAGCGCGCCGGTGATGCGCCAGCCGTTGAGCAAGGCGCATTTGTCACCGGAATGAATCACTGCCGATACGCCGGCTCTTCCTCATCAAGAATGTCCATCAACGCGTTGAAATGCTTATCCGCAAACCCCGGATAATCCAGCCATTGCCGACACGTCTTGCGCGCCACTTCATCACTGGCCACCCGCAACTCATGCCCGGTAGCCAACGCAGTGATGTACACCTCGCACGCCCGCTCGAAGTAATACAGATCATCAAAAGCCTGCGCCAAGCTCGGTGCCGCGACC
The DNA here is from genome assembly GCF_030344995.1 of Pseudomonas fluorescens. Taxonomy (GTDB): domain Bacteria; phylum Pseudomonadota; class Gammaproteobacteria; order Pseudomonadales; family Pseudomonadaceae; genus Aquipseudomonas; species Aquipseudomonas fluorescens_BF. The sequence goes on from NZ_CP128260.1 coordinate 4,449,862, forward strand.
AGCAAGCCGTGATTGCCCATCAGCAGGATCGGCTTGTCGCCGAGCAGCCCGCTCACCCGCTCCGCCTCCTCACCTAATCCCATGCCATCGAAGCCGTCATCAATCGCCACCCGCTCAAAAAACCGCATGCTGTTCTGCTCGATCGGTGGCAGCCGCGAATCCTTCAAACAAGCCAGCGTCGTCGCGTATTTGCTGTGGGTATGCAGGATGCAACGAGCCTGAGGCTGATTACGGTGCAAGGCGCTGTGCAAGGCCCAGGCGGTGATGTCCGGGGCGTCCGGGCGGTCGAGACTGGACGGATCGTCAGCATCGAGAAGTAGCAGATCACTCGCGCGGATCCGCGAGAAATGTTTGCCGTAAGGGTTGATCAGAAACTCGCGACCGTCCTGCGAAGTGGCCACGCTGAAATGATTGGCGATGGATTCGTGCAGGTTCAAACGCGCGGCCCAGCGCAGGGCGCAGGCCAGCTGGATTCTCAAGTGTTCGACGTTGTCGTGCATGGCGCGGCCTCCCGGTTTCACCCGAGTGTAGAGCGCGTGGATTCACTGACTTGACGGGAAACGATAGTGGCTGCCGTTTTGAGCGGGGCGTCCATCAGAAGCGGGAGCGAGCTGGCTCGCCCCCGCCGGTTTCACTGACGGTCAATCAGCCTTTTTCGTCGATCCCCGCTTGCAGGGACTGACTGTCCAGATGACCGCTCAGGGTCACCGGGCCGACTTTCAGGTTGCCGTTTTCAAGCGACACCTTCGGTGCGTTTTCTTCGGTTTTGTGTGGCAGGTCCAGGCCGGCTTTCACGCCGTAGTCGCGGTTGCTCAGGTCGCTGCTGCTGACCTTCGAACCACCCAGATCGACCTTGCCTTCGGTGGCGGAAATCCGCGCACCAGTCAGCTGCGTCGCGCCGCCGACGGTGAGGTTCACACCTTGACTAGCGCTGATGCCGGACGCCTGTTTCACGCTGTCCTTGTGCGCGTATTCGCCTTCGGCTTTCAGCGTTGGCTTGTAGTCGGTGCCCGCGAGTTTGCCCTTGTCGTCGGCCGGGGTTTTCTTGGCGGTCAGGCCCAGATCCACATCGACCTTGGCGTGAGTGCTGGAGTCCTGACGGCTCTCGACCGACAGATCACCCGCCACGTTGCCGCTGACATTGCGCGCATCGATCCGCGCGCCGCTCAGGCTCGCATCACCCGCGCTATTCAGCACCACCGTGTCAGCCTTGATCTGGCTGTTCTGCTGGGTGGTGCCTTGCAGGTAATCCACGCCCACCTTGGCCCCGGCATTGAAGCCGTGATCGCTGCTGACTTTTTCATCGGCGGCGGTCGGGGTGCTTTTGCTCAGATTGCCACCGGCGTTCAGCGCAACGTTCCAGTTGTTGCGGTTGTCGGTGGATTGCGCGGACTCCTGAACGAAGCCGCCCTTCTGCGCGTCGATGCCGACGTTTGGAGCAGTGACCTGAGTGCCTTGCAGGCGCACCGAATCACCGCTCAGCGCGACGCCGTTCTGGCTGTTGAGCTGACCACCGGTGAGGGTCTGGGTGTTCTCGTTGACCCGACCGATGTTGAAGTTGCCGCTGAGGTTGCCGCTCTGATCGCGGCTCTTCTCGCTGCTGGTCTTGCTGCCGCCCGCCTTCAGGCCGCCGCCGAGATTACTGCCGGTGGCGACGTGCGAATCAGTGGCCGCTTGCAGGTCGAGCTTGCCTTCGGCCTTCAGGTCGATAGCGCCAGCGCTGTCGATCTTGGTGCCTTGCTGCACCTGATTGCCGCCGCTGCTCAATTGCACCGGGCCGTTGCCGCTGATACTGGCGACATGCGCCTGGGTGTCGGTGGTCTGGTTTCCTTTGTGATCGAGCTGGAACCCGGCGCCGAGATCGACGTTAGTGCCGTCGGTGCCCGGCAAGGTGCCGACGGTCAGCGAGCCGTTGCCACGCAGGCTTGAGCTGTCGCTGCTCTGACGGTCGTTGGCTTGATTCAGGGCCAGATCACCGCCGGTCTTGACGCTGACACCACCCTGCCCGCCGTCGAAACGGCTGCCTTCGAACCGGGCATCGCCGCCAACATTGATGTTCACACCCTGATTGCCGGCGTAACCGCCGACCAACGCCGTGGAGCTGTTCTTGCTCGACTGGCTGCTGCCACCCGTGCCGCTGCCGGCCACGTTCACGTCTTCACCGGTCTTGGTGTAGACGCGCACATCAACCTTGGCATCCACCGAATTGTCGGTGCTGCTGCGGGTGTTGTTCGCGGCATCGGCCACCAGTTTGTCGGCGCTGATGTTCACTTTGCCGGCGCTGGCGTTGTACTGGGTGCCCTGATCGTGCAGCGTGCCGCCGACCTTCACGTCCACGGTCTGGCCGTCGAACCGGCTGACCACGGCGTTGCTGCTCTGCTCGGTTTTCTCGGCGCTGGCATGACCGACCGCCACGTCGATACCGACATTCGGCTGACCGAGATTGGCCAGTGCATCTTTGTCCGGCACCTTGCGGTCGAGCACGTCTTTCACCGCGCCGGCAATCGGCCGGGCGATGTCTTTGTACTCGACGTTGGCGCCGATGTCCGCCGACCAGTTGCTCTCGCTGTGGGTGCTGCTTTCGGTGTTGCTCGCGGCACGGTTGTCGACTTCGTTGGCGGCGACGTTCAGACCGTTGCCGGACTTGAGTTGCGCGCCTTCGGTGGCGAGCTTGTCCGCGGTGATGTTCAGGCTGCCGCTGCTCTGCACGCCGGTGGTTTGCGCGGTGGTTTTAGCGGTGGTGTCTTGCGAGGTGCTGTGCGAGAAATCCACGCCGCTGCCTGCGCGGTCGAGGCCGCCGGTGTAGTAGAAACCGCCGCCGGTGCTGCGGGTCTCGGTCGAGGTGCTGTGGCTGTCCTGCTCGGCCAGCAGCGAGACGTTCTTGCCGCTCAGGGTGGTGTCGCCAGCGGTGGATTTCACCTCGGCGCCCTTGAGCGTCACGTCGCCGCCCGCCTTCACCTGCACGCTGCCGCCGCTGAGGCTGGAAGCCTGCTGCGTGACGTCGTTGGCGGTGACTGTTTGGGATTTGTCTTCGTAATGCACGCCGGCGCGATATTGCTCCGCCGTTTGCTCCTTGGCATAGGCGTCGAAGCCACGGGTCTGCGCGCTGTTGCTGCTGTCGTGGGTGTTCTGCGTCGAATGCACACTCACGTCACCGGCCGCATCCGCCGTCAGCGAAGCGCCGGCCTTGACCGTGGAGCCGGCGACTTCGATGTCCTTGGCGCTTTTCAGCTTGAGGTTGCTGTCGGAAGCCAGCTCGCTGCGCACCGTGGTGCTGTCCTTGCTGTTCTGCCGGGACTCGTCCTTGGTGATGCCGAAGAACTTGCTGTCCTTGTCGTGATTGTTGCTGTGCGAAGTGTCCTGCACGCCGTCGATGGTCAGCGAACCGTTGTCGCTGATCACACTGGCGTCTTTGCCGCCACGCACTTGGCTGCCGCTGATGCGCACGTCGTCGGCCTTGACCACCAGTTTGCCGGCCGCGTTGATCTTGCTGCCCTGATGCTGGGTCTGGCCCTTGTCGGCGTCGCCGGTCTTGCCGAAGAAACCGCCGCCGACCAGATCACCGGAATAGCGATTGTCGCTGCTGCGATGGGTGCGGGTCGCGGTGGTGATTTCCACCTGTTTGCCGGCCAGTTGCAGATCGCCGGCGCTGTTCAGTTCGGCGCCTTCGGAGCGCAACAGTGCGGCGGTTTGCAGGGCGATGTTGCCGCCCTTCAGCTGGCTGGTGACGCTGCGCTGTTCTTCGCTGCTGCTGTCCCAGTCGGCTTTCCACAGGTGTTTGCGGTGCTTGCCCTGATCGGTCTGGGTGTGGCTTTCAGTAGCGGCGGTCAGGCGCAGATCGCCGCCGCTTTGCACGCTGAGGTTGTTTTTCGCGTCGACCTTGGCGGCTTTCAGTTCGGTGTCTTTGCCGGACGACAATTGCGCGTCGCGGCTGGCAACGATCTGGCTGCCGTGCTGGCGCGAATCGCTGTCGGTCTTGGTGCGTTCGTAGGTTTCCCAGGTTATGCCGATGGTGCTGTTGTTCCAGTTCTCACGCTGTTCCTGGAGCTTGCGGCTTTCGACGGTGGTCAGGGTCAGGTTGCGTTTGGCCTCGACCTTCACGTCACGACCGCTGACATCGGTGGCGGCCAGCGTCAGGTCTTTGCCGCTGTGCAGGCCGACGTCGCCCTGGCTGCTGCGGATACCGGCGCGAGTCACGTCGAGGCTGTCCGGGATCGCCTGACCGCTGACGCTCAAGTCGCCCGCCGAACGAATCTGCACGCCGTCACGTCCGGCGACTTGCACCGCGCCCACTTTTACGCCCGCGCCTTCTGCGGTGCTGACGATGTTGATGCGTCCGGCCTGCATCGCGCCGAACAGGCTGGCGTCGATTCGCTGATCGGTGGTGTTGCCTGCCGGGTCCACGGCTTTCACCTGGCCGCTGGCGTAGTCGATCTGATTGCGCCCGACGGTGAGGTTCAGTTGATCACGCGCAGTGATTGCGCCCTGGCTGTCGATGCGCGGCGCGATCAGGTTGATCGAGCCTTCGCCGTTGCGCAGGCCGCCGCTCTGGATCTGCAACTGGCCGGTGGCGTCGCGGGTGCTCAGCGCTTGCAGCTTGCCGTCGTTCAGCTCGGGACGGCCGACCACCAGATTGGCGTTCGGTGTGTTGATGAAGCTGCCGCCGTTCACCGAAATGCCGTTCGGGTTGGCGAGTACGTAGTCGGCGGCGCGACCGAAGATTTCCTGGGCACCGTTGATGGCCGACGGGTTGCGGCTGATCACTTCGTTGAGGATCACGCTTGCGGCCTGGCCCTGCAATTGCGGGTTGGCCGCCAGTTGCCCGGCGAGCTGCGATTGCCCGGCCTGCAAGGCGTTGTTCAGCACCAGGCCCTGACGGTCGACGTTGTAGTCGAGGAACTGGTTGTGCGACAGGCCCTGTCCGTTGGGCGCGACGATGTTGACGATCGGGACGCCGCCCTGGGTTTGCAGTTGCGCGGTGCCGCCGGGGCCGGGCGCGACCACCACGCCACCGGCCATGGCGCCCGGCAGGTGAGCGACCAGGAACAGGCTGGCGATGGCCCAGCGCAGTTTGCCCCGTGGGGAAAGATGAAACGCAAAGGTGTTCATTGGCATAAAAAACTCTCCATGTAGTGCGGCATCACGTTGCGCGTTGAGTTGAAGGCCACGGCTGTCGCGCTCAGGTCCGATGGCTGTTGTTCACTGACGTTCATATCTGTAATCCGACCCGCATCAACCAGGTTTCAGGCTCGCGGTGCAGGCCGGTCGGGGTGTTCAGGCTGCGTTGGTAATCGACATCCACCTGCAGGTTTTTCCAGCCCAGATTGAGGCCGATGCTGGCGCCGCTCAGGCGTTGAACCGGGGCGCCGTGATCGGCCTTGATCCAGCCGTGGTCGAGGCCGACACGCGGGGTGAGCTGCACCGGCAAATCGCTGCGCAGCGGCAGGCGCAAAGTGTTGCGCCAGATCGCACCGCTGGCGCCGGACGCGCTGCTGACCCGATAACCGCGCACGGCGGAGTCGTCGGTGCCGAGCAGTTGTTCGATCGCCGGCAACGGATCCGGGCTGTACTGCAAATTGAGTTGACTCTGCCATTGCCAGGCTTGCGCGCCGAGCTGGCCGTTGCGCCACTGGCTGAGGCCGGCGCGGTACTTGCGAAACTGTGCCTTGGGCAGGTTTTTGACCTGGCGATCGGCATCGTCATCGGCGCCGAACCAGTGCAAACCCTGGGCGTAATTGACGTCGAGGTTCCACACCGCGCGGTCGAGCCAGAACAGATTGAGCCCGGCCTCGGCCACGGTCAGGGTCGGGCTCTGGATGCCGAGACGGACGTTTTCCAGATAGCTGTCGACATCTTTATGCGCCAGTTGCAGGTTGGCGCTGAGCTGATGGCTCTGGTCGCGCCATAACACCCGGTCGGCGCGCAGGCTGAGCTGATCGGTGATGCCGGTGCTGTGAAAGGTCAGCGTGCTGAGTTTGAACGGCGCGCGGTATTCGGCGTGGCTGGCGAAGGTACTGAATGTCCAATAGCCGTAGGGAATCGCGTAATAGAGGCTGGCGTTGCGGCTGTAGCGGTCGCCCTGATTGAGGGTGTCGCTGGCGCTGAGGCTCAACAGATCGTTGAGTTCGAGCGGACTGTCGAGGGTCAGGCTCAGCGTGTCGCGATCACGACCGGTGCTGGCGCTGCCGAGGTTGTCGAAACCGGCACCAAGGGCCCAGCGTGACTGCCCGGAGGTACGCGAACGCAAGATGATTTTTGACGCACCAGGCTGACTGCCGGGGGCGATGTCGGCGGTCAGATCGACTGAGCGCAGACGGTTCAACTGATCCAGACCCTGCTCCAGATCCCGCAGATTCAGCGGTTTTCCGAGCATGCCGGGGAACGCCCCGCCGAGCGACACCGGCAAGCTTTGGTCCGCCAGTTCGATGGACTCGATATAGCCTTCGTCGATCAGGATATCCAGCGACTGCCCGGCCGCCGGCGCACTGCTCAAGTATGGCCGACTGGCGATGTAGCCCTTCTCCACGTACAGCGCGGTGATGGTCGCCAGCAAATGGTTGATCTGGCCGACGCCCATGCACGGCGCCAGCAGCGGTTTGATCCGGGCGTTGAGTTGGTCTTTGTCGATCAGCGTGACGCCGCCGATGCGCGTGCCGCTCAAGGGCCAGCAACGCTCGTCGGGTTTGATCGATTCAGGAACGGCCGGGGTGGCAGGCGTCGGGCCGAACGCGCCGCGCTCCAGTTGCCGCTTGCGCTGTTCGATTTGCAGTTGTTGCAGATCGCGCTGTTGCAGTTGTTGCTGGCGCAGCACTTCCTGGCCAGGGGCTGGAGCTTCGGCGGCGAGAACGCTGGGCGCACATACACTCAACAACAAGGCCGACAACAGCGGGCGAGGCAGGTAACGACTACGAGAAACAACGCAAAGCGAATACGGCACTCAACATCCTTGCAATCAACTGGCTTAATGCCACCCCATCAATGATGGTGATAGTCAGAGCCTTCCTACGCAATTGCAAGACGCTTCCTACAGCGCTTACATTTCTTAAACAAATGATCAGCTTTTTTTAAACGCCTTCCATCTGACGACCGGCGATAAAAATCAATTGCCACAAAATATTACTCGCGTCATATTACAGCCGTAATAACGATCTGATTTTCTGGTATTAGCCGCAGGTATTACGCCATGACCAGCATGCCCACCGTAGAACCCGATCTCGCCGTTCCGGTCAGCGCCCCCAAACCTCCCCTGCTCAAACGCCTGCTGTTGCCGACTGCGGGTCTGGCCGCGTTGGTGTTCGCCGGGCTGTACGCCGTGCATTGGTGGGGCGCCGGGCGGTTTCTTGAAGAGACCGACAATGCCTACATTGGCGGCGACGTGACGGTGATCGGGCCGAAAGTCGCCGGTTACATCGAGGAAGTGCTGGTCAGCGACAACCAGAAGGTGAAGGCCGGCGACGTGCTGATTCGCCTCGACGCCCGCGACTACCGCGCCAATCTGGCCAAGGCCGAAGGCGCGGTCGCCGCCGAAGAAGCGCTGCTGGCCAACCTCGATGCCACTGAGCAATTGCAGCAAGCGGTGATCGGTCAGGCCCGCGCCGGCATCGATGCCGCCAGCGCCGAAACTGCGCGTTCGCGGGACGACAACGCACGCTACAAACGTCTGGTGACCACCAACGCAGTCTCGGTGGAAAGCGCGCAACGGGCCGACGCCACCTTCAAGACCGCGCAAGCCTTGAGCGCTAAAGCCCAGGCCGAACTGCTGGCCGCGCAACGCCAGCTCACCGTGATCGAAACCCAGAAACAACAGGCCCGCGCCGCCCTCCAGCAAGCACGGGCCGAGCGTGATCTGGCACAACTCAACCTCGGCTACACCGAACTGCGCGCCCCGGTCGACGGCGTGATCGGCAACCGCCGCGCGCGGGTCGGCGCCTATGCGCAGGCCGGTTCGCAACAGTTGTCAGTAGTGCCGGCCAGTGGTCTGTGGGTCGATGCCAATTTCAAGGAAGACCAACTGGCGCGGATGAAGCCCGGCCAGCGCGTGAGCATCCGCGCCGATGTGTTATCCGGCCAGGAATTCCACGGTCGCCTCGACAGCCTCGCCCCGGCCACCGGTTCGCAATTCAGCGTGCTGCCGCCGGAAAACGCCACCGGCAATTTCACCAAAATCGTCCAGCGTGTGCCGGTGCGGATCCTGCTCGACCCCGCCGACGGCGTGCTCGGCCACCTGCGTCCGGGCCTGTCGGTGACCGCTGAGGTCGACACCCGCGCCCAGCCTGAAACCACCGCCGTGGCCAGCGCGCCATGAGCACCGCCCTCACCGCCTCCGCGCAGCCATTCAATGCTGCCGAGATGGCGACGGCAACCAAAGTGTTCGCCTTCGCCACGATGTGCATCGGCATGTTCATCGCGCTGCTGGACATCCAGATCGTCTCGGCTTCGCTGCGCGATATCGGCGGCGGGTTGTCCGCCGGCACCGATGAAACGGCGTGGGTGCAGACCAGTTACCTGATCGCCGAAATCATCGTGATTCCGCTGTCGGGCTGGCTGTCGCGAGTGTTCTCCACACGCTGGCTGTTCTGCGCTTCAGCGGTCGGTTTCACCCTCGCCAGCCTGCTCTGCGGCATCGCCTGGAACATCCAGAGCATGATCGCCTTTCGCGCGCTGCAAGGGTTTCTGGGCGGCTCGATGATTCCGCTGGTGTTCACCACGGCGTTCTTTTTCTTCACCGGCAAACAACGGGTAATCGCCGCAGCAACCATTGGCGCCGTGGCCTCGCTGGCACCGACATTGGGCCCGGTGATCGGCGGCTGGATCACCGACATTTCGTCCTGGCACTGGCTGTTCTACATCAATCTGGTGCCGGGGATTTTCGTCGCCGTGGCGGTGCCGATGCTGGTGAAGATCGACCAGCCGGAACTGTCGCTGCTCAAGGGCGCGGATTATTTGAGCATGGTGTTTCTGGCGCTGTTTCTCGGCTGCCTGGAATACACCCTCGAAGAAGGCCCGCGCTGGAACTGGTTCAGCGACCAGACGATCCTGACCACCGCGTGGATCAGTGGCCTGGCCGGGCTGGCCTTCATCGGCCGCACGTTGCATGTAGCCAATCCGATCGTCGACCTGCGCGCCCTAAAGGATCGCAACTTCGCCCTCGGCTGCTTCTTTTCCTTCGTCACAGGGATCGGCCTGTTCGCGACGATTTACCTGACGCCGCTGTTTCTCGGCCGGGTGCGCGGCTACGGCGCGCTGGACATTGGTCTGGCGGTTTTCTCCACCGGGGTGTTCCAGATAATGGCGATTCCGCTGTACGCCTTTCTGGCCAATCGCGTCGATCTGCGCTGGATCATGATGGCGGGCCTGGCGTTGTTCGCGTTGTCGATGTGGGAATTCAGTCCGATCACCCATGACTGGGGCGCCGGAGAATTGATGCTGCCGCAAGCCCTGCGCGGGATTGCTCAGCAACTGGCGGTGCCACCGGCGGTGACATTGACGTTGGGTGGCCTGGCACCGGCGCGGCTGAAACATGCGTCGGGCCTGTTCAACCTGATGCGCAATCTGGGCGGTGCAATCGGGATTGCCGCGTGCGCGACCATTCTCAACGACCGCACCAACCTGCACTTCACCCGGTTGGCGGAGCATCTGAACAGCAGCAACGAAGCGGTGAATCAGTGGCTGGCACAGGTCGGCGGCAACTTTGCCGCGCTGGGTCAGAGCGGCGATGTCGGCCTCACCGCCAGCCTGCGTCAGCTATGGCTGCTGACCTATCGTGAGGCGCAGACGCAAACCTACGGCGACACGTTTCTGATGATCATGGTGTGCTTCGGCATCGCCACGGCGATGGTGCCCTTGATGCGCAAGGTGCAACCACCGGCCGCGCCGAGTGCCGATGCACATTGATCGATCAGGCTTGCGGGGTTTTACGGAAGCCCACGGCCAGGCGGTTCCAGCTGTTGATGGTGCTGATCGCGACACTCAGATCGACCATTTCCTTGGGTGAGAACTGGGCGGCGACCGCTTCGTAGTCTTCATCCGGGGCGTGGGTCAGGCTCAACTGGGTCAGGGTTTCGGTCCACAGCAGCGCGGCGCGTTCACGTTCGGTGAAGAACGGCGCTTCACGCCATGCGGTCACGGCGAACAACCGGCGCGGGGTTTCGCCGCCCTTGATCGCGTCAGCGGTGTGCATGTCGATGCAGAACGCGCAGCCGTTGATCTGCGAAGCGCGCAGCTTGACCAGTTCGATCAGGGTCTTTTCCAGCGGCAGTTTCGAGACGGCGGTTTCCAGCGCGATCATCGCTTTCAGGGCATCTGGGGACGCGGTGTAGAAATCGATACGAGGTTTCATGGCGACTCTCCGGGGCAAGTGAATGTGTGGCTACGTTAGTCCCGGGGCCGGGCCAGGCAAATAGCCAATCTCCCGGAAGACGGGTAGGCCACTCCTCTGCCGTCAGAAAAGAAAGTGTGAATGGGCAATTGCCAGCACTCGTTGCGCGCCACTAGAATGCGATCAATTCTTAATTGCATGCTTTTCGCACTCTGGCAACGGACGCCCGAAACGAGTATCTGCCCTTCATGTCGTCCCTCGATCAGCCGTTGAATCAGCAAGTCCAGACGCTCTACAGCGAACACCACGGGTGGCTGCAGGGCTGGCTGCAGCGCAAGTTGGGCAATCGCTGCGATGCGGCCGATCTGGCGCACGATACGTTTTTGCGCCTGCTCACCCGCCAGGTGATCAAGCCGCTGGGCAACGAGCCCCGGGCGCTGCTGACGCACATCGCCAAAGGACTGGTGATCGACCGCTGGCGCCGCCAGGACCTGGAGCGCGCATACCTGGAAACCATTGCGCACTTGCCCGCCGCCGAAGTGCCGTCGCCAGAAACCCGCTACCTGATTCTCGAAACTCTGTGGCGCATCGAAGCGCTGCTGCGCGAACTGCCCGAGCAGACCCGCGAGACCTTCCTGCTGTCGCAGATCGAAGGCCTGACCTACGCGCAGATCGCCACGCGCCTGAATGTTTCGCTGATCACCGTCAAACGGCACATGCGTGCCGCGTTCATTGCCTGCCTGAGTGTCGCCTGATGCATTCGTCGATGATCAACCCGCAGATTCTCGGCGAAGCCGCCGACTGGCTGGTGCAACTGCACTCCGGCACCGCGACCCCGTCCGACCATCAGGCCATCGCCCAATGGCGCACCCGCAGCGCCGAGCACGCCATCGCCTGGCAACGGGCCGAAGCGCTGCTGGGGGATTTGCGCAGTGTGCCGGCCAATGTCGCGATCCAGACCTTGAAGCGCGCGTCCCGCAAAGAAGGTTTGAGCCGCCGCCAGACCCTCACCCGCCTCGGCCTGCTGTTGATGGCCGGGCCGCTGGGCATCGCCTCGCAGCATGTGCCGTGGCAGCAATGGACCGCCGACCAGCGCACTGCCGTCGGCGAGCAAAAAAACCTGCAATTGCCGGACGGCACTCAACTGGTGCTCAACACGGATAGCGCCGTGGACATCGCTTTCAGCCCGGTGGAGCGTCGCGTCCTGCTGCTCAACGGCGAAGTGCTGATCAACACCGCCGCAGACGCCAGCGCCCGTCCGTTCATTGTCGAAACCCCGCAGGGTATGGCCCGCGCGCTGGGCACGCGATTCTGCGTGCGCACCGAGGGTTCGCGCAGCCAGGTGTCGGTGCTCGACGGCCAGGTGCAGATCACCCCGCAGTTGCTCAAGCAAACTGCGATTCTCAAGGCCGGCGAGCGTCAGCGCTTCAAGCTCAACAGCTTCGATAACGCCGAAACCTTCGACACCGCAAGCCTGGCCTGGGACAAAGGCATGCTGCTGGCCAGCAACATGCGCCTGGACGAATTGCTCGGCGAACTCAGCCGCTATCGCCGGGGCGTGCTGCGCTGTCATCCGGACGTGGCGGCGATGCGCGTGTCCGGAGCTTTTTCCCTGCGCGACACCGACGCCAGCCTGCGTCTGCTTAGCGACACTCTGCCGCTGAATATCAACAGCCTGACCCGCTATTGGCTGTCGGTGGAGCCCCGTGTCTGAGCCCTCGGAAAATATTTTCAATATTCACTGATACCTTTTCGCGACTCGTCCGGTGAGTGGATAGACCTTTCAATTCCACGCCCCCGACAGGAACACCGAATGACCGCAATGCCATCGCCCCGCCCCACCACTTTTGCGCTCAAAGCCCTGAACCTGAGCCTGGCCCTGGTCTTCAGCGCACTGCTGCCGACCGCCGCCCACGCCGCCGACAGCGTCAGCGAAAGCGCCAGCCGCACCGTCAACATCGGCCCCGGCCTGCTCAGCCATGTGCTGGCGCAATTTGCGGTCAGCGTCGGCGTGCCGCTGTCGTTCGATCCGGCGCAACTGGGCAATCGCCAGAGCCCCGGCCTGCAAGGCAGCTACACCGCGCAAAGCGGTTTTGCGCGGTTGCTGGAAGGCAGCGGTTTCGAGCTGATCAGCACCGGCCACAACGGTTACACCGTGACCCCGAAAGTCGCGGCGGACGGTGCGCTGGAACTCGGCGCCACCAACGTCAGCGCCCTGCACGACGACAGCGGCGACACCTTTGGCGGCGAACAGGTGGCCCGCCGCGCGCAGGTCGGCATGCTCGGCAACCAGGAAGTCAACGACCTGCCCTTCAGCGTCACCAGCTACACCGCCAAGACCATGGCCGATCAGCAGGCCCAGACCGTCGGCGATGTGTTGCTCAACGACTCTTCGGTGCGCCAGTCCAATGGCTTCGGCAACTTCTCGCAGATGTTCATGATCCGCGGCCTGCCGCTGGCCTCCGATGACATTTCCTATAACGGCCTCTATGGCGTGCTGCCCCGGCAGATCATCGCCGTCGAAGCGCTGGATCGAGTGGAACTGTTCAAGGGGCCGAACGCGTTCGTCAACGGCGTGACCCCGAGCGGCAGCGGCATCGGTGGCGGGATCAACCTGCAACCCAAACGCGCCATGGACACCCCGACCCGCAGCGTCACCCTCGATTACAGCTCCGATAGCCGGGTCGGCGGGCATCTGGACCTGGGCCAGCGCTTTGGCGAGGACAACCGCTTCGGCGCGCGGGTCAACCTGATGCAGCGCGAAGGCGACACCGCCGTCGATGACGAAGACCAGCGCTCGTCGCTGTTCACTGTCGGCCTGGACTATCGCGGCGATCGCCTGCGGGTCTCGACCGATTTCGGCTATCAGAAGCAGGTCATCAACCAGGGTCGCTCGGTGATCTATGTCGATTCGAGCCTGACAAAAGCCCCCAAGGTGCCGCACGCCAACGCCAGCTACGCCCAGAGCTGGAGCTACTCGCAACTCGAAGACACCTTCGGCATGGCCCGCGCCGAATACGACCTCAACGACAACTGGACCGCCTACGTGTCCGGCGGCGCCAAGCACACTCGCGAGAACGGCGTGTACTCGTCGCTGACCGTCACCGACCTCAACGGCAACGCCCGTGGCGGCATGCTCTATTCGCCCCACGACGAAGACAACCAGAGCGCCATGGCCGGGCTCAACGGTCGCTTCGACACCGGCCCCGTCACGCACCAGTTGAACCTCGGCTGGGCGGGCATCTGGGGCGAGCAGCGCTCGGCGTTCGAAACCGTCGGCGCGGCCGGGCGCTACAGCACCAACCTGTACAACGTCACCGACAAACCGCGCCCGGCGCCAACCTCGTTCGCCAGCGACATCAACGACCCGCGCATCACCGGCAAGAACATCCTGCGCAGCGAAGCGATTTCCGACACCCTCGGTTTCGTCGACGACCGCATCCTGCTGACCCTCGGCGTGCGTCGCCAAGCGCTGAAAGTCGATGGATGGAGCACCGCCACCGGCGCCCGCACTTCCAGTTATGAAGAGTCGATCACCACCCCGGTCTACGGCCTGGTGATCAAGCCGTGGGAACACGTGTCGTTCTACGCCAACCGCATCGAAGGCCTGGCCAAGGGCCCGACGCCGCCGACCACGGCAATCAACCGCGACGAAACCTTCGCCCCGGTGCGCAGCAAACAGATCGAAGCCGGCGTGCGCCTGGACATGGGCAGCTACGGCGCCAACCTTGGCGTCTATCGCATCGAGCAACCGTCGAGCTACACCCAGGACGGGATCTTCCGGGTCGACGGCCAGCAGACCAACAAAGGCGTGGAACTCAACGTCTACGGCGAACCGCTCGACGGCCTGCGCCTGCTCAGCGGCGCAACGCTGATGAAGACTGAACTGGAAGGCAGCAGCAACGGCGTGAATGACGGCAACCGCGCCGTCGGGGTGCCGCGCTTTCAGTTCAACCTCGGCGCCGACTGGGATATTCCGGGCCTCGAAGGCGCGGCCCTCAGCGCGCGCATGCTTCGCACCGGCGGCCAGTACCTGAACGCGGCCAACACTCAGAGCATTCCGGCGTGGAACCGCTTCGACCTCGGCTCGCGCTACGCCTTCAAACTGGATGAAAAGCAGATCACCCTGCGGGCCAATCTGGAGAACGTCGCCAACGAAGCCTATTGGGCTTCGGCCAACGGCGGTTACCTGACCCAGGGCACGCCGCGCACGCTGAAGGTCTCGGCGACCGTGGACTTCTAAAAAACCGCTCGTCACCCGGCCGGCACCAAGCCTTGTGCGCGTCAGACCAATATCAGGTAGATCCCCTCACTGGAGACACACCATGATGACGCGCACATTGACCTCAATCCTGCTGGCCGCCACGCTGGCCGCCTCCACCGCAAGCTTTGCCGCAAACGACGGCGCCGATGCCACCGGCACCAAATCCGGCGCCACCAGCGGCTCGACCCAGCCACCGAACAGCACACCCGGCGCACCTTCGGGTGGCAGCTCTTCCGATGGCATGGGTCAAGGCACCGGCACCAACGGCGGCGCCAGCGGTTCAGGCTCAGGGGCTGGCGGCGGGACCGGTTCGGCCGGCGGCGGCACGGGTGGAGCCGGTGGTGGCACCGGCAGCTGAACGAACAAGAGCAGGCCATGGTGAGTGCCATGGCCTGTGTCTGAACCCGATTGTTTTTTGTCAGCGATCCGAGCGCAGCAATTCGCCGAAGCCGACGTCCATCGACAACACCGCCGCGCGATTGCGGCCGGCGTTCTTGGCCTGATACAGCGCCGCATCCGCGCGCTGGATGAACAGTTCCGGGCTGTCGTTGCCCAGCGGAATAAACGAATAGCAGCCCAGGCTCACCGTGAGATAACCGGTGGGCGAGCCGCTGTGGGTGATGTGCTTGTCCATGACGCTGCGGCGAATCTGCCCGGCAATCGCCAGTGCGCCGTTGATGTCGGTGTCCGGCAGCAGCACCGCGAATTCCTCACCGCCATAACGCACGGCCAGATCAGACTTGCGCTGGCAGCAGTTTTTCACCACCAGCGCGACCTGCGTCAGGCAATGATCGCCGGCCACATGGCCGTAGGCGTCGTTGTAGCTTTTGAAGAAATCGATATCGAGCATGATCAGGCTGACCGGGCTCGACTGCCGCGCGCCCCGGGCAAACTCCACGTCCAGCGAACGCTCGAACAGGCGCCGGTTGGCCAGCCCGGTCAGGCTGTCGTGGGTCGCGATCTGCTCCAGCGCCCGCTGGGCCTTGCGCAGGTTTTTCTCGATTCGCTCGCCATCGCGCACCTGATGAATGAACACCCAGCCGAACAGCCCCACGCCAAGCATGACCAACGCCACGATGACGCTGGACTGGAACGCCCGGTCATGCCAGCCCTGAAGAATCGTGTCCCGCGATGAAGAGGCGGACACCACCAGCGGATAACTTTCCAGCTGCCGGTAACCGTAAAGGCGCGTCACACCGTCGACCACCGAATCGATCATCGCGGTGCCGGCGGAGGCATTGGGCAGCAGCTTCTGATAGATCTCGCCCTTGGCCAGCGAAGTGCCGATCAGGGCTTCGTCGAACGGCCGCCGAGCGAGCAAGGTGCCGTCGGTCAGGCCGAGGAACATGGTGCCGTTGTCGTCCAGGCTGAAGCTTTTGAAGAACTTGTCGAAGTACGACATCTTGATCCCGGCCAGCAACACGCCCTGGAAATTGCCGGCGCGATCGTTGACCCGTTTCGAAATAGGGATGATCCATTCACCGTTCTCGCGGCTGCGGATCGCCGGGCCGATATGCGCAACGGACGACACATTCTGCTGGTGAAACTTGAAGTACTCGCGATCAGCCACGCCATTGCCACGCGGCAAATTCGGGAACGAGGTAATCACCCACTGCCCTTCGCGGTCGAACAGGAACATGCCGTGCAACTGCTCCAGTTGCTGCACCCGTCTTGCGAGGGTTTTCTGCAAGCGAGGTTTCTGCACCGCGCCATAACCGTCTTCCTGAATCCAGTCGACCAGACTGGTCATCACCAGATCCGCCGCCAGAAAGGTGTCTTCGGCCTGCTGCGCCATGGCCCGGGTCAGGTTGGCCGACGACATCTGCGCGTTCGCCAGATCCTGGCGCCGCGACTGTTCGATCTGCAAATACAGCAAACCGGACAGGCACAGACAAACGGCAACGATGAACAACGCCGCCGCCTTGCGCAGGGGCAAACGCTTGAGGGTGCCGCCGGGGGCCTGGTGCGGATCGTGAATGGGGATAGGCAAAAGCGTGTCCTGGGCAGGTACGACAGGGGCAAAGGCCCGAAACCCTTGTTTTTTGTGAGCGTAGCCCACCGGGTTGTGTGGGGCAACCAAGTGCCACCGCGACAATCCCGACCCTGTTGCTATCGGCGCGCAGGCCAATTGGATGACCTGCCGAACGAATTATTTTTGCCTGCCCGTTTTTTGCCCGCATCAGCCCTGACGGGCCAACCGCCGCATCGCACTGTGCAGATGCGCCCGCGCACTTTCCGGATCGCCCTCGCGCATTTGCTCGTACGCCCGTTGCGCAACCGTATGCGGCACCGGTTTCAGCACCCGTTGCGTGGCCATCGCCAGCAGTTGCACCTGCGCGGCACGCTCCAGGTAATACAGATCGTCCCAGGCTTCGGCGATGGTCGGCGCCGCAACAATCACCCCGTGATTTTTCAGGAACAGAATGTCGGCCTCGCCCATGACCCCGGCAATCCGGTCGCCTTCACGCTCATCCAGCGCCAGCCCGTTGTAATGCTCGTCCACCGCCGTGCGCCCGTAGAACTTCAGCGCGGTCTGGCTCAGCCACAACAGCGGCGGCCCCTCCAGCAGGCACAACGCCGTCGCGTTCGGCATGTGGGTATGGAACGCGACCTTCACCCGTGGCAGTCGCTGGTGCAGCCGCGCATGAATATAGAAAGCAGTGGCCTCCGGCTGGCCCTCGCCGTCCACCACGTTGCCGTCGAAGTCGCAGACCAGCAGGTTGTGCGCCGTCACTTCGGAAAACGCATAGCCGTAGGGATTGACCAGAAACAGGTCATCGTGGCCAGGCAACATCGCCGAAAAATGATTGCAGATCCCCTCCTCCAGCCCGTGCAGCGCCGCCAGTTGAAAGCACGCCGCCAGCTCTTGGCGGGCGGTGATGATGGCTTCGCTGTCGAGGTTCAACGAGGCGTGACGCGCAGGTCGGGCGCTGCCGGTCAGGGTGTGGGCCATGGCGAAACTCCTCTATTACCAGCCAAGGGACGCGAACAGTGGCAGCACTTCGTCCAGCGTGTTGAGGATCGCGTCTGGCCGATAGTCCGGCAGCAACTGACGACCGGTCCCGCGATCGATCCATACGCAGCGAAAATGCATGTCGCGGGCCGCCGTGTGGTCGAGCATCGGGCTGGCGCAGATGTGCACCACCTGATCGCGGCTGACGCCCAATTGCTCATGAGCGTAGTCGAACAGCCGGGGCGCCGGTTTGTAGGCGCCGGCCTGTTGCGCGGTGATCACCCGGTCGATGTGGCCGCCGAGCTGAGCGACGTTGCCGGCGATGATGTCGTCATCGGTGTTGGAGACGATGCACAGCTGGAAACCCTTGGCCTTGAGCTGCGCGAGGGTCTCGACGACTTCGGGAAACGGCGGCATCTGCGGGATCGCGGCGGCCAGACGCTGGCTGTCCTGGCTGGCACTCGTCAGGCCCAGTTCTTCCAGGGCCAGTTGCAGGCCGAGGGTGCTGAGTTCTCGAAAAGAGCGATGCGGTGGCGTCTGTTCAAGGCGATGTTCGTGGCGGTCGTAGACCTCGATCAGGCGCCCGGCGTCGATGCGGTGTTCGCCCTTCTCGCTCAGGATCCGCTCGGCCACGGCGCGCAGGCCTTCGTCCCATTGAATCAAGGTGCCGTAGCAATCGAAGGTCAGCCATTGCGGACGCGGTGTGTTGATCAAGGTCATGGGGCATTCCTCTGCAAGTGAGGACTTCAGCTTATGAACTCGGGGTGATAGTGTGAAATTAAATAAATAACCAACCGTCAGTTGACAAACAAATATCGAGACCGCCGCCATGCTGGATCTGGAACTGCTGAAAACCTTCGTCTGCGTGGTCGATGAAGGCAGCTTCACCCGCGCCGCCGAACGCGTCCACCGCACCCAATCCACGGTCAGCCAACAGGTGCGCAAACTGGAAGACATGGTTGGCCACGCCCTGCTGTTGCGCGATCGCACGGGGTTGAACGTCAGTGTCACCGAACATGGCGAACTGCTGATCCACTATGCCCGCCGCCTGCTGGCCTTGTCCGCCGAGGCCAGCGAAGCCCTGGCCAGCGATCTGGATCTGGAAATCCTGCGCATCGGCATGCCGGAAGACTTCGACGCCCGACGCATGGCGCTGATCCTCGCCGGCTTCACCCGCAGCCACCCGCAAGCGCGGCTGGAAACCGTCAGCGGCATGAGCCTCGACCTGAGGCAACGCCTCGACAGCGGCGAAATCGACATCGCCCTGATCAAACGCGAGCCCGACAGCGGCCCTGCCTGGGCCACGTGGCCGGAGCGACTGGTGTGGGTCAAAGGCGTGGAGTTCGACTCATCCAGTGGCGTGCTGCCGCTGGCGCTGTTTCCCCAAGGCTGCCTGTACCGACAACGGGCAATCCGCCTGCTCGACGTGGCGCAACGCCCATGGCGGGTGGCCTTCGGCAGCCACAGCCTGACCGGCATCCAGGCGGCGGTCGCCTCAGGGCTCGGGGTTTCAGTGCTGCCGGCTTCGGCGGTGTTGCCGGAGCATCGGGTGTGCACGGACTTGCCGCCGCTGCCGCCGACGGAGCTGGCGCTGGTCAGTCGCGAGGGAGTGTTGAGTGGATTGCAGCGGGGTTTGGTGGAGTTTTTGCGGGGGGAATTGGGGGTGGATGCGGGGGGATTTGCTTGAGGTTGATCGCAAAAAACAGGCGCCCTTTCAGGCGCCTGTTTTTTATATTCAGTTAGCGCGACGGCGGCACTCGAATATCCCCCGCCCGACACTGGGTTTTCACGCTCTTGCCGCAGGCGCCGAATTGCAGGTCCTTGCCCATGCACACGCGCACCTCCGAGAGTTCCGGGCCGTTGCAGATGACGGCGATGCCGTCTGACGGGATGCCCGGATTGCTCCTGCGGAACAGGTCGGCAATTTCCTGCGCTTCAAAGTAATAAGAGCTACTGAAGGGTTGCAGCTCTTCCGGGATTTTTACCGCGGCCACGGCTTTGTCCGCTTCGTCCAGATAGCCCATCGCGCCGAGACCGCTGCAGGTGCCGTGCTTGCTCCATTCGTGATCGAGGAGTTTTTGGGTCGGGAACAGCGTCAAGCCCTTGGCTGTTTCGGCGGCCGACAGGTTGGTCAGCGGCGGGCAGGATTCCGGCCAGCCGCCCTTGGCGTATTGCGGCCACAGGCCATGCAGGACAAAACCGTAACCCTTGCCGGTGCATTGCGGGTCGTCCTTGTGGGTCAGGCAGAACGTCGGCGACCAAGACAACGTCAGCAGGTAGTAATCGAATACCCCCGCCACCGATTCTGCCTTGCTGGCAGACGACTGGCGTGCCGAACTCAGGCCGATGCTACCGACCGTCAGCGCAATCAGCGCCATAATTGTAAAAAGCTTTTTCATGTTCCCGCTCCTTGGGACGCTTGCGTCCGTGGTTTCTGTGGCCTGACCATCACTTGGCCAGACGCTGATTGAGTCATGCCCGTGTTGCAAGCGCATGACGCAGGGCAAAACCTGCATTACTTTGAAAGGACTACGATGAAGTTGAAATCACCACAGGGAACCGACATGAGTAAAGCAGACGAACTCGCCGCGAAACTCAAACAAACCCGGCACACCCATGCTGACGAAATCACCTGCGCCGAACTGGAAATCGATTGCTGGCCGGCTCAGGTCTACGCGTTGTATCACCGCATCGAGGGCTGGTTGCAACCGGTCACCGAAGTCGGCCTGAAAATCCGACGCAATCCTACCCATGTTTGCGAAAGTTCACCGGATGGCGAGACCCACGACTACGCCATCGACCAGCTGATCATCGAAGCCAACCACCACAGCCTGACGTTCGATCCCATCGCCCGCTTCACCGAAGACGGCTCGGGGCGCGTACAAATCGTCCTGCCGGGGCGCGAAGCATCGCTGCTGCGCACGGTCGATGAACACGGCGAAAGCCATTGGTGGTTGCAGACGCTTGAGACCGGGCAACAGCTGGATGCAATTGCGTTGACGGAAAACAACTTGCTGCTGGTAGTCCAGGAAGGACTGGGGCTATAGGCCCCACCACTGGCGTAGGGCCGAACGTCGCTGAGAGTACTGGACAAACAACCACCCGTCAGATCTGACAGTAGACGGACAAGTTTCTCAGTCCTAACTTGACTCCATTGTTGGAGTCCTTTGAGGAGTGCCAGCCCGAAATGGAAGACTCAATCCATGGAACTGTTCACTTGGCTTGCATTGACGAACTACGGTTTGGCTTTTTTGATTACCACTGCGTTCGGGTGCGCCTATCTAAGCCGTTCCATTTTCATGCCCTATCACGGAATAGCGGTTGGTCGTTCATGGTCTGAAATTGATCCGCCCATGCAGTTTTTGCTGCTGGCCTTGATCAAAGTGGTGGGCGCAACCAGTCTGGCTTTATCCATCGCCGGCTACTTTCAGCTGTATTTGCTGTTCTCACGGGAATGGTCGCTTATGGTGCTGCTCGCTTTTCAGAGCTATTGCCTGATCGCAATCGCACCTCCAATCGTGGTCGCGATGTACGTGCACCGCAAATCAAAGGCCAATCCCCCGATTCTGAGTGGTTGCTTGGCACTACTGCTGACGATGGCGGGGTTCATGTTTGCTTGGCTGTCTGGACAATTTTCATAACTCGTTCAGCAATGAGGCTACTGTCATGGATCATGATTCTCTGTTCTGGAAAGTCGTTAATGGTGAGCTGCCTATGCCCCAAGCGGCGACCCTGCTGGGCTGGAAATTCATTGAATACGACGATACCAATAGAGTGGCTCATATCGAGTTCGAAGCCACCACTTCTCTGACCAACCCTATGGGTAATATTCAAGGAGGAATGTTGTCAGCCATGCTGGATGACTGCATGGGTCCATCTATTTACGCCATGCTTGAGCCAAATCAGATTGCGGTGACTGTTGAATCAAAAACATGCTTTGTCAGTCCCGCCTCGCCTGGAAAAATCATTGGCACAGGTCGAATCGATCATATGAAGGGGGCAGTTTGTTTTACCTCCGGCCAGCTCACAGACGAAGCTGGCAAGGTATTGGCCACTGCAACAGCCACCTTCCGTATCGGCAATCTTCGCTAACGTAGTCTTGCTGTCCCGAACGTGATCGCTAGAAACCGTTGAAACGAGAAATATCCAAACAAATGAAATGACTTTATTAAACCGGGTCAATCTACATCGACAACGTGCGCCAGATCCAAATCGTTGTCACCTCGCTCAATCTGACACAACTGTAATCCGCCCCTCAGCCAGCTGAAAGCTGCCGCTGGTTAGCCTCCCCGTCATTGGTCAAACGGGGACTTCCAGCGCATGCCTTCCATCACCTCAAGACGCACCTTCGTCAAAGGCCTCGCCGCCAGCGGTCTGCTCGGCGGCCTCGGCCTGTGGCACACGCCGGTCTGGGCCTTGAACAGCCCCGGCCAGATGAATGAGTTGAGCGGCACCGACTTTGAGCTGTTCATCGGCGAAACCCCGGTCAATTTCACAGGCCAAACTCGCACCGCCCTGACCATCAACGGCAGCCTGCCCGGCCCGCTGCTGCGCTGGCGTGAAGGCGACACCGTGACGCTGCGGGTGCGCAACCGGCTCAACGAAAGCACGTCGATCCACTGGCACGGCATTCTGCTGCCGGCCAACATGGACGGCGTGCCGGGCCTGAGTTTCAAGGGCATCGAGCCGGGTGGTGTGTACGTCTACCGGTTCAAGGTTCGCCAGCACGGCACCTACTGGTATCACAGCCATTCCGGCTTGCAGGAACAGGCCGGCGTTTACGGGCCGCTAGTGATCGACGCCCGGGAACCGGAGCCGTTCCAGTACGACCGCGACTACGTGGTGATGCTCAGCGACTGGTCCGACGAAGACCCGGTCAGCCTGATGAAGACCCTGAAAAAGCAGTCCGACAACTACAACTTCCACAAGCGCACCGTCGGCGATTTCATCCATGACGTCGGTGAAAAAGGCTGGGGCGCCACCGTCGCCGATCGCACGATGTGGGCGCAGATGAAGATGAATCCCACCGACATCGCCGACGTCAGCGGCGCCACCTACACCTTCCTGATGAACGGCCACGCCCCGGATAACAACTGGACCGGTCTGTTCCGCCCCGGCGAAAAGCTGCGTCTGCGGCTGATCAACGGCTCGGCCATGACCTACTTCGACGTGCGCATCCCCGGCTTGAAAATGACCGTGGTCGCCGCCGATGGCTTGCACGTCAAACCGATCAGCGTCGACGAGTTGCGCATCGCCGTGGCGGAAACCTATGACGTGATCGTCGAGCCCGCCGCCGACGCCTACACCCTGTTCGCCCAGGCCATGGATCGCACCGGTTACGCCCGTGGCACCCTCGCCGCTCGCGCCGGTTTGTCGGCCCCGGTGCCGGCGCTGGACCCGCGACCGCTGGTGACCATGGACGACATGGGTATGGGCGGTATGGATCACAGTTCCATGGACATGAGCGCCATGGATCACTCCAGCATGAACATGGGCCCGATGCAGTCGCACCCCGACAGCGAAAAGGACAACCCGCTGGTGGACATGCAAGCCATGACCACCGCCGCGAAACTCGACGACCCTGGCCTCGGCCTGCGCAACAACGGTCGCCGGGTGCTGACCTACGCCGACCTGCGCAGCCCCTTCGAAGACCCGGACGGCCGCGACCCGAGCCGCACCCTCGAGCTGCACCTCACCGGCCACATGGAGAAATTCGCCTGGTCGTTCAACGGCATCAAGTTCTCCGACGCCGAGCCTCTGCGCCTGAAGTACGGCGAGCGGATCCGCCTGGTGCTGGTCAACGACACGATGATGACCCACCCCATCCACCTGCACGGCATGTGGAGCGATCTGGAAGACGAAAACGGCAATTTCCAGGTGCGCAAACACACCATCGACATGCCCCCCGGCACCCGCCGCAGCTACCGCGTGACGGCTGATGCGCTCGGCCGTTGGGCCTATCACTGCCATCTCCTGTACCACATGGAAATGGGCATGTTCCGCGAAGTGTGGGTGGAAGAATGAGGACGCCGACCATGACTCGATTTGCCGCGTTTTCGTTGTTACTCCTGTCGATGGCTCCGGCATTCGCCGCCAGTGATATGCAAGGCATGGATCACAGCCAGATGGGCGATCTGCAAAGCATGGACGACGGCATGATGCAACCCGCCGCGCCGACCGAAAGCCGCACGCCGATCCCGGCGCTGACCGACGCCGACCGCGCTGCCGTGTTCACCAGCCACGCCGGGCATCAGGTCCACGACAGCGCCATCAACACGTACTTCCTCGCCGACAAACTCGAATGGCAGGACGCCGACGACGCCAGCACCCTGGCCTGGGATTTGTCCGGCTGGATTGGCGGCGACATCGATCGGCTGTGGTTGCGCTCCGAGGGCGAACGCAGCAACGGCAACACCGAAGACGCGGAAATTCAGGCCCTGTGGGGCCACGGGATTTCGCCGTGGTGGGACGTGGTCAGCGGCGTGCGCCAGGACTTCAAACCCGGCGCCCCACAAACCTGGGCCGCGTTCGGTCTGCAGGGCATGGCGCTGTACAACTTCGAAGCCGAAGCCACGGCGTTCCTCGGCGAAAACGGCCAGAGCGCGGTGCGGCTGGAGGGCGACTACGACATCCTGCTGACCAATCGCCTGATCCTGCAGCCGACCGCCGAACTCAACGTCTACGGCAAAAACGACCCGCAACGCGGGATCGGCTCGGGCCTCGCGAACACCGAAGCCGGGCTGCGTCTGCGCTATGAAATCCGCCGCGAGTTCGCGCCCTACATCGGCGTGACCTGGAACCGCACCTACGGCCACACCGCCGATTACGCACGGGAAGAAGGCGAGGATCGCAGCGAAGCGCGACTCGTCCTCGGCGTGCGGTTGTGGTTCTGAATGCCTGTGCGGATGACACCCGGCAAACGCATTCACTACACTGGCCCGCACTCCCACTGCACAAGCCCGATCTCCATGACAATTCCAAAAAGCAAGATGATCTTCTGCGGCCTGTTGGCCATGGCCGGTGCCGCTCAGGCACAAGAACCGGCTTCACACCTCGACACCGTTCAGCAACAAGGCCAATTGCGCGTCTGCACCACCGGCGACTACAAGCCCTACACCTTCAAACGCCCGGACGGCGGATTCGAAGGCATCGACATCGCCATGGCGCAATCCCTGGCCGACAGCCTCGGCGTCAAGGTCGAATGGGTGCAGACCACCTGGAAAACCCTGATGCCGGACATGCAGGCCGGCAAGTGCGACATCGGCGTCGGCGGCATCTCGGTGACCCTGGAACGCCAGAAAAAAGCCTTCTTCAGCAACACCCTCGACGTCGACGGCAAGATCCCGCTAGTGCGCTGCGCCGACCAGTCCAAATACCAGACCATCGACCAGATCAACCAGCCGAACGTGCGCCTGGTCGAACCCGCCGGCGGCACCAACGAAGCCTTCGTCCACGCCTTCCTGCCCCAGGCGCAACTTGCGTTGCACGACAACGTGACCATCTTCGAACAACTGCTCGACAACAAGGCCGACGTGATGATCACCGACGCCTCCGAAGCCCTCTACCAGCAAAAACTCAAACCCGGCCTGTGCGCCGTCAACCCGAGCCAGTTCATGCAATACGGCGAAAAAGCCTACCTGCTGCCGCGCGACGACATCAGCTGGAAACTCTACGTCGACCAGTGGCTGCACCTGAGCAAAGTCACCGGCAAATACCAGAAAGTCCTGAGCGAATGGATCGCCGTCCCCGCGGCCCAGTAAACCTCAGTCGTCATGCATCAGGCCGGAGCTGTACTGGTTGAAACTATTACCGATATTGCTCCCGCCGAACTTCAACGTATTCACGTTACGCGCCTCCGGCGACTGACAGTCGCTGGAGAAACAACTGGTGGTAGTCAAGCCACCGGAGCCGGAACAGGCGCTTAGAACCGAGACGGTGGCGACGAGCAACAGCGCTTTGAGTGGATTGTTCATGGTGGGTGGCGCTCGGGTGGGGTCGGGATCTTGTGGAGGGATCGTAGGCCGGCGCGGGTGGCGGGAAGATGAAACTTGCGGGGATTTCAGCGTGGGTTCAGGTTGAACCCACGCCTAACGGTCACCCCTCCGCGACAGAGGGTTGCCCGAATTTACTTCGGCTCGACGTTATCCAGCGCCTGATTCACCGCCAAAGACCCCAACATCACCAACTGCGCAATGCCGATGGCGGTTTTGCGGTGGGCGGGTTCCAGGGTGGCGGCGAAGTTGTTGAGCATTTCGGAGGCTGAACCCAGGGATTCGCTGGCGTTGGCGAGCAGAGATTCGGTGTCGTAGGCCGGGTTGGCGAAGTACATCGGGTCATGTTGGGTGTGACTGCCCATGATCCGTTGCTGTGGGGTGAGGTAGTGATCGAGGGCGCGCTCGGCGGCTTCGTTCAGGGTTCGTGAATCGGGGAATTTGTAGGGGGAGACTGGATCGGTTTCTGGTGGGTTGGGTGTTGGTTTGAACATGGAGTAACTCCCGACGGATAAGAGGTTAGGAGCCGCCACCTTCGCTACCAAACTAGGGTGGAGGCCATACGCAGGTTGGTAGACCGGCCGTCAGGAACCCCGGCGCATCCGAAGATGCCCTGCGCATGACCACCATAAAACGAAGGCACTGAAAGCCTCCGCAAGACAGTAGTCTTGTGCTTCTGACGGAATCCGGGCTACCAAACCCGATCACTGTTTTTCAGTGACCCAGGAACGATAGAACCCCCGTGCTAGAGGCACAAGCCGGCGGATTCTGTCTTAGGTGTAGGGGGTGGCGCAAGGTGGTGTAGGGTTTGGATGACGCAAGAATGCGTCATTTAAACGAATGAGTTTTTAGGTTTAAAACGATCCCGTTTTTTGCTTGCTAGACGCCGTCTCTACCGCGGCGTCTCAGTCTGACCAGTGATGGATTGGATCAGCTGATTCTGTAGACCTCAGCACACAAGGCCTTCAGCGCCACCGAAAAATCCTCATACCACTTTCGTACCACCCTTCTCCTGTCTCACCACGCGGCACGCCGAAATTTCTCATTGGCGCGTGTGTCTGTCGCTCCAATCCACAGCACTCCCTACGCTTTGGCTGACGCCGCACAGGTTGCTCAAGAAGAGCGGAATTTGCGCGCCTTCGAAAAGGCGCGCCCTCAAATCGAATCAGCAGCTTTCTGCACGTGCCCTACCTGCCTTGATCTATTTGGACAATGCGAAGACTGCCTTGCTTCGGTAAAGGGTTTGTGACAAAAACCTATACGGCAACTCAAGGCCCACGAAAAGCATAAGGGTTCCCGCACAAGAGGCCTGAAAAATCCAGAGGCTGGTTCGATTTCCACTTACGAGCTCACACGAGAATTGACTTTCACAAACAAACGAAAGAAAGAAAGGAAGCTAAAAATTGAGCGAGCCAAAAGTTTTTATTTCTTATAGCTGGTCGACACCTACTCATGAACGCTGGGTACTTGATTTGGCCGAAGAGCTGATTGAGTCAGGAATCAATGTAATACTTGATAAGTGGGATTTAAAGCCTGGACAAGACTCCATAGACTTCATGGAGCAAATGGTAAAAGACCCCTCTATCGACAAAGTATTAATAATTTCCGATAAAGGTTACGCAGAAAAAGCTGACAACCGGTCAGGAGGAGTTGGCACAGAAACTCAAATAATATCGAAAAAAATATACGACCAAGTTGATCAAGAACGTTTTATAGCCGTAATTGCGGAAAAGGATCTAGATGGGAAAGCTTATACACCTTTATTTTACCATTCTCGACTATACATAGATCTGAGTGAGCCCGATCGCTATGCCGATGGATTCGAATCATTGATTCGATGCATCCATGGGCAGCCGCAATTTAAAAAGCCTGCACTTGGAAAAAAACCCGAATACTTGAATTCCGAGGCCAGCATTAACCTGGGGACGTCTGCACTATTCAAGCGAGCGATCGCTGCTATCCGAGAGCAAAAACCTTTCGCTGCAGCAGCTCTTGATGAGTATTTAGTAACCTTCTCAGACAATCTGGAGCAGATCCGTATAAGCGCATCTCCTGAAGAAATGTTTGATGACTGCGTAGTTAGTAGCATCCAGTTATTTACTCCTGTGCGAAATGAGCTATTACAAATTGTAGATACGTCTTGCCGGTACCTACCACAGCAAGAATTCGCTGAGGTCATGCACAAATTCCTAGAATCTTTAACTAAATATTTCACTGAGATAAATGGCCGCTCAAGCTATCGATCCTCAGACTTCGACAACTATAAATTCATCATAGGCGAGATTTTTCTTTATATAGCAACCATACTAATAAAACATAATAAATTCCAAGCAGCAGCCGAACTATTGAACAGTAATTACTATATAAAATCGTCAAGCAAGGGCGTTCCGCATCTAACATCCTGCCAGTGCTTCTACGAAAACCCCGAAAGTCTAGAATACAGAAACAACCGATTGAGCCTAAATAGATCATCGATCAGCGCCGACTTGACAAAAGAAAACAATAGCGGCACCGGGGTGGACTTCCACCTATTGATGCAAACGGATTTTATTCTTTTCATAAAAAACAGCTTAGACAAATCTGGCTTTTGGTGGCCTAAAACCCTCGTCTATCTTGGACACTTCCCAGGCGCCTTCGAAATATTCAGCCGGGCAGCTTCTCAGCAGTATTTTGAGAAAATCAAGCCATTGCTAAACATAAGTTCTAAAGCAGATCTTATACCTTTAATTGAAGAGCATAAGAAGCAAGGAGCAAGATATTATGGTTTGGGACATGGTTTCGACATTAAAAAGTTATTGAACTTCGACGAGCTCTGCACTATTTGATGAATCATTAAACCTCGACAAAATAGCCGACTTTAGCACATCGGCTATTTTAAAATATACCAAGTTTTATACTCCTACGCCTATTTCGTTTTTTTTACACCCAATCCTTCATCACCAAGCCAATCTTTTAACTGCAACATCAGGAAAAGCAATGGGGAAAGATTTATTTACCACCTAGAAATCCAAAACAAATAAATCTGCCCCTTTTTCTTGCTTTTTCTCTTTTTCTAGAAATCAAATAAAATAAACTTGCCACCTTTACTCACTCTGTTTACCCATAGAACATCCAAAACTTACGACATATCGCTCGTTATGAAAAAAGAAGCTTTTGTACTTTTCATACAAAAAATTGGCTTTAGCAAAAGAATATAATGCGTCAAATTTTATTTTTGCTGAATTGTAACTCTCGACCTCCTTACTGCTCCCGCAGTAAGGGTTTGAATTTAGATTCACCCCAAGTTCTGAAAACTCGTCCATCATGGATTGTAACTTAACCTCTGCCAACTTACGAACATGAGCTTCTCCGACTGCAAACTGATCAGACCTTAACTGAATTAACAACTTATTTTGCTTATCCGCATTGGCCTTCAGTTCATTTGCCACATTAATATTCTCCTCTTCTTTTTTATGTAGCAAATACTCACGTTGCTGCAACTCAAGCTCACGCTTGTTCTGAGCGGCGGCCGCCTCACCTTTTTCCTCCAAAAACTGAATTTTCCTTGCATCTAAATCCTGAAACTGCCCCCACAAAAACACCAGCGCACCAGAATAAGAAAGCACAAGAAAAAGAACGATAGCGAAATTTTCTCTTACTAGACGACCTACAACTTTAATATCCATAAAACTCCACCCTCCGCCTGAAGCGGAGACAGGTTTACCAATTACTTTAAAAAGCGAATAACAAAAGCAAAAAAAAAAAAACGGACAGATTTATCTACCTACACAAGCACGGCAAACAAACCTGCCCCCTTCTGGAACACTTTCTGGCACAGTCTCATTCTAGCCCTAGTTTGCCGAGAGAGCAGCCCCGACCACGTTTGAAATTCTTCGAATTTTTGGCCCTGGAGATACAGCAACATGCTCCATCAGAGACCGAACATTATGTTTTGCATGTCGACCTGCATAAGACAACTGTCGTAAAGCCAACCCCATTAGAGACTTGCCGCGCAACAACTCCATATATCGACTTTCGAAAAGGTCCAGCAACCGCTGTGGATATACCTCACCTTCTTGAAGCGTAACTAATGTTTGATAATCCTTAAAAAAATCATCTGAAGGAAAAAAACTAATTGAAACTTCTTGACCTCTACCGGCCCGATCCACCGCCAATGCATACCATCGTAAATAGTCACCAAGCTCACCATGAAACTTAGTCTTTTCCCGGTCATCCATATAAGAAATCAAATTCCCATCACAAAAAACATCATTTTCGATAGAATAACCAGTAGTAAAAAACAGATTTCGTGATTGATACTTTTCAGGAACTCCGTTTAAAACCCACATATCAAGATCTGCAAAAAATATAATCTTAGCCGCCACCGGAGACTCAGATAACGCTTCAAACAAACGAAGTACTTTGTCTCTACCACCTACTGAAAGAACAGATAAACTTTCATCACAATATTCATCTTCCAATCTACGGTAAACGATCATATCATCCTTACCTTCAACAACCAGTGTCGGTAACGAGGTTCTCTTCAAAAGAGCAACAAACTCATCAAATGTTGGCTCTACTTTGCTCGAAGACATCACTCGCCCTCCGAATCACCACGGTCAACATCAAGACAAATTTCACTTTCAGGATATTTGCTATAGATAAATGGCGAATGAGTTGCCATTATAAATTGATTCGTAGAATTCTGCCTACGAAGTATTCCAAACAGCTGACGCTGCCAGTCAACATGCAAACTCAACTCTGGCTCATCAATAAAAAAAACAGAGTTCTTATGAAAGGCATTGTAGCAAAGAAAACTCAACATCTGCTTTTCTCCAGCCGATAGCTCCTCAGAACTTACCGCACTAGCAGCGTCACCAAAACTTAAACGAGAGTCAATTTTTATTCCAACATGCTTGAATAATTTCTCTACAACCGACCTAAACGACTCGATTGGATTCATGATATTAACTCGCTGCTCTTCTAGCGATTCAATCATCACTTGAACTCTATCCAGTACTTGCTCAGGATTTACATCCTCTGAAACTATAGCAGGACCAAAAACATCCTTTTTATATAACTTAATTGAATTAATGATCTCCTGCGAGGTTTCCCTCTGGGCATCATTATACAATTGAGACAAATCGGCATACTCCTTTAGCAAGATATCAACAATATCCACTGAAGATATAGAAGTTACAAATTTATGTTCATAATTAGACAGTGACCGAGACAGCGAAACCAAAGCTTCCTCGACATTACTTTTTATTTTTCTCGAACGCTGAGAACTGGTAAGACCTAGAGTAAATCCTCCTTCAATTCGCCTAAAGGTAGGAAGAAAAACAGACCCACCAAGTTCTAATAAGAGCTGATTCGGGATATCTTCAGCGGAGGATTCCAACTCACCACTTGAGCCAATTTCATCTTCATATGTTTCCATCGACTCTATATCGCGACCAAACTCAACTCTACAAGTAACTCTATTAATCTTTACGACCTGCAAGGCATACAAATCCGTTTCCAAGAAAACCTTATGAAAATTAATCTCCCTAATAGCAATTTCTATATTCCCGCTCATCAAATACCACATGAGCTTCATTACGGTGGTTTTTCCCGCCCCATTCCTACCCGTTATTATGTTTATATCATCATTAAAATCCAAATCAACGATGGAATTTTTATTAAACAAACCATGCACTTCAAATTTTTTAACCTTCAAAGCCCCGCCCTCACAGTAAGACAAGATTCTTTTGCAAAGCAAAAAAATTAACTTAATTAAAAAATGGCAGCGGATTTATTTACTTCCTACCCTCAAAGAAGATGAATCCACCGCCTCTGATCACCTAAGCTTGCAACAAAGCAATCAGCCTACTCATTAAAACGACTCAACCGGCTTACTAGACTCAGCCAATATCTTATTCGCCTCTAACCGCGGAAACGTAAACCGAATAATCATCCCCGAATCAGCACCCTGCCCCGCCATCACCAATTCAGCGGACCGAATATTTTCCGGCGCAGCAGCCAACGCACTTACAGCATTGTTCTGCCCTTTAGCGTTCAACCCTTCAAGAAACGTATAAGTCAGATTCCCCGACGCCAGACCAACCTGCTCAAAATTGGAAATTTTCGTCGTCAGCTCTTCAGTGCTTCTCGATTTTCTCGCGGTATCAAACATATCCAGGATGGATTTCTCATCGCTCATGGAAACCAGCGTGAATGATTTGGAAAGCCCCGCGATGGCTTTGACGTACAGGTTCTGATCAAACGGGCTGATGAGTGAAACCATCATCAGCTTGTCACCCGAGAAGATCAGCGCGACGGTGAATTTCTCTTCCAGGAAATCCACATCGTCGATGCATCTCGCGGTTCCGCCGACGTCTTCGGAGCAGTCGTAGTAACCGGCCGCTTCGGTGAATTTTGCGAGTGGGGTTTGGTAGATGTAGTTCTTGAACAGCTTTTCTTCGGCGAAAGCCCCTTGGGCGGAGGCAAGCAGGGCGCCGGCGACGAGAACAGATGATGCGAGTTTTTTCAGCATGGGATCCCTTCCTCTCTCTTATTGATAGCCCGCTGCTATCAGTCCATATCGTGGCTGTCTCGCCTAATCCCACACTTGATGAGGTTGTATTTCCGCCGGATATCACTGAGCCCGACCGGCCATTCCTGATAAACTCCCCCACCTCCCAGCCACACCGATTCCGTACCCCCAATGCCCCCAATCTCCGCCACACCCGCCCCACTCTCCCGCCGTTTCTCCGTCGCACCGATGATGGATTGGACTGACCGTCACTGCCGGTACTTCCTACGCATCCTGTCGAAAAACGCCCTGCTCTACACCGAAATGGTCACCACCGGCGCGCTGCTCAACGGCGATCAAGAGCGTTTCCTCCGTCACAACGAAGCCGAGCACCCGCTGGCGTTGCAGTTGGGTGGTAGCGTCCCGCTGGACCTGGCCGCTTGCGCACGTATGGCGCAGGAGCATGGTTACGACGAGGTGAATCTGAACGTTGGCTGCCCGAGTGATCGGGTGCAGAACAATATGATCGGTGCGTGCCTGATGGGGCATCCGCAGTTGGTGGCGGATTGTGTGAAGGCGATGCGTGATGCGGTGTCGATTCCGGTGACGGTGAAGCATCGGATCGGGATCAATGGGCGGGACAGTTATGAGGAGCTGTGCGATTTCGTCGGCACGGTGCGGGATGCCGGGTGCACGAGTTTTACGGTGCACGCGCGGATTGCGATTCTGGAGGGGTTGTCGCCGAAGGAGAACCGTGACATTCCGCCGTTGCGTTATGACGTGGCGGCGCGGTTGAAGGCGGATTTTCCGGAGCTGGAGTTCATTCTGAACGGCGGGATCAAGACGATGGAGGCCTGCCACGAGCATTTGCAGACCTTTGACGGGGTGATGCTGGGGCGCGAGGCGTATCACAATCCGTATCTGCTGGCCGAGGTGGATCAGCAGTTGTTCGGCAGTAGCGCGCCGGTGATCAGCCGGGCCGAGGCGCTGGCGCAGTTGCGGCCTTATATAGCCGAGCATTTGCTGGCCGGCGGCGCGATGCATCACATCACCCGGCATGTGCTGGGCCTGGGCACCGGTTTTCCAGGGGCGCGCAAGTTTCGTCAGTTGTTGTCGGTGGATATCCACAAAGCCAAGGATCCGCTGGCGTTGCTGGATCAGGCGGCGGAGTTGCTGGCCGGGCGTTGATCGACGCGTTGAGCGTGTGGGCAACGAATGAGCGTTGCCCGCTGATGTAATTCTTTTGTTGTACTGACAGGATGTCTTTTGTTTATGCCCGCGTTGAATTTCTCTGGTTTCAAGCGTTGCACCCTCCTTGCCTTGTTTTGCGCCACGTCTAATGTCCAGGCCCACTGCGACGGGCTGTGTCTGGGTAACACCGATACGCCGTGGGAGGTGACCAAGTTGTCTGGTTTCTCGCTTGCATCTCTGCTGCTCACGCCTTTTACGGCCTCGCAAGAAACCACCGACAGCCATAAACGCGTTTACTCCGCCGAGGAGCTGGAAGACGCGCGGCTTTATCTAGCCAGCGACGGCATGCTGCAAGCCGCGTATTTCACCTCGGCGTTGCAGCGGTTTCGTCAGGATTCGCCCGACTCTGAATTGAATGACCTCGCCGTCGCTGCGCTGATCAGCAGCCAGTAATCAGTTTGCCGCCGCAGCCGTCCAGTTAACCCAGCCGAACTGCCAGGTGGCGAGGATCAGCAAGCCGAAGGCAATGCGGTACCAGGCGAAGGTGGCGTAGCTGTGGTTTGCAATGAACTTCAGCAGGCCGCGCACGGCGATCATTGCGAAGATGAACGCTACGACGAAGCCCAGGGCGAAGACCGGCAGGTCGCCGCTCTGGAACAGTTCGCGGTACTTGTAGCCGGAATACACCGCGGCGCCGACCATGGTCGGCATCGCCAGAAAGAACGAGAACTCCGTGGCGGCCTTGCGTGACAGGCCGAACAGCAGACCGCCGATGATGGTGGAACCGGAGCGCGACGTGCCAGGAATCATCGCCAGGCACTGTACGCAACCGATCTTCAGCGCGTCGGCCCACTTCATGTCGTCCACATGATCGACACTCACTACATGATCGCGCTGCTCGGCCCACAACATCACGATGCCGCCCACCACCAATGCAACGGCAACGGTGATCGGGTTGAACAGGTATTCATGAATCGTGTCGGCGAATAACACACCAAGAATGACCGCCGGGAAAAAGGCGATCAGTAGATTACGGGTAAAACGCTGGGCATTGCTTTGGGTCGGCAGGCCTTTGACGATCTCGAAAATCTTCGGGCGAAACTCCCAGACCACCGCCAGAATGGCCCCCAGTTGAATAATGATGTTGAACGCCATGGCGCGTTCACCGCCGAACTCCAGCAAGTCGGCAACAATAATCTGGTGGCCCGTACTGGAAATGGGCAGGAACTCGGTCAGGCCTTCTACCGCCCCAAGAATCAGCACCTTGAACAAGGTCAGTAAATCCATTAATCCTCCGTCGACACGCTCTTTTAGGGCGCGCCGTTAACTGCATTCAGGCATTGAGTATCTGAAGTAAAACAATTGGCAGATGTACACCCATTGCCCGACTCGGGGACGGAGAATATGTCTTATCAAAAGCCACACTCAAGGCATGTTAATAAACGTCCGTGTGTGAACTTGTCGGTGTTATAGCAAAAAGACAGGCCACCCCATAAAATGTGACCCACCTCACACTGCTCTGATACGTAAGCAGTTGAGTGATGGCCAAGGGACATAAAAACAGGTCGCGATAATTACAAAATAGTGGCACCATTCCATATTGCCACCATCTAACGACCCCAATTTCGTTAGTTCACAGCCCCGAAAAAATCAACTAAAAGCTTGAATCGCTTAATTATTGTTAGAAAACTCGGGAGCCACGTCTAAAATCCGCGCAAATGTTACCAATTGTCAGTCACAGATGAGAACCGGTGCTTTAACATCCCGATGTCAGCACCTTTTCGAGTCAATGCATGATGCTCACAGGTAACTTAGCGACTAGAAGCCCGCGCCGCACAAGCGACGAACCAGGTGTTCTCACTCTGGGTCGTACCCGTGGCGTGGCTGAACACTTTAGCGCGCTAATCGCGAAACATGTGCAGACTGATCTGGCCATTGAGGCCGACTCTTACGCTAGTTCATATCAGCAAAATGAATATCACGGCTTGTATCGGGCCATATTCATTGTCATCGACAGCCCTCAGGCTCTTGAAGACAACCTGGCACGGGTGGAAAACCTGCGCAGTGACAACTTGAAGCCGATCATTTGTGCGGTAATCACCGGGCGCGGCGCGTTCAACAAGATCAAGTATTTTCTGGCCGGTGCCGACTTCTGTATCAAACTCAATACCTTGTCCGATGAAAGCGGCGAGCTGCTGGGCGAGTTCTTCAACAGTGAAGAATGGCAGCGTGATATCAGCCTGGTGCTGGACCCCACCCGCATCTGCCTCTCGGACACCAGCAAGAAACTCGATATCTCCTTTGCAGAAATGAAGATCCTGCAAGCCTTTGCGCAGACCGGCAATCACATTCTCAGCCATGATGAAATCGCCAGCATCATGGGGCTCAACACCCATTTCTACGATCCTCGGGCGCTGGAAAAATCCATCAGCCGCTTGCGTGGGAAAATCAAGGACGTGTACGGTACGAACGCCATACAGAGCATTCGCGGGTATGGCTATCGTCTGATGAGGGGGTTGATCTCGACCGCCTGATTCAGGGAATCACTCTTTTTGCAGCTTACGAGGGAACGTCTGATGCAACGCACTAAAAATCCGATGTCTCACTGTTTTAACTGCGTCACATATCTAATAAAAAGCTGTCAATTGCATGAGCGCTGCAACACTTAAACATAACAATAAACCATTACTCTAAAAGCAGACCGAGTGGAACTTATCGAGGGCCATCATTGGGCCCAGACCCTGCCCGTCGATTATTTCCGAGGAAAACATTGCTCGCCTGCCCATTATTTTTTCGCCAAATTTGGTGTGTACTTTAGGAGAGAGACATGGAAACCAGCACAACCCTCCCAAGAAAATACTTTGTTGTCGTGACTAATAGCTCGGCGTCGCAACGTGAACTTGAGAACATCCTCTCCAGCGAGCGTTTCAATTCGTTTGGCACGTCCCAGGCACAAATGTTTATTGAAGGTGTTGCTTCGCCCTCTTCCACTCCGATGCTGATGGAGTTCACTTACCCACGCGGCACAAGGAAGCATGTCGCACGCAGCATCGAACATGATACCCAGCGCATATTGGCCACTCTTGAATCGGAATGGCTGGCAGCACAATCGGCGCATTCCTTCCACAGTTCGACGGCCATGTCCGAAGACCCCGCTGACACTTCCCGAACGATCGAGTCCGACGCGCCCTGCACTGAAGCCTGGCACCTGGACAATGATCAGGGTGCATTGACGAAAGAGGGTGTCGAAATCAGTCTCACCGGGCTCGAAACCGCACTGGTCCGCAAAATGCTCCACCATGAAGAGCGTGTTGTCAGTCGGGACGATCTGATCCTCAGCATCGGCCGCGAGCCGGAGCAATACCGGGGACTGGAAATGTGCCTGAGCCGTCTTCAAGACAAATTCAAGAACGCCAGCAACGGTGAACGATTGTTTCGTGCCGTACGCAATCGCGGTTATTGCCTGATCCAGGAAGTTGTTGCCTAAACAACATCCCCCACTACAAGACAAACAGATACAAGTGCGATTACAAAAATAAAAAAGCACTCTGTTTGGTTTCACCCCTCCCTGGTTATACCCGCCTCCTGACCCCACCTACGATAGCAAACACAAGATTGATTATTCACCCCCTGCCTTTCGACCTTTTCTAACGTTTGAATATTGGAAATTTAAATAAGTTGGCACTGTGCCATCTTGTTAGAACTCGTCAGACAGCATCCCCGGCAATAACTTAGTCTATTGACTGACGACAGTTCCGCATTCCGGCGTTGTTACCTCAGGACACTGGCTCAAACAACAATAACAAGTCTGCTTAACAACTCGGTTTTCTACTGTCGAAACCTGAATGGACGTCTTTTGGGGATATCGTATGGATCTTTCTCTTCGTATCAATCGAAACACCGGCCTCAAGGGACTGACCTTTTGGGGCCAATGGGCGCTGGCACAGACTTTCATTGTTTCACTGTTGTTCATACTGGCCGAACAGCACACGGGCACCGTCGAGTTCTACTATCGGATGTGCACGATTCTGGCGGTACTGGCCTCGGTGCCGGCTTATACCTTCAGCGGCGCGTATCGAAAGCGAGACAATTACCTGACCGGGCTGGGCCGACTGTTCGTGGGCTGGTTCATGACCATGGCCGGGCTGGCGTTCATCGCCTTCATCTGCAAGGCCGATGCGCTGTTTTCCCGCCAAGTCATCCTTGAGTGGGCGGTGTACGGTTTCCTTGGTCAGGCGTTGCTGTACGCACCGCTGCATGCGTTCTCGAAGTTCTACCAGCGTTCGCGCAAAAGCGAACACAAGACCCTGATCGTCGGCACCGGCGAACTGGCGCTGGGCCTGGCTAAGAAGCTGAGCCAACACGAAAACCTGCCGCTGGTCGGCCTGGTCAGCAACGGCGATACCCCTAGTCTGGAAGCGGACGCCCCGCGCGTCGTCGGCGCTCAGGACGAATTGCTTGAGCTGATCCAGACCCACGACATCCGCCGCTTGTACATCACCCTGCCGCTGTCGGAAGCCGCCAACATCGAGGCCATGTACGTCGACCTGCTGGATGCCAACGTCGACGTGGTCTGGGTGCCGGACCTGAACAGCCTGACGCTGCTCAACCATTCGGTAAAAGTCGTGGACGGTCTGCCGGCGATCTACCTCAACGAAAGCCCGCTGACCAGCCGCCCGACCGCTGCGCTGAGCAAAAGTCTGGTGGAGAAAGCCGTGGCCCTGCTGGCTATCATTCTGTTGAGCCCAGTGCTGCTGGCCGTGGCGCTGGCGGTGAAGCTCACCTCGCCGGGCCCGGTGTTTTTCAAGCAGGATCGCCATGGCTGGAACGGCAAGGTGATCAAGGTCTGGAAATTCCGCTCGATGCGCGTGCACGATGACCGTGACGTCAAGCAGGCCAGCCGCAACGATTCGCGCATCACTCCAGTCGGACGTTTCATCCGTCGCACTTCGCTGGACGAGCTGCCGCAACTGTTCAACGTGCTGCAAGGCCACATGGCACTGGTCGGCCCACGTCCGCACGCCGTGGCGCACAACAACTACTACTCGGGCAAGATCCTCGCCTACATGGCCCGTCACCGAATCAAACCGGGCATCACTGGCCTGGCGCAGATCAGCGGTTGCCGGGGTGAGACAGACACGCTCGACAAGATGGAAAAGCGCGTCGAGATCGACCTGAAGTACATCAACAACTGGTCGCTGTGGCTGGATGTGAAGATCCTGGTGAAGACGCCGTTCACCTTGCTGTCGAAGGATATTTACTGAGACGCAGGGCTTGAGAAGGCAACACCGCAAGGGGACGAAAGTCCCCTTTTTTGTGGGCGGGATTTGGGATTGGTCGGGGCTCTGCGGACAAGGTGTGTCAGATGTTTTGATGTCGGCTGAGCAGACGCTTTCGCGGGCAAGCCCGCTCCCACAGGTTTTTGGGTGATGCCGTAATCTTCAGCATTCCCCGATCCTTGTGGGAGCGGGCTTGGTCCGGGCGGCGATCCGACGAAGGCGCCAGTTCATTCGCCATCAGGTTTGAACCTGCCAATCACCCGGAACAAACCGACTCCCACAGCAATCACGGCTGCATCAAGATACCCCTTCACCACAAACAAAAACGGGAGCCAACAGGCTCCCGCTCTAACTCCCCGCTCCCCTGAACCTACTCGGTAATCTTCCCGAAGTTCCGGTAAAACATGTCCCCTTCCCGACTGTCCGTCATCGAATGCAGCTGGAAGCTGCGATTGAGCCGCGCGCCACCGTCACGGGTCAGCGGCGCCCACACCAGGTTGGCGCGGCGCATGGTCGACATGCTCATCATTTCGTCGAACGGGATCGACAGGTACAGCCCCTTGTCGAAACTACCCTCGCCATACTCGGCGCTGCCGGCGGTGGTGATGGTCGCCCAGGCACCAAAGCGCACGCCGTTGAAGAACTCGCGGGAGATATCCACCGTGCCGCCAAAGTCGCCCGCCAGATAACGTCCGACGCTGACCGCTGCCAGCGTGTCGAACGGCAGGTCGGTATAGCCGGTGATGTGACCGGTCCAGACCGAGTAATCCTGCAGGCCGAAACCCTGGTCGAATTCACGCTGCCGTACGTAGTTCAGATCCGCGCCGATCGACCAGCGCTTGCCGGTCGGACGAAACAGCACCTCGCCCCCGACCCCGGCGAACATCGATTCCAGATAACCGCCGTAGACCATGCCGTACAAATCCTTGTCCAGTTGCTCGGCGTGGCTGACCTGGAACAGCGGCATGGTGGTGTCCGACGTGGTCAGGTATTGACGCAAGTCGGTGCGCACACGCGGCAGGCCGCTGGGTGCGTCGTATTTGAATTTGTCGAAGTTGTTGATCAGGTTCTGGCTGAGCAAACCGTTCCACCAGGTGTTGCGGTTGAAGCGGTACTCGGCATCGAGATCGGCAGTGAACTGATAGAGCAAACCATCGGGGCCGCCGACGTTCTGTTTGAAGCCCAGACCGACGCCGTAATTGAAGTGCTGCGGCGCCTCGGTGTAGAGGGTTTTCTCGTTGCGCGGCATCGCCGGATTGATCTCGGTGGTGCGGTGCAGCGATTCCAGCGGTTCTTCGTTGTTGATCACTTCGCGGAAGGTCTGCCGGGGCACGCTGGTTTCTTCCAGCGGCAGGTCGTAGCGCTTGTTGACCACGGTGAACCAGTCGATGTCGTCATTGACGCTGTTGTCGAGAATCCGGCTCGCGCGGCCGACGGCCTTGGGCGAATGGAAATAGCGCTGCTGCTCGCCGTACACGATCAGTTCGGAATCGCGCTGGGTGATCCGCTCGACCTTGTAGCCGGCATTCTGCTGCAAGCGGCGCGACACGTCGGCCCAGTTGACCTCCTCCATCGTCGTGGCTGGCGCCTTCGCCGGCAGCGGTTCGGCCGGTGGGTCGAAGGTCTTGGCCGGAGCCTTGCGGCTGACGAAGTTGGTGTGGAACGTGACGCCGAACATCGCCGTGTTGCCCCGCTCCCAAGCAGCGCTCAGGTCGAGGGAATCGGTCACCTTGAACACCGCTCCGAGGTTGATCGGCGAGTCCTGCTTGATGATGTTGTCCTTCGGCTCGTGCTTGTAGTCGTTGCCTTCGTATTCGAGTTTCAGGCTGAGGCGATCCCAGGGTGTCTGATAACTCACGCCGCCAAAAAACGCAGGCTTGCCGCGAAAGTACGACCCGGCGTTGACGTCACCGGTGCCTTCCAGGTCCGGGCGGGTCTTGAAGCGATCACTGGCCCAGCCCAGCGGGTTGTCGAAGTCGCCGCGGTTACCGATGTAACCCCAGGCGATGCCGGCGCTGAAATCGAAATTGTCATAGCGCTTGTTGGCGACGAAGAATTCACTGGCAAACAAACCGGTACCACCGATGTCTCGAAAGCCCAGCGCCACTTCCGGCGCCCAGTGGCTTTCCTGCCACAGCCGGACCTTGGCGTCGACCGCCTTGTCCTTATAGCTCTGGCTGCCGCTCAGCGCTTCGGAACCGTACGGACGGTTGGTGATGGCGGTGTAGCGAAACGAACCTTCCAGCCAGTCGAGCGGCTGCAACGAAACACTGTATCGGCTGTACGGTTCGGTGCGGTTGGCGTTGACGCTCAACTCACCGGCGGGCGACATGCGCGCGGTCGGGGTCTGCAACAGACCGACGCCGCCGAAGTCATTCTGGGTAATGCGTGGCTCGGCATGCACCAGGCCACACGGCAATAACAACACAGCTGCAAAACGCAAATTCAACGAACCACCTCAGCCAACTGCGTGGCAATCAATTCGGCCAACTGCTGATTCAGTTCAGGGACAGGCGGATCCAGATCATCGTTTTTCACCGGCACCAGAATCTTGCTGCCAGCCACGGGCATCTGCCCGCTCTCGCGGTTCCAGTGGGCGATGCCGACCCGCCGCGATTCGCCGTTGGGCTGGATCAGCCACAGGTAATCGGCATCGGCGTCGGCCTCCAGCAACGCGCAGCCCTGCAGGTATTCGCGGGCCTCCTGCAACGGCTGATAAGGCAAGCGGCACGGCTCGGAGACCGCGCCGAGCACTTCGACTTCGTCGACCCGTTTCGGGTAGATCAGTTGATCGCCATCGTCGAGACGAATGTTGCGGGCGAAGCCGACTTCCACCGCCACCGGATCGAGATCGGCAATCTGCCGCCCGGTCACCGGCATCTGCCGGACCTGCTCGGCCAGTCGTTGTGCCAGCGCCGCACGACTCGGCTTGTCGAACAGCATCGCCATGCGCTGCAGCACATCCAGATCGAACAGCACGCCGACCTTCAGCCGCGTCTGTTCTTCCAGCAATGACTGACGCAACAGGACGCCCGCCAGCCAATAGCCTTCGGCATTCGGTACGGCCTCGCCGATCACGTCGCGCAAACGCCCGCCCGCCGGCAATTCGATCGGGCCCGGGTTGGCGACATCACCGCTGACGATGACCGCTGCCTCGCTGCCCCCGGTGAGCAACATCAAGCACGCCGAGAGCGCTCTGAGCCGCTTCACGGGACATGCCTGCGGTCAGGGGTCAACTGCAAGATCCTGACGCGCAACTGCGAGGTCAGTTGCTGTTCACTCTGCACAATGAAACCGTCCACCGGATCGACCCAGTAACGATTGGTCGCGCGCAGGCCGATGGCCGGCGCGTCAATCTGCTCATCGACACGCAGCACGGTGTATTCCTTGTCGAGAATCTCCAGGGTTTCCAGGGACTTTCGGGAGAAGCGGCTGTTGACGATGATCCCGACTTCCTGGCCCTTGTAGAGGTCGATCCAGCGGCGGCTGGTGTAGCCGTCGGTAATTCGGTGCAGCCCCTGTTTGAACGGCGAGTCATCGGACAGACGCGTGCCGTCCAGATCGCCTTCCACGCCGAGGCCAACAGTGCGCATGGCCAGGCCATCGCGCGTCAGCAGCACCTGCTTGCCGGAGGCGACCCAGAACTGCAGATCCTCGCGCTCGCGCACCAGCGCCAGCACCCCGGAACCGGACGGCGTGGTCAGTTTGAGCTGGGGATACTTGACCCCGGCCACCTGCTCCGCCGACACGTCGAGGTCATCCGGCCCGATGACCGACGCCTTGAGGTTGTTCAACGAAGCGCTCATCAGCGGATTGCAGCCACTCAACAACACGGCCGCCATCAGGCACACGCCCACTTTCAACGTTTTCACAGTCGGCGGCCTTATTTGCTGTTGTTACTGTATTCGCTCCAGTTCTTCGCAGCGGAAGCCCCCGTCCCGACAATCGATGCCGACGGCACCAACTGGCTGATCAGGCGATTCCAGCGAGTCACATTGGCAGGCCCGACATAGACCACGTCCTGGGGCCGCACTTCGAAGTGCGAGGCGAGCGCCATGGCGGTCGGCGATTCGGCTTCCAGCTGATAGATTTTCGCAGGCTCCACGTCGAGGTTTTCCACCCCGCGAATCACGTACACGGCGTTGCCGTTGGAGGTGGTCTGGCTCAGGCCGCCGACCGAACCGAGCACGTCGGACAGATTCATGGTGGCGGTCTTGAAGCTCAGCGCACGGGGCTGGTTGACCTCGCCCATCACGTAGATGCGCTTGTTGTCGTTGTACGGCAGATACAGTTGATCGCCTCCCTTGAGGTAGACGTTCTGCAATTCGGAATCCTGCTGATTGAGGGCGTCGAGATTGAGCGGATAGACCCGCCCGTTGCGCGTCAGCATCAGCCCGGACAAATCGGCATTGTTGGTATCGACACCGGCCGAACCGAGGGCTTCGACCACGCTCAGCGGGTTGGTCGAAATCGCCTGGGGGCCGGCCTTGGCCACGGCGCCCGAAACCACGACTTTCTGGCTGGCGAAACGTAGCACCGCGACATCCACTTGCGGCTCGGCAATGAACGCCGAGAGGCGTTGCTCGATGTCCGAGCGCAGCTGCTGGATAGTTTTGCCGGCGGCCTGGACTTCCTTGATGTACGGGTAATACAACGTGCCGTCGGAGCGCACCAGACGGCCGTTGGCGTCGATCTGCTGTTGCGCACCCGAAGGGGCGGTCAGCTCGGGGTGATCCCAGACCGTGATGTACAGCACATCGTTGCTGCCGATGCGGTATTCGGCCGGGGTCGCCAACAACTCCGCCGGCACCGACTCACGCTTGTACGTGGCGCGGTTCATGGCGATGAGCTTGGGGGTGATTTGAATGAGCTCGACCCGGCTGCTTTCGCTGGCGCCCTGGCGCGTGATGCTACTGGTGCTCAGGTACTGGCCGGGGGAGAACATGCAACCTTGCAAAGCGAAACTTGCCAACATTAAAAGAGTAAAACGACGATTCATAATGGCACTACGCTATTCAAGGGCGAATCCAAAAACAAAGTCACCCGGCTTTCGCCGGGCGACCCTGTACTGCACCAACAGATACTTCAGTTAGTTGTGCGTGCCGGTTGTACCCGTGGTACCGGTGGTACCCGTTGTACCGCCGTTGGCACTTCCACCACTGTTGGACGCCGCTACAGCACTGGCGACCATGGCAGTACTGGCAGCAGGCGCTGTAGAAGCCGCGACACTGCCAGATACATTGGTCACTGCTGTAAGCGGCGCTTCAGCTGCGGAGGCCCAGTTGCTCAACATCGTCAACAGGGCGATCGCCATCACTTTCTTCATATCAACTCCTTTCTAACATCGCACCTGAACATCGGGTGTTCGTTAGAGGTGGTAGAGTTCAAGTCGCAAAAAGCGCGAACAAGATCCGTTGTTCTTTCACAGTCTTACCCAACTGATAAAAGTCGAACGGCAGGTTTATATCTACGGACTTGCAATAGGCATTGCCAGTCTAATTTCCCGACGATATCTAACAACCTGACTGAAACTAACATTGCACTAAAACGCCATCATCCCTGATAACCCCGGGGATGATTCGATTGCCAGCGCCAGGTGTCGGTGACCATGTCCTGCAAGTTGCGCGTGGCTTTCCAGCCGAGTTCCTTCGCCGCCTTGGAGGCGTCGGCCCAGCTCTCGGCAATATCCCCGGAACGCCTTGGCATCACCCGGAAGGGCACCGGCTGCCCGCACGCCTGCTCGAAGGCCCGCAGCACCTGGAACACGCTGTAGCCGTCGCCGGTGCCGAGGTTCCAGGTATGAATGCCGGTGCGGTCGGCGATCGATTGCAGGGCTTTCAAATGCCCGTCCGCCAGATCCACCACATGGATGTAATCGCGCACGCCGGTGCCGTCGACCGTCGGGTAATCGTCGCCGAAGATCGACAATTCCTTCAGGCTGCCGACCGCCACCTGGCTGATGTAAGGCACCAGATTGTTGGGGATGCCATTGGGATCTTCGCCCATCTGGCCGCTGTGATGCGCGCCGATCGGGTTGAAATAGCGCAGCAGCGCAATGCTCCAGCGCGGTTCGGACTGGCACAGGTCGCGCAGCACGTTCTCGACGATCAGCTTGGACTGGCCGTAGGGATTGGTCGGATTGCCGGTCGGAAAATCCTCGCGGATCGGCATCTGCTCAGGCTCGCCGTAGACCGTGGCGGACGAGCTGA
Organism: Pseudomonas fluorescens; assembly: GCF_030344995.1. Classification (GTDB taxonomy): domain Bacteria; phylum Pseudomonadota; class Gammaproteobacteria; order Pseudomonadales; family Pseudomonadaceae; genus Aquipseudomonas; species Aquipseudomonas fluorescens_BF. Next base: position 4,494,560 of record NZ_CP128260.1, read on the forward strand.
ACACCAGCCGGAACACCCCCGCCGCCGCCATCGCCTGGCACAGCGTGATGCTGCCGCTGACGTTGGTTTCGTAGTATTCGAGCGGCTTGCGCACGCTCTCGCCCACGGCCTTGAGCCCGGCGAAATGCAGCACGGCATCGATGGCGTGCTGCTGGAAAATCCGGTCCAGCAGGGACCGGTCACAGACATCCCCGCGAATCATCAGCGCACTTTTGCCGCAAATGGCTTCCACCGCGTGCAAGGCGGCGTCGCTGCTGTTGCAAAGATTATCCAGAACTACAACTTCATAACCTGCTTCAAGTAGTGCAAGTGTGGTGTGCGAGCCGATATAGCCGGCGCCACCCGTTACCAGAATCTTCATAGCGCGGTCCATAAGTGGGAAAAGTGCCAACTCGCGTGTCAAGCGCTGCTTGTTTAATGTGTGTCTTGATTCACACAAACAGCGCGACAACAACCAAAAACAAAAACAGTTCAATCACTGGCTATAAATATTTTTACAAGCCAAACTGTATTGCCTGGTACTTATTAGCACTCCCGCGCATTCATCACTATCAACGGATGCCGACTAAAAATAACCAATAACTGTCAAACCGACATCTCATAACATTGTCGTGTTTTACACTCATTGCTATTTGCCACTCATCTCCCGAGTCAGGTATTAAAGTACAGCTTCAATAACTTGCAACCTTTCGTTATTGCAATAAACGATGGCAGTGCGCCATGAATGACCAGGAAACTTTTATGATCCGTAAATGTTTGTTCCCCGCTGCCGGTTATGGCACGCGTTTCTTGCCGGCCACCAAAGCCATGCCCAAGGAAATGCTGCCGATCGTCAACAAGCCGTTGATCGAATACGCCGTTGAAGAAGCACGGGACGCCGGCCTGCAACACATGGCCATCGTCACCGGACGGGGCAAGCGCGCACTGGAAGACCACTTCGACATCAGCTACGAACTCGAACACCAGATTCGTGGCACCGAGAAAGAGAAATTCCTGGCCGGCACTCGCGAGCTGATCGACACCTGCACCTTCTCCTACACCCGTCAGGTGGAAATGAAAGGCCTGGGCCACGCGATTCTCAGCGGCCGCCCGTTGATCGGCGACGAGCCCTTCGCCGTGGTGCTCGCGGACGACCTGTGCCTGAACCTCGAAGGCGACGGCGTGCTCACGCAGATGATCGAGCTGTACAAGAAATTCCGCTGCTCGATCGTCGCCATCCAGGAAGTCCCGCGCGACCAGACCCACAAGTACGGCGTGATCGCCGGCGAGGCGATTTCCGAGGGTATTTACCGGGTCAACCACATGGTGGAAAAACCGGCCCCGCAAGATGCACCGTCGAACCTGGCGATCATCGGCCGCTACATCCTCACGCCGGATATCTTCGACCTGATCGCCGACACCGAGCCGGGCAAGGGCGGCGAAATCCAGATCACCGACGCCCTGATGAAACAGGCGCAGAACGGTTGCGTGCTGGCCTACAAATTCAAGGGCCTGCGCTTCGACTGCGGCGACGCCGAGGGTTACCTGCAGGCGACCAACTTCTGCTACGAGAACGTTTACCTGAAGGGCCGCTGAGCGGCCCCCACTGATTCATTGCAGCACGCACATCCAACGAGGCAACCATGAACATTGCACAACATTCCGCAGAGATTGAACGTGAGGTGGACAACCTCGGGGTGATGAGCTGGTTATCCCGCCATCAGCCATTGCCCAGCGCCAATGGCCCGTGGCTGGGCACCCTGCTGCTGGTCGATCGCATCGGCGTGTTTCCCTCGTCCGGGGACATACGCCGACCGATGCGCGATCCCTATCCCCTGCTCGCCCACCTGAAACGGATTTACGGCGAACAGGCGCTGGAGGTCGATGACCGCGACGGCCTGAAAGTGATTTTCAGCGACTGGCGTTTTCGCGTGCGGATCTGCTGCAACGACCCGGCGATCATCGTCAACGTGGAAACCCGTTGCGTGACGCAGTTGATGCCGCAGAAAACCGCAGAGCTGCTGAGTCATCTGGATCTGTTCGACAACTGACGGCTACTTCGAAGTCTCGCCACAGTTGTCCTGTGGCGAGACTTTTTGCTGTCCGCCCACGACCCAACGATAGAAGTAATCGGCAATCACCCGCCCACCCGTGGCCGGCACCGGATGGATCTTGTCCGGCCCGATCATCGCTGCGGCGTAGCGTTTGACGTCGGTGCCGAACGCGCATTGCAGATTGGCGTAACCCAGACGCTGCTCACGGGCCCAGGGCTCGATGACCTGCGCATAAGCCGACATCGGATAGGCGCTGGAGCGTGTTGTGTCCTGGCGCAGGATCAGGTTGATGCTCGCCGCCGGCTGAATCTCGCGGAGCATGCCGACCAGCCCCTGAACGTTATGCAGGTATTGCTCGGGCTTCACGCCAAAACCCTGATCGTTGCCACCGAGCATGATCAGGTAAATGTCTGCGGGAATCTTCGAGACCACGGCTTTCCACTGCGCCTGCCAGCGAGCATCGTCGTGGTAGAAATCAGCGGACGCCGCGCCGGACGCGGCCAGTTTCGACACCCGAACCCCGTTCTGATCGTTGCTCAGCCACAGGCCGAACAAGGTTGGCGCACCCTTCAGCACTTCCAGTCTGAAAGCCCAGTCGGTGGCTGCCGACGTGCCAGGCAGCGGGACTTCCTGAACGCCCTCGCCTGCAAGTTTCAATGGCTGCCAGTCGGCGGAGGGTGACCAGCGATAACGCAATTCACTGGGCTCACCGTTGCCGAGGTAGAGCAGTTTCGCCTGAGTGACGGCGGTGTTGATGGCAGGCGTCGGACTGGCCTCGACTTGCAGCCAGGCGCCGGGGCGGCCGGTCACCGTGCGGCTGTCGGGGCTGGCCTGGCCGAGACTGGAGACCTGCCAGTCGCCGCCGAAGTATTTCTCGCTGCTGCGGGTGTACTTGAAATGCGTGCCGCCCAGCGCTGCGCCGTGGTTGAAGCCGACGTAACCCGGCCCGGCAAACCCGACCTCCCCGGCCACGCGTTGCACCAGTTTGTTCAGGTAGAAATCCTGCCCGGCGCTGTAGCTGTCGCCGATCACCGAGATCGACAACACCTTGCCGGCCTTGCCTTCACGCCACTGGCCAAACCGCTCGCGAGCGTCGCCGATCTGCACCACCGCCACCGGCGGGACATCATCAACAGCCAGCATGGATTGCGTCCTTCATCGAATCTGCGCCACCGGTGCGATGGTCGCCGCCGGTTTCTTTTTCGTCGCGGCACGTTCGCCGAGGAACAGCACGGAGGCGAAGTTGAACCGGCTGAAAATCATCGACAACAGCACCGGCCCGAGCAAGCCACACGTCACGCCGCAGAACACCAGTACGCTTTCGTCTTTCACACCCAAGCGGCCGAGAATCGAGCGCGACGTGGCGGCGAACAACACGTGAAACAGGAAAATCGCATAGGAATATCCGCCGAGCCAGGTCAGCGCCTTCGAGCGCATGTCACTCGACAGCAACGCGATGCACGACACACAGCCCACCGTCAGGCCGATCAGACTGCGGCGGTCGACGATCAGCTCGCGGTCCACCGACGCCACGTACAGCAGCGTCAGCGAGATCAGCACAAACACCAGCGGGCCGATCACCTTGAACGTCTGCTTCAGCTCGCTGACATTCTCCTGGCCGATCATGCCCGCCACGAAGAACGGCAGCAGATAAATCGCCCCGTTGATGCCGAACGCGTCCAGTGGAAACGGCGGCAACAGGAACACCGCCGCCGCGAACGCGAACAACAAATAGAGGCGCGTCGGTGTACGCAGCAGCCCACGCCATTCCAGCAGGCCGACGAACATGAAAATGATGAACACCGCCTGCAGGAACCAGAAGTGGTTGATCGGCACATAGAACGACAACAGCGCATCGACCACGCTGACGTCCTTGTTCACGCCCGGCCCCACAGCCTGCAATACCGAGAACGGCACACCCACGCAAAACAGCGGCACGATCAGGCGCCGCACCTTGCCGCTGAAGAACGCGGGAAAGTCGTTGCCGCGAATCTTGTAGATGGAATAGATGTAGCCGGAGATGAAGGTGAACAGCGGCATGCGCACGTACACCATCGAATCGGCGATCACCCGGAACGGCGAGCCGATGTCGATTTTCAAACCACCGCCCAACGGCCCGATCACGTGATAGAGCACCAGCAACAGGCACGCCAGGCCACGCAGGGTTTCGATCTCCAGGGACTTTTTCTTGCTCGACATAAAGCACCCGCCTCAATTCAGAATTCTTGATTCAACCTTCACCGGTTTGTTCGCCCGCAACATCAGACCCAGGCCCACGAACAACACCGGCACCACCATCGAAAAGTGCCGGGCGAACGAGCCGAAGTCCGGTTCGAACAAGCCCTGAACCAGCAGGAACGCCAGCGGAATCGCGATCAGTTCCTTGGGTTTGGTCTGGATCGGCGCGCCCTTGTAATCGGTCGAGGTGATGACCTTGAACAGCAGCAGCGCGGTCATGATCATCAACGCCACGAAGATCACCTGACCCGGCCCGGACAGCAGGATCAGCTCAACGGGGAACGACAACCGGAAGAAAATGATCATCGAGTCCAGGGCCTGCGAGACGAAGTCGCTGCCGCTGAGCCACGACACGATCAGCGATTTGGAACCCTCCTCGCCCGCCGTGCGCAGTTCGTTATTGCTGGCGCGAATCGACGACACCGGAAAGCCCAGCGCCAACTGGATCGCCATCGCAACCGCGAGATAGAACAGGAACAGCATCAGGAAGAAGGTCGTGCGCGACACGTATTTCTTCATCACGCAGACGCCGACCCAGGACAGCGAAAACAGGATCCAGTAGGGCCGGATCAGCACGCCGTAGATCACTGCCGAGAGGAAGAATCCGCCGCGATATTTGCGTGTCAGTGAGCTGAACAGAATGCTCAGCACCGCCACCGACACGATGATTTCCTTGGTCAGGTTTTCCAGGAAGAACGAACGCACGATGCCCCACAGGCACAGGGTTCCGAAGATGGTCAGCGGCATGCGCCGGAACACCACCACGGGAATCGCCGTGAGGAAAAAGTTGCAGAACATCCCGTAGGCCCAGGCGTTGGTCAGGTTGATCCCGGTGGGCCGCAACAGGAACGCCGAACACTCGTAGGACGAGCGATCCGGCGAGAACGGGTTCCAGAAATTACAGTTGTCGGCCCGGGCGTAGGACGACCACAGGGTCATCGCATCCGGGCCCGGATCGCGGGGAATCAGCAGCGGCATCGCCACCGACAGAAACAGCCCGGTGAACAGGATCAGGAACGACAGCGACGAATCGAGACGGCGGCCGCGAAACTCGATGCAAGGCAGTTTCAGGCCCATGACACGACAGCCTTTTTCGCGCGTGTGGCGCGAGTCAGCAGCGCAATCACGCCGAGCTGCACGATGATCGCGAAGACGTTGCCCCAGGCCGCGCCGTAAATCGAATAGTGCTTGATCAGCAGGTAACTGACCGGCACTGAAACCAGCAGACAAATGGCCGCGCTGGCGAGGGACACCCGACTGTTTTTCGAAGCGATCAACCCGCCCCAGACGATGTCACCAATGGCACGCAGGGCGAAGGAGAAAATCAGTACGCCGAGGATGCCGTTGTCCGGACGCGGAACGCTGGTGGCGACGTAATCGAGCACCACGTTGAAGAACAGATAAATCCCCACCGCGACCGCCGCCGATACCACCAGCGACCGCGCGACCCATTTGTTCACGAACAACTGCCGGACCGTGAACGGTTGCTGATCGGCCTGATAACGCTTGGCAAGCAGCGGAATGCCGACCACCGCCACCACCGCGTAAGACAACGCCTGCAAGGTGTTGGCCGCCGACCACGCGTACACGTATTTACCGAGGCTGGCGTAGGGTTCAAGGTCGATGATCAGAAAGCGTTCGGCGTACTGACTCAGGGCGATCAGGCCGGTGCCGAGGTAAAACGGCAGCCCGGCTTTCCACACTGCGGCAGTGGCCAGCGTCCCCTCTTCCCGCCCGCGATGAACACTCACTACGATCAGATAACCGGCGACGATCACCAGCACGTTGGCGATGACCCACAACCACAGCACGCTGGCGATTGCGGACACCCAGTCGAGCGCCATGCCGCCCACGGCCAGCAATGCCCAAAGGCCGGTCTTGATGAAGAACAGCAGCGCACCCGCCGTGGCTTTCTGCGCGGAGAACACGAACGAATTGATCTCGAACGACAGGTGTTCGGTGAGCAGCACCAGCGTCACGCAGGCGATCAGCGCGGCGGTCGCTTCCACCGACTGGAACAGCGAATAAATCACCACCGTCAGCACCGACAACGCCAGCCCCACGGCCAGGTACAGTAGCAGCACCTTGTCCACGACCCGGCGCGAACTGCCGCCCACGCTGATCAGCCGGTTGATCTCGGAACTGAAACCGACGCTGTAGAACTTCGACGCGATCAACGACGCCGCGACCACCACGCCGTAAAAACCCAGCGCCTCGTAACCGAGGTAATGGGTGATAGCGAGCACCAGCAAGAACTTCGCGCCCAATGCCCCGCCCCGCAGCAACAGCCGGAATATCATCGAATGACGCCCTTGATGATGTCGTCCATGGCCACGGTTTTCGCCTCGATCTCGCGGCAGGTGTCGGTCAGGCGTTTGCCGAAATTCGACAGCGCGTCAGGCGCGTAAACCGTGTCGATGATGGTGTCGACATTGATGTCGCCGCCGTTGATGACCCAGTCCTCGACGCCCATGTCCTGATAGGCACCGAAGCCTTTGCGTTCGTAGCTGATGTGGTACGCCGGCACACCCGACAGCAGCGATTCGATCGCGCCGTGCAAGCGTACGGAAATCACCAGGTCCGGTTGGTATTTGGCCAGCGTGGCCTTCAATGGCAGCAGGTCTTCGGTGATGCCCAGTTCGCGATAGAACGCGCCGTCATCGTTACCGCGCACGGCGCTCTGTACGGCGCAGACCACTTTGCTTTTGTTCTTCAAGCGCTGCAGCAGCACCTTCAAATTGGCCACGTAGGCGAGCTTCTTTTCCTTGCTCCATGCCGGCGGTTTGCGCAGCACGACGCACACGGTGGCCGGGGTCGAGGCGCAGCGGGTGAACTTGGGTTGCTGAAGGATCTTGCCGGCCAGCGCCTGCACCGCGAGGTCCGGTGCGCGGTAGACATTCTCGCAAGCATCGAACAACGCCGAGGAGCGGTTATCGCGCACGAACACCGCATCGGCGCTGGCGTAGTGGCCGACGATCTTGTCGCTGTCGCCGTGGAACGGCCCGATGCTTTGCGGCAGGTACACCGACGGCACTTTGCTGAGGATCGCGGTTTCCAGTTGCTTGGCGTGACCGAGTTTCAGCTTGATGTGCTCGAAGGCACTTTTCGAACGCATGTAGCCGCCACCGACACCGACGATCAGATCGGCTTTCTTCAACAGATCCGCCAGCCCCGCGTAGGACTGGTTGAGGAATACCGCCTCTTTGACCCGGCCCAGGCCCTTGGCCGCCATGACCGGCGCGTCGAAACGCGGGTGCGGCAGGTACTTGAAAGAGTCCGGATCGGACGCCACGACGCTGATCGCGGTGTCTTCGCCAAAGTTGCGCTGCACCAGCGCAATGGCCAGATCGACCAGCAGACCATCGCCGGAATTGGAGGCACTGTAGCCATGCAAAATCGTTACGTTCATGAGCGGAGTTCTACTTAATAAGAGGGAGCGGAATACACGTCGTAGGTCTGGCGGATCATCAACGCGGCGCTGAAACGCTCGCGGACGATGCGCCGACCTTCGATGCCGAGGGCCGACAACGCAGGCTTCTGGATTTTCTTCAGCCGATCGGCCAGCGCCTGGTGGTCACCGGCGGGGAACACGTAACCGGACACACCATGGGTGACCAGCTCGGGCAACGACGTGCAGTCGCTGGCGATCACCGGCAGGCCGAGCGCCATGCCTTCCAGCGGCACCATGGCAAAGCCTTCCCAGCGACTCGGGACGATCAGCGCATCGGCTTTCTGATACAGCGCGTGCACTTCGGTTGGCGTCACCCACGGCAGATATTCCACCCCGTCCAGCGGCGGACATTCGACGACGTCCTCGTTCACCGCACTGCCCACCACCGTCAGTTTCAGGTCGCTGCGCTGTGCTTCGGTGTAGGCCTTGAGCAACACGTCGAAGCCTTTCTGGTAGTCGAGGCGACCGACAAACAACAGATGAATCGGTGCCGGATCGTTGGCCTTGCGTTCGTCATTCTTGTGATCGATGCCGTTGTAGATCAGCGTCATGCGCTTGCGCTCGATGCCAAACTTCGCGGCCTTGTCCAGCTCGAACTGGCTGACGCAGATGATCGTGTCCGTAACCTTCTGCAACACCCGCTCGATCCACGCATAGACTTTCTGCTTGATCGGCGAGCTTTCCATCAGGAACGAAAACGCATGGGGGCAGTAGACGATTTTCGGCTTGCGCCACGGTCGCAGGAGCACGCACACGCAACGCCCGATCACCCCGGAAAAGGTGCTGTGCAGATGCACCACATCGGGTTTTTCCTTGAGCAGGACCCGCGCCATTTGCCAGGCAAAACGCAGCAGCGACGGCACGTTGCGCCCGCTTCGGGCGAAGGTGCGGATCTGCTGCTCATCGATGCCGTGCAGTTCTTTCTTCTGGTCGAGCGGGACCAGATACACCAGCTCATAGCGCCCGTCTTCCGGCGCCGCCGAAATCGTGCGGATGACCGTCGCCACCCCACCTTTGATCGTTTCCGCCACGTGCAGTATTTTTTTCACAACCCACCCACTTTCATGCCTGTAAGGACCGTCGCTGAGATTCAGGACTGGTCGGACGCGTATTCGTAGTTGTAATAGCTGCCGTTGCCGTAATAGCTGGCCGCGCGCTTCTCGACGCCGTTGAACACCGCGCCCTTCAACTCGATACCGTTCTGGGCGAAACGCCGGATCGTCATTTCGATTTCCTTGGCCGGGTTCACCCCGAACCGCGCGACGATCAGGCTGATGCCGGCTTCGCGACCGACAATCGCTGCATCGGTCACGGCCAGCAGCGGTGGCGTATCGATGATCACCACGTCATAGCGCTCGCTGAGTTGCGCCAGCAGTTCGCGGAAATTCGCATGCATCAACAGCTCGGAAGGGTTCGGTGGAACCTGGCCACGGCTGATGAAGTGCAGGTTGTCGACTTCGACCTTGTTGATCGCCTGATCGAGGGTGCAGCGCTTGACCAGCAGATCCGAAAGGCCGTTGGTGATCGGCGTGTTCAGCGTCTTGTGCAGATGCCCTTTACGCATGTCGGCGTCGATCAGCACCACGCGCTGCCCGCTCTGCGCCATGACCGCCGCGAGGTTGGAAGAGACGAAGGTCTTGCCGACCTGCGGGCTCGGGCCGGAAATCATGATGCGGTTGTTGGTCGAATCCAGCGCCGCGAAGTGCAGGCAGGTGCGCAGGCTGCGGATCGATTCGATGGACAAATCCGTCGGGTTGCGCAGGGCCAGCAGATACGCCGGCGTGTCTGCCGCGACTTTGGCCCGGACTTTCTTGCTGTCCTCTTCCTGTTGCAGGGCGCTGTAGGGAATCGACGCGTAGACCGGCAAGCCGAGCTGCTCGATGGCTTCCGGCCCTTCCAGGCCCTTGCTCAAGGATTTGCGCAACAGCACCAACGCCACGCCGACGAAGGCGCCGAGGAAGGTTGCGATCAGCACGATCAGGGCTTTTTTCGGTTTGACCGGGCTGGTCAGGTCGACGTCCGCCGTATCCACCAGACGCACGTTACCCACGGCACCGGCGCGGATGATGTCCAGCTCCTGGGATTTGTTCAGCAACTGGGTGTAGATCTGCGAGGCGACTTCGACATCGCGGGTCAGGTTGAGCAATTCCTGCTGCGTGGCCGGCAGGTCCTGAACCTTGCCCTCCAGCGAGCGCTGTTGCTGGGTCAATTCACCGATTTGGGTCATCAGTGCGCGATAGGCCGGGTGCTGTTTGGTGAACTTGCGATCCATCTCCGCCTGTTGCAGTTTCAGCTCGGAAATACGCGTTTCGAGCGCCACGGACTGGCCAAGCACCGATTGGGTTTCCAGCGAGATGTTCACGGTCTTGCCGTGGGTCTGGTAGGCGTTGAGCGCATCGCTGGCCTTGGCCAGATCACGTTTGACCTGCGGCAGCTGGCTTTGCAGGAAGGCCAGGCTCTGCGCGGCTTCGGCGGAGGTGCGGCGTACGTTCTGATCCACGTACAGCGAGGCGATCTTGTTGAGGATCTTCACCGCTTCGGCGGCGTCGCTGCTGGCCAGGGCCAGACGGATGATCCCCGATTCCTTGCCTTGCTCGGAGATGTCCAGCGCGTCCTGATAACCCTGGATGGTCACGATTCGTGGGTAACGCACCACTTCGAAACGCGTCCCGGGGTTGGCCAACAGTTGTGCGACCTGCCCTTCCACGCCGTCCTGCGCGAAGGCTTCGCCCGCCACGCCGTCGACCAGCAGGTTGTCGTTGTCGTCGAGCAGTTGGAAACGATGTTGTTCGCCGGCGATCAAGATGAGTTTCTTGCCCAGCAGTTCCTTGGGCAGATTGAGCTTGGCAAACTCCAGGCGTTCACCGCCCCAGGCGTAGCTGCTCAGGCCGAAACGCGGCGGCGAGACGCTGAGTTCGGTCTCACCGCGATAGCGTCGGGAAAGGAAGCCGCCGATCAGCGGAAAGGTATTGGGGGTAACGTCGATATCCAGGCGCAGGTCGTCGACTGTCTTGCCGATCACCGCGCGGGATTTGATGATGCCGATTTCGGTCACCGACGGCGATTGCCCGCCGAGCATGCTGTTGAGGTCGGAAAAACCAAGCATGTCGTTCTTTTTCGGTTCGACCTGCACCAGCGCGTTGGCCAGATACACCGGCGTGGCCAAGATCGCATAAGCCACACCGGTCATCATGAACGCGCCGGTGAACGCACCGATCAACCATTTCTGATCGATCAGGCTGCCGAATATGCCGAGAAGATCAATACTGTCTTGATCGTTGTCGCGGGTGCCGATTACTGACGGTAACTGCATAAGTCTTTCTTACCATTCACTGAACTGAAGAATATTGATCAACGCGCCAGGCGTTGCGCCCATGAGCTAACAGCATCTTCAATCAATGCATGGGCATGAATAAAAGCGGCCTGCCCCTGACGATACGGGTCCTGTATTTCTCGTTCGCTCTGCCACTTGCCCAGCAGAAACACTTTGCCCCTGGCGTGAGAGGCAATCTTCAGTACTTGATTAACATGTTGTTTTTCCATGACCAGAATCAGGTCTGATTCATTGACGATGTCCGCTGTCAGTTGCCGCGCCGTGAACCCTTCGGCACTGTGGCCGCGCTCTTCCAGCACCTGGCGCGCGTTGGACTCCATGCCTTCGCCGACCCGAGCGGACAGGCCTGCGGAGGTCACGCTGATCGCCGAGGGTGTCAGTGCATTGCGCAACAGAAGTTCCGCTGTCGGACTTCGGCAGATATTGCCTACGCAAACGACAAGAATCTTTTTGAACAAGGTTTACTTTCCCGTGTAATGTCAATCGGCCAACATGCCTTGCAAATTCGAATGAACCTGCAAGACCTTCCTTCACTCGGAAATAGATTCACCCGTTAATACCGATGCATTAAGTACCACGGCCTTTAAAAGTCCCCCAACCAGAATTACCGGACTAAAAATAACTGTGATTTTCAGGTCGAAGTTTTCCGACAAAAAATAACATTCGTGCACTTAGCCTCTTTATTGCCCTCGAAACCTGTGTAACGAGATAACCCTTCGCTAGATGTCATTCTCATCAGGAGAGCCGACATGAAATCAGCACATCTCAAACATCTTGGTGCCGCCGCCCTGTTGATGCTCAGTGCAGCCGCGCAGGTTCACGCCAGTGCTTTATTCCCGTCACTGCCCGCCAGAACCATTGGCGTTCAGGTCAAGATCCAGAACTTCACCCCGGCCGACGCCCAGCAGATCAAGTCGGCCGGGTTCAGTTTTGTACGCTTCGGCGTGTGGAGCGACAGCCTCGGCGCCAAGGCCTATCAGAAACAGATCAGCGATGCGTTCGCGGCGGCGCGAGCCGCCGGATTGCCGGTCTTGATGACCGTGCGCGCCACCAAACCGTTGACCGGTGACCTGGCGAGCGCCGGTGAAGCCTTCGCCAACGCGGTGACCGGGCTTGAGCAAGCCTGGAGCGCTCAACTGGTGGGAATCGAGATCTGGAATGAGCCGGATCTCGACACCTACTGGCCCACTGGAGACTTCAAAAACACCTTCGTGCCGTTCATGACGGCCATGTGCAAGACGCTGCAAGGCAAGCCGCAATCGACGCCCCTGGTGGGATTCGGTTTCGCCCGCCCGCCGACGGCCGGCTCCGCCTCGACCGTGGCACTCAACAGCATCCTCGGCACTTATCCTGAGTGTCTGGATGCCATTTCCTACCACCCCTACGGCATGACCGCGACGCAGATCAGCAACGCGCAGACCTTCATCCAGCAAAACTTCCATTTGCCGGGCGTCATCAGTGAATGGGGCATTTCGGCGCTCGCCTCGAACGGCGGGCCGGACGGGCAAGCCAGTAAAATCTCTGCGTTCATTGCCGATGTTAAAAAACTCAACATCCCGCTGACGTCGATTTACGAATGGAAGAACAGCGATTCGGGCAGTAACGACCGGGAGAAGAATTTCGGCCTGCTGACCTCCGACGGCCAGTCGAAACCGGCGCAAACGGCGGCCTCGACCCAGCTCAACGCCGAATAGGCGCTGCGCAACGGGTCGGTTGCTTTGAACCTGTGGTCCTTTTTGGCATCGTATTGATCGATAACGCGCCCCGCCTTTCAAACAGCCGTTTTCAGGTTGTTGCCTGCGGAGCGCTCGATACGCCGACATACCCTTGAGTGGCTGTCGACGCTCGGGTAATGTCACCACACCCATAGGACAGAGCACGCTCATGACTTCCAAGCTGGAACAACTCAAACAGTTCACCACCGTCGTGGCCGACACCGGCGACTTCGAAGCGATTGCCCGGGTCAAACCGGTCGACGCCACCACCAACCCTTCCCTGCTGCTCAAGGCAGCGGCGATTCCGGCCTACGCCGAACTGCTGAACGCCAGCGTGCGCGACTGCAAGGGCGATGTCGGCCTGGCCAGCGACCGTTTCGGCGTCGCGGTCGGCCAGGAAATCCTCAAGGTCATTCCGGGCCGCATCTCCACCGAAGTGGATGCGCGCCTGTCGTTCGACAAGGACGCGATGCTCAAGCGTGCGCACCGTCTGATCGAGCTGTACGACAAGGCCGGCGTCGGCCGTGACCGCGTGCTGATCAAGATCGCCTCGACCTGGGAAGGTATCCGCGCTGCCGAAATCCTCGAGAAGGAAGGCATCCAGACCAACCTGACCCTGCTGTTCTCCTTTGCTCAGGCCGCTGCCTGCGCCGATGCCGGTGTGTTCCTGATCTCGCCGTTCGTGGGCCGCATCTACGACTGGTACAAGAAGGCCAACGGTAACGACTACACCGGTGCCGACGATCCGGGCGTGCAGTCCGTGACACGTATCTACAACTACTACAAGGCCAATGACTACAAGACCGTGGTCATGGGCGCGAGCTTCCGCAACCTTAATCAGATCGAGCAACTGGCCGGCTGCGACCGCCTGACCATCAGCCCGGACCTGATCGAGAAACTGGCAGCCGACACCGGCAAACTGGAACGCAAACTTGCTCCGGGCCATGCCGGCGAAGCGCGCCTGAGCCTCAACGAAGCGCAATTCCGCTGGTTGTCCAACGAAGACGCGATGGCCACCGAGAAACTGGCCGAAGGCATCCGTCAGTTTGCCCGCGACCAGGAAAAACTCGAGGCGCTGCTGCAAGCCAAGCTGTAATCGGCCAAGCGCAAACGCAAAAAGGGCGCCCCCTCACAGGGTCGCCCTTTTTTGTGCCTCGCGGTCTGGCTGATCAGTGCCGTTCGAGGGCATTCACCAGGTCATGGAAGGCTTCGCGGTTGGAGTCGTTCAGGCCCATGAGGATCTTGTGCGCTTCGAGCACCTTGATCCGCACCACCTCTTCCGACTGATCCTGGTCCGGCAGGTCATCGAGGCATTCCGGGCAGGGCACGGGATGGTTGACGATATTGAACACCTGCTCGAAACCCATCGACTGCAACAGACGGGTGATGTCCTCGTGGGTGGTGACCACGGTCGGCAGCAGGCCGACCTTCTGCCGCGACAGGATCGACAGTTTGGCCAGCAGGCCCAACGTGGTGCTGTCGATGCTGCGGGTTTCGGTCAAATCGATCACGATCGCGTTGAAATTCAGCGCGGTGAAGATTTTTTCAATAGTCGCATCCAACGCCGAACACAGGGTCAGGCGAACTTCACCGACGAACTTCAGGACGAAGGTGCCATCCTGCTCGGCGAACTGGATTCTACCGGTACTCATTAAAGATTCCTGCTCAACACCAACAGGGCGATATCATCCGGCATCTCCCCTAGCGTGGCCAATCCAAAAACCTGCCGCAGACCATCCAGGCTGCCGCCCGCCGACTTCACCTTTTGCGGTAAAGCGGCTTCTTTTTCTTTGAGCGTGGGTTCTGGCAAAAGATCCAGAATGCCATCAGACATCAGCGTCAGGCTGAACGTCGGTGGCAGCTCGAGCACGTGGTCTTCGTAGGTGGCTTCGTTGAAAAGCCCCACGGGCAGACCGCGCCCCTCGAGGTAGCGAACACTGTCAGGCGTGTACAACACAGGCAACGGCAGATGGCCGCCGATGCTATAGGTCAACAAACCGGTCTCCTCGTCGATGACTCCACCGACCATTGTGACGTGTTTACCCAGCTTACAACTGATCAGCCCCCGGTTGATATGACCGAGGACTTCCGAAGGCTTGAATTCCGGCAGCGTGCCGTTGCGCTTGGATTCGAACAGCAAGCGCGTGGTCATGAACTTCAGCAGCACGGTGACGAACGCCGAAGAGGCACCATGACCCGATACGTCCGCCAGGTAGAACGCCACCCGGCGCTCGTCGACCCGGAAGTAGTCGACAAAATCACCCGACAGGTACAGCGACGGGATGATCTGGTGCGCGAACCTGAATTCGTCGATGGCCCACGGACTTTCCGGCAGCATGTTCATCTGCACCTGGCGACCGGCGTTCTGGTCTTCCTGGAGCAGGTTCAGACTGGCTTCGAGTTCGCGGTTGGCCTTTTCCAGTTTCTCGCGGTAGCGCTGATTTTCCAGCAGCAGACGCGCACGATCCAGGGCCCGGCGCACGGAGTGCTCGAGCACCGCCAGATCTTCGAGAGGCTTGATCAGGTAATCCGCCGCGCCCAGGCGCAGGGCCTCGACCGCGTCGTTCATCACGCCGGCGCCCGAGACCACTATCACCGGTGTCTGCGGTGACCGCTCAGTGACCTGACGGATGAGTTCGAGACCGCCCATCTGCGGCATGCGCAGATCGCAGATGACCAAGTCGGGCGTGTCTTGCTCGAATACCTGAAGACCCTGCTGGCCGTTACTGGCCTGCAAGACGCTGAAACCACTGTCTTCCAAATAGGCCGCGAGGCTCGCGCGCACTACTTCGTCATCATCGATTATCAGCAGCGTGGCACTGGTTTTTGGCATGTGGGCAAACGGCGCCAGAATTAGGTTGGCGTAGCAGGCGGGGCAACGGCCCGGCGCAGACTACTGGATTCGCTTTCTAGCCTCTCTGCTGCACCGCTTCGGAGCGTTTGCCCCGCACACGGTTGCACCAGAGGTGCCCTTCTAAGGCGCAGACGGTACTCCCATCCTTCGACCGTTTCAAGCATGCGCCGATGGTCGCTTGGAGACTTTGTTTGTCAAATCACTCGCAGTTATAAGAACGGCTTCAACCGTAACCCAATCATTGGACGCGCCCACAAAAAAGGCGACCTCGCGGTCGCCCTTTTATACCGATCAATCGAGATCAGAAATCGTCTTCGACCTGCCCGTCCTTGACCTTGAACTCGCGGTTCTGCAGGTAGGCGTTGCGGATGAAGGTGTACTTGTCACCGCTGATCAGCTTCTCGCTGGACAGCAGGCTGGCGCGGGTGTCGACGATGTTCAGGCCGAAAATCGAGTTACGCACGGGCACGTCGTTGATGTAGCGGTACGGGCCGGTGTAGCTGTCGACATACTTGGACGGTGCATCGCGCAGGGTACTCGGGCCCAACAGCGGCAGCATCACGTAAGGACCGCTGCCGACACCCCAGTAGCCGAGGGTCTGGCCGAAGTCTTCATCGCTGCGGGTAAGGCCCATTTTTGTGCCGACGTCGAAGAAACCGAGCAGGCCGAACGTGGTGTTGAAGATCAGGCGAGCGGTGTCTACGCCTGCGGCAGCCGGTTTGGCCTGAAGAATGTTGTTCGCCAGGTTGGTGACATCACCGACGTTGCGGAACATGTTGTGGATGCCGTCTTCCAGGAATTGCGGAGTAACAAATTCATAGCCCTGCGCCAGAGGCTTCAGCGCATAGGTGTCGACGAAATCGTTGAACTCGAAGATCGGACGGTTGACGCTTTCCCAAGGGTCTTCTTCCGTTGCGGCCTGAGCGGCGAACGGCACCAGCATCACGCTGGCACATACACAAAGCTGAGCAAGAGGATGGCTCCAGCGCATAGAAAACTCCTTGGATAGTACGAACGCAGCACCTGGGCCGCGGCGATAAGTGCGTCAGTATAAGACGGAAACGCTACTTTAGGCAGTTCCCCGGTTAATCCCTCTGTAGGACGCTTCGTCATTCGCCTGTCATGCAACTGTCACCGATATTGCCTAGCCTGATCGCTATTTCAGGGACGTTTTCCATGCCTCAAGCCGAAGCCTTGCCCCTCACGGCACCGACGCTGACCGCCGTGCTCTTCGGACTCAGCGGCTGTCTGGTGGACTTCGGCGCCCGCGCCCGCCATCACACCAGTGTCGGTCCGGAACACGCCGACGTCACACCCGGCGCCCTCGACAGTCTGCGCAGCCTTCAGCGCCAGCAAATTCCCTGTGCCTGGCTCGATGAACTGTCCACGGCCTGTACTCAAGTCCTTTCATCGGCGCTGCCTGACTGGATCAAACCGTCGCAACATTCGGCAACAATCAATCCATGGCCGGCGCCCAATGCCTGCTGGCAAGCGTTGATGGGCTTGAATGTCGATCGCCTCGACGGTTGCGTGCTGGTCAGCGGTGAACCGCGCCTGCTGCAATCGGGCCTCAATGCCGGGCTGTGGACCATTGGCCTGGCGTCCTGCGGCTCACTGTGCGGCCTGGCGCCGAGCGAATGGCAGGCCCTGAACCAGAAGGAACGCGAACAATTGCGCGGCAAGGCGACAGTGCAACTGTTCGGCCTGGGCGTGCACTCGGTGATCGATCATCTGGGCGAACTCGACACTTGTCTGGCGGACATCAGCCTGCGTCGTCTCAAAGGCGAAAAGCCCTGACCGGGATCATGCAGGTTGGCCAAGAGTGGATTAGTCTTGAGGAGAGCCATAGACCTTTGGCGCACGACTGCGGTCTATGCCAGTGCCTCTCGATAAAAGGAAACAACCATGCCCGCTCAAGAACTGCAAAAACAGCTCAATGCCCTGCGCGAGCAACTGGATCAGACTCCGCCGCTCACCGAAGAAGAGCGCGAACATCTGCACGACCTGATGGCGCAGATCGAATCCGAGATAAAACTGGAACAGTCCACTCAGGAAAACAGTATCGCCGATGGTGTGAACCTGGCGGTCGAACGCTTTGAACTCGAACACCCGACCATCGCCGGTGCTCTGCGCAATATTGCTACTACCCTGCACAGCATGGGCATCTGAAACCCGCGAATGCAAAAAAGCCCTGCCATTACTGGCAGGGCTTTTTCATGTCCGCGTTGCGGGTTACTGACGAACCAGACGATGGTTCGGCAGTTGCACGCTTTCAGTGCTGCGATACGGGTTGATGTCCAGCCCGCCCCGGCGCACGTAACGCGCGAATACTGTAAGTTTTTCCGGTTTCAGCAGGCGCTGCAGGTCGAGGAAGATCCGCTCCACGCACTGCTCGTGGAAATCCGAGTGCTGACGGAAGCTGACGATGTATTCCAGCAGGCTGGCGTGATCCAGCGCCGCGCCACGGTACTCCACCACCACGCTGCCCCAGTCCGGCTGGCTGGTCACCGGGCAGTTGGATTTGAGCAGATGACTGTGCACGCTCTCCTCCACCACCCGCGAATCGTCGCAGCGCAGCAGTTCGGGACGCGGGTGTTCGTAGTTGCTGACGCTGATGTCCAGATCGTCGATGCACACACCCGGCAACGCCACGACGCCTTCAGCTTCGACGTCTTTCAGGCTGCGAACCCGCACGCCCACCGGTTTGCCGGCTGCGGCGGACAAGTCCTTGACCAGCGTCTCTTCCAGGCTCGCGATATCGGCAAACGGCGTCTGGTTCAGCGAGTTCAGGTACAGCTTGAATGACTTGGACTCGATGATGTTCGGCGAATCTGCCGGAATGCTGAACTCACCGATCGCCACCACCGGTTTGCCCGACGGCAGCAGCCACGACAGTTCGAAGCAGTTCCAGAAATCCACGCCTTTATACGGCAGGGTTTCGGCGGTCAGGCCCAGCTCGGCCCATTTCGCGGTGCGCGGGATCGGGAACAGCAAGGACGGCGTGTACGTGGCGATGTATTCGCTGGATTTGCCCAGCGGCGAATGTTCGGCTGCGGGATGCATGGCGGAAACCTGACTGAAGAATCAGCGGATTCTACCAGCCTTTGCTCCCGCCTTTGAGTGCTTACTGACTGACAGTCAGTTTGCCGACCATTCCGGCCTGGTAATGCCCGGGAATGTTGCAGGCAAATTCCAGGTTCACCGCTTTGCTGAAGGTCCAGGTCAGCTCGGCGGTCTTGCCCGGTTCCACCAGTACGCTGTTGGGGTCGTCATGCTTCATGCCGTGGCCCATCGAGCTGTGATCCATGCCCGCCATGTCGTGGGACATTTTCTTCATACCGGTCGGCGTCAGCATGCCGCTTTGCTGCATCTGCAACATTTCCTGCTGATGTTTTGCATGCATCGCCGCGTCGCCGAGGTTGAATTCGTGCAGCAACCGGCCTTTATTCACCAGCACAAAACGAACGGTCTCACCGGCCTTGATCTCGATCGCCTTCGGATCGAAGCTCATGTCGCCCATCACCACTTCAATGCTGCGGGTGGCCTTGGCCGCCGGGGCCGGCTGGCCGAAGTCATAGGTGTGCGCCGGCGATGCCCACAGCGGCGAACTCAGCGCCAGCAGACACGCGGCAAGGGCCAGACGGTTACGCAAAAACATAGTCGTACTCCAACAAATCAAGGGTCAGCCTGTGGGAAACTCTAGCCCGCCTGCGCTGGCAGCGACCTGACAGGGAGATTACAACTTTGTCAGGTTGGCGCTCACCGCGTGAGCCCACGGTATAACGTCCTCGTTCCCGCTACCCGAGTCGCCCATGAAACTGCTGATCGTCGAAGACCAACCGAAAACCGGCCAGTACCTGCGCCAGGGCCTGACCGAGGCCGGTTTCAACACCGAACTGGTGGCCGACGGCACCACCGGCCAGCAATTGGCGTTGAGTGGCGACTATGCGCTGCTGATCCTCGACGTGATGCTGCCCGGTCGCAATGGCTGGCAGATCCTGCAAGCGGTGCGCAGCGCCGGTCTGGAAACGCCGATCCTGTTTTTGACCGCCAAGGACACCGTGGAAGACCGGGTTCACGGCCTGGAACTGGGCGCCGATGATTATCTGGTCAAACCGTTCGCGTTCTCCGAATTACTGGCGCGGGTGCGCAGCCTGTTGCGCCGGGGCAGCTCCACGCCTCAGGAAACCAGCCTGCGTCTGGCCGATCTGAGTCTGGACCTGATTCGCCGCCGGGTCGAACGCAGCGGCCAACGCATCGACCTCACCGCCAAAGAATTCGCCTTGCTGGAGATGCTCCTGCGCCGCCAGGGCGAAGTGCTGCCCAAATCGCTGATCGCCTCGCAGGTCTGGGACATGAACTTCGACAGCGACACCAATGTGATCGAAGTAGCGATTCGTCGACTGCGCCTGAAGATTGATGACGACTTCCCCAACAAGCTGATCCACACCGTGCGCGGCATGGGTTACGTCCTTGAAGAGCGTGCCGACTGATGCGCCGAGTGTCCTTGAGCGGTCGGCTGGCGCTGTTGTTTGCAGGCTGCACTGCAGTGGTTTCGTTGGTCGCCGGAGTCGTCTTCAATCGTGCCAGCGAAGGGCACTTCATCGAGCTCGACCAGCAACTGCTCGAAGGAAAGCTGCTCAGCGTGCGTCAGACACTGTTGAGTGGAAGCGACGCTGCGCACATCACCGACGAATTGAGCCAGCAGGGCGATGTCTCGCTGCGCATCAACGGTCCTGAAGGGCAGCGCTGGTTCGGCCGCTCATTGCAGGCCCCGGCGAATCTCCCGCTGCAGCCTGGCCTGGCCACCATCAACGACAACGGCACGGACTATCGTCTGCTCAACGCCGCGCTTGAACCGGAAAAACCGGATTCCCCGCAATTGACCTTGCTGCTGGACATCACCCACCACCAGCACTTTCTGCAACGCATGCAGCACCTGATCTGGCTGACCGTCGGCCTTTCGGCGCTGGCCACTGCGCTGCTTGGCGCCTGGGCCGCTCGCAGCGGTCTTCGTCCGTTACGCCGTATGAGTGCGGTGGCACGTGGGATTTCGGCGCAGTCGCTGAATGCCCGACTGCCGGAAGCCCGGATGCCCGCAGAACTCGCGGAATTGGCCCACAGCTTCAACGCCATGCTCGGACGTCTCGATGACTCTTTTCAGCGACTGTCAGCGTTCTCTGCCGACATCGCCCATGAGTTGCGAACACCGCTGTCAAACCTGCTGACCCACACGCAGGTCACCCTCACCCGCCCTCGCCCCCTCGAAGACTATCGCGAAGCGTTGCACAGCAACCTTGAAGAGCTGCAATGGATGGCGCAGTTGGTCAACGACATGCTTTATCTGGCCAAGGCTGACCACGGTTTGCTGGTGCCCAAGCGTGAACCGCTGGAGCTGGCGGAAGAAGCCGATGCGTTGCTGGAGTTTTTTGCGCCGCTGGCCGAAGACGCTGAGGTCAGCCTGAGCCGTGACGGTGCGGGGCGGTTCAAGGGGGATCGCGCGATGTTGCGCCGGGCGCTGTCGAATCTGCTGAATAACGCGTTGCGCTTTACCCCTGCTAACGGCGAAGTGCGCGTTCGGGTGGCCGAACAGGTGAAATCCTTGAGCGTGACGGTGGAGAACAGTGGCGAGGGGATATCTGCCGAGTTGTTGCCGCGCTTGTTCGACCGGTTCTACCGGGCAGATCCGGCGCGCCAGGAAGGCAGCAGCGAACATGCGGGATTGGGGCTGGCGATTACTCAGTCGATCATCCGGGCCCATGGCGGGCAGATTCATTGCGAATCGGCTCAGGGCTGGACGCGGTTTGTGATTGAGTTGCCGAAAAACGCTTGAGGCCGGCAATGCCGGCCTCAATGGGGGAACTTACGAATAGCGCAACGCGTGCGCCGGTTCGATCTTCGCCGCCCGCCACGCCGGGTAAACCGTGGCCAGGAAGCTGAGGATGAAGCCCGCCGAGCAGATCAGCAGCACGTCGCCGCCCTGCAATTCCGATGGCAGGTTGCTGACGAAATACACGTCCGAACTGAAGATGTGCTGCCCGGTCACGCGCTCGACCCAGCCGACCATCTCACTGACGTTCAGCGCGGCAATCACACCCAGCACGCCACCGATGATGGTGCCGACGATGCCGATCACCGTGCCCTGCACCATGAAGATCGCCATGATCTGCCGTGGTGTGGCGCCGATGGTACGCAGGATCGCGATATCCGCGCCCTTGTCGTTCACCACCATGATCAGGGTCGCGATGATGTTGAACGCCGCCACCGCGACAATCATCAACAGCAACAGGCCGATCATGGTTTTTTCCATCTTCATCGCGCTGAACAGGCTGCCCTGGGTGTGGGTCCAGTCGTCAGCCTTGAAATCGGCGCCGAGGCCGCTGGCAATGTCCGACGAAACCTTCGGCGCGGCGTACAGATCCTTCACCGCCAGACGCACGCTCTGCACCTGATTCGGCTCCCAGTGCTGCATGGTCGCGGCGTCAGAGACGTGGATCAGGCCCATGGAACCGTCGAGTTCGGCACCGACCTTGAACACGCCGACCACGTTCAGGCGCTGCATGCGCGGGGTGATGCCGCCCGGCGCGGTGCTGACTTCCGGCACGATCAGAGTGATCTTGTCGCCGACATTGAGGCGGAAACGCCGGGCGGTGATTTCGCCAAGCACCACACCGAACTCACCCGGTTTCAAGGCATCGAGACGGCCCTGAACGATGTGCTGAGCAACGATCGACACCTTGCCTTCCTGGGCCGGATCGACACCGCTGATCTGGATCGGCTGCATCATGCCCTTGTAGGACAGCATGCCTTCCATCTCGGTGAACGGCACGGCGGCCGTCACTTCCGGGTTCTTCATCGCGGCGGCGGCCACTGGCTGCCAGTCGTCGATCGGCTTGACGCCGACGATGGTCGCGTGAGGCACCATGCCGAGGATGCGCGAGCTCATTTCACGCTGGAAGCCGTTCATCACCGACAGCACCACGATCATCGCCAGCACGCCGAGGGCGAGGCCGATCATCGAGGTCATCGAAATGAACGAAACAAAGCGATTGCGGCGCTTGGCGCGGGTATAGCGCGTGCCGATAAAGATCGATAACGGTCTGAACATTCGCTGGGGCACCGTATAAAAATAAAAGACCCGATGCCTTTTCAGGCATCGGGTTTCAACGCGTCAGATTGGCGTCAGGCAGCCTTCATTGAGGTGCAGGACGCGGTCCATCTGGCGAGCCAGGTTCATGTCGTGAGTCACCACCAGAAACGCTGTGCGCATCGAAGTGCTGAGTTCCAGCATCAGATCCTGAATGCCTTCGGCGGTATGGGAGTCGAGGTTGCCGGTCGGCTCGTCGAGCATCACCAGGCCCGGATTGTTCACCAGTGCGCGGGCGATGGCCACACGTTGGCGTTCGCCACCGGACAGTTCCGCCGGTTTGTGTTCCAGACGATGACCCAGACCAACCCGCTCCAGCAACGCCGTGGCACGCTGACGCGCTTCCGGGATCGCGGTCTTGCCGATCAGCAACGGCATGCAGACGTTTTCCAGCGCGGTGAATTCCGGCAGCAAATGGTGGAACTGGTACACGAACCCGAGGGCGCGGTTACGCAGCAGGCCACGCTTCTTCTCGCTCAGCGCCGACAGTTCTTCACCGTCGAGCCAGACACCGCCCTTGGTTGGCGTGTCGAGGCCGCCCAGCAGGTTGAGCAAGGTACTTTTGCCCGAACCGGATTTGCCGACGATCGCCACCCGCTCACCCGGATGCAGTTCCAGTTGCAGGTTGGCCAGCACTTCCACCGACTCCGGGCCTTCCTCGTAGGACTTGCCCAGGTTGCGGCAGCTCAAGATTGCTTTTTCACTCATGCCCGACTCACTCATAACGTAGCGCCTCCGCCGGCTGGGTGCGCGCGGCACGCCAGGCTGGATACAGGGTGGCGAGGAAACTCAGGACCAACGCAGCGGCGCAGACCATGACCACGTCCTGGCTCTGCACCTGCGACGGCAGGTAATCGATGAAATACACGTCGGCGTTGAGGAACTTGTGTCCGATCACACCTTCGAGGGCCGAAATCGCGGCGCTGACGTTGAGCGCGGCGAAGATCCCGACCACAGCGCCGATGGCCGTACCAACCACGCCGATCACCGTGCCCTGCACCATGAACGTACGCATAATCGTGCCCGGCGTGGCGCCCAGCGTGCGCAGAATCGCGATGTCGCCCTTCTTGTCGTTCACCACCATCACCAGTGTGGAAATGATGTTGAACGCAGCAACCGCGACGATCAGCAGCAACAGCAGGCCGATCATGGCTTTTTCCATGCGAATCGCCTGATACAGATTGCCGTGGGTACGGGTCCAGTCGCGGGCATAGTAACGGTCTTCACCGAGCTGCTGGGCGATATTCCAGGCCACACGCGGCGCCTGGAACAAGTCGTCGAACTTCAGACGCAGGCCCTGCACCTGATCAGGCTTCCAGCGATGCATCTTCGCCAGATCCTGCAAGTTCGTCACGCCCAGGTAACCGTCCAGTTCACCGGCGCCGACATGGAAGATGCCGACCACGGTGAAGCGCTTCATGCGCGGGAACATCCCGGCCGGGGTCACGCTGACCTCCGGTGCGACGAAGGTGATCTTGTCACCGAGGCCCACGCCGAGCTTGGTCGCGGCCTTGTCGCCGATCACGATGCCGAAGCTGCCCGGCGTCAGATCGTCGAGTTTGCCCTGCTTCATGAAGTTGTCGATGATCGAGACGTTGCGTTCCAGCGCCGGATCGATGGCATTGAGCAACACCTTGGACACCTGGCCGTTATTGGTCAGCAACCCCTGCATCTGGGTGAACGGCGCGACGGCCGCCACCTGCGGGTTCTGCTTGACCTTGGCGGCCAGGCTCGGCCAGTCGTTGATGGCTTCACCGGACTCGATGGTCGCGTGGGGCACCATGCCCAGCACGCGGGTGCGCATCTCATGATCGAAGCCGTTCATCACCGACAGCACCACGATCATCACGACCACGCCAAGGGCGAGCCCGATCATCGAAGTCAGGGAAATGAATGACACAAAATGATTGCGACGCTTTGCACGGGTATAACGCGTGCCGATAAATACGAAGAGAGGTCTGAACATGTCGGGGCTTGTTCGGAGGGAAAAGGAACGTCCTTGTGGCGGGGGTCGATAACCAGCTTTACACTCAGACCACCGCCGCTACCATGGGTTCGCCATGTCGACATTAGATGAAGAAGATCGCCGCGAATACTACCGTATCGAGGACATGATCGCACTGGAAATTCGGCCCCTGTCCGCTCCCGAAGCCGCAGGCCAGGAAGTGTTGCAGGATGCTTCCCCACTGTTCAACCTGCTCAGCGAACTGCACCTGAGCGAATTCGAGTCGCAACACCTGCTGCGCCAGATCAGTGAACGCGACCGCGCCATCTCGGCGTTCCTGAAATCCCAGAACAAACGCATCGACCTGCTCAGCCAGGTGGTCGCCCTGACCGTGCTCGGCCATATCGGCGAGCCGCAACCGGTGATCATCTCCGAGGGCGGCATCGACTTTCAGCACCCGACCCCGATCGCCACCGGCGCCCACCTGTCGGTGAAACTGGTGCTGATGCCCCAGGCGCTTGGCCTGTTGCTGCGCGCCCGCGTGACCCATTGCGACCGCAAGGGCGACGGCTACGACGTCGGCACCGAGTTCGAACACCTGACCGACGCCCAGCGCCAGTTGCTCGCCCGCTATATCTTGCAGAAGCAGGCCCAGGAACGACGTCTGGCCCGCGAACAGAACGAATCAGGCATTTAAATTAAGGAAGAACCGTGACCCTTATCTACGGCCACCGCGGCGCCAAGGGCGAAGCACCGGAAAACACCCTGAGCAGTTTCCAGGAATGTCTCAAGCACGGCGTACGCCGCTGCGAACTGGACCTGCACCTGTCCAAGGACGGCGAGTTGATGGTCATCCACGACCCGACCCTCAAGCGCACCACCGACCGGCGTGGCAAGGTGGTCGAGCACACTGCCGCCGACCTGGTGACCTACGACGCGCGCAAGGGCGGCCCGGGCTGGATCAAGCCGTGCCCGATTCCGACGCTGGAAGAACTGTTCGAAAAATGTGATTTCGAGCACTGGCAGCTGGAAGTCAAAAGCGCTTCGCGCACCCGCGCCGCGACCACCGTACTGGCGATCCGTGAAATGGCGGTCAGGCACGGGCTGCTCGACAAGGTGACGATCACCTCGAGTTCGCGGGAAGTATTGAAGGCTGCACTGGATCTGGTGCCGGACGTATCGCGCGGCCTGGTGGCCGAATACGCCTGGCTCGACCCGCTGAAGGTCGCGCAAAGTTATGGTTGCGAGATTCTGGCGTTGAACTGGACGCTGTGTACGCCGGAACGCCTGCAAAAGGCGCAGCGTCAGGGGCTGCATGTGTCGGTGTGGACCGTCAACGAGCCTGCGCTGATGCGCAGACTCGCCGACTTCGGCGTTGACAGCCTGATTACAGACTTTCCCGGTTTGGCCACTGCCACCCTCGGGAATTGCTGAAATCGGTCTCCCCGGCCGGCTCAGGCCACCGGCCGGAGCCCGTCAAAAAAGCCGGTTGAGGCCGTCGTACGCCGCTACCCGATAGGCTTCGGCCATGGTCGGGTAGTTGAACGTCGTGTTGACGAAGTACTTCAGGGTGTTCAGTTCGCCCGGCTGGTTCATGATCGCCTGACCGATGTGCACGATCTCCGACGCTTGATAACCGAAGCAGTGAACGCCCAGCACTTCGAGGGTTTCACGGTGGAACAGGATCTTCAGCATGCCCTGCGGCTCGCCGGCGATCTGTGCCCGCGCCATGCTCTTGAAGAACGCCTTGCCCACTTCGTACGGCACTTTGGCCTGGGTCAGTTCCTGCTCGTTCTTGCCGATCGAGCTGATCTCCGGAATGGTGTAGATGCCGGTCGGCACGTCATTCACGAAACGCCAGCTGCCATTGTCGACGATGCTGCCAGCGGCCGAACGGCCCTGGTCGTGGGCGGCACTGGCCAGGCTCGGCCAGCCGATCACGTCACCGGCGCCATAGATGTTCTGCACGCAGGTGCGGTAGTTCTCGTCGACTTCGATCTGACCACGGCTGTTGACCTTGACCCCGATGTTTTCCAGACCCAACTGATCGGTGTTGCCGGTACGGCCGTTGCACCAGAGCAAGGCGTCGGCCTTGATCTTCTTGCCGGACTTCAGGTGCAGGATCACGCCGTTGTCCACGCCTTCGACGCGGTCATACTCTTCGTTGTGACGCACGGTGATGTTGTTGTTGCTGAAGTGGTAGCTCAACGCCTGGGAGATTTCCGAGTCGAGGAAGCTCAGCAACTGGCCGCGGTTGTCCACCAGTTCGACCAGCACACCCAGACCACTGAAGATCGAAGCGTATTCACAGCCGATCACGCCGGCACCGTAAACGATCAGTTTGCGCGGGGTGTGGCCGAGGCTGAGGATGGTGTCGCTATCGTAGATACGCGGGTGGTGGAAATCGATGTCCGCCGGGCGATAAGGACGCGAACCGGTGGCAATGATGATGTGCTTGGCCACCAGCTTCTCGACCACGCCATTGGCGCAGACCACTTCGATGGTTTGCTCGTCGGCGAAGCTGCCGGTGCCGAAAAACACGTCGACGCGGTTACGGGCGTAGTAGCCGGTACGCGAAGCGACTTGCTTGGAGATGACTTTTTCGGCGCTTTTCAACACGTCCGGGAAGGAGAACCAGCGCGGCTCGCCGATCGCACGGAACATCGGATTGGTGTTGAACTGCATGATCTGCCGCACCGAGTGACGCAGGGCCTTGGACGGGATGGTGCCCAGGTGGGTGCAGTTGCCGCCGACCTGACGACGGCTGTCGACCATCGCCACCTTGCGCCCTGCTTTGGCGGCGTTCATTGCCGCGCCTTCTCCCGCCGGGCCGGAACCCAGCACCACCACGTCGTAGTTGTAGACAGCCATGCGTACTCCTCAGAACAGGCCGCGGTGCCAGCAGCACCGGCGGCTAAATCACGCCGAACAACGGCGCGAAGGAACAATTGGGGGCCAGTAGAAAACCCGGACACAGTCTATAGAAGCGTCAACGCCGCGCACATTAACCCTTGGTCGCGTCGTAGGCTACTTTTGCCTGCACTACAACGCCAGCTTTCGTACTGTTCCGGGTCAATTTTTTGCGCCACTGAGGCGTTCGAACGCCGGACTGGTGCGGGTGACGAAACCTGTATCGGCACGAATCACAAAGAATGCACCAATGTCGTGTTTTTCGGCATAGTCCCAAGCCCTTTCAGGCCCGAGAATCAGCAACAGCGTCGATAGTCCATCGGCCATCAGCGCTGAAGGATGAATTACCGTGACCGACGCCAGATCGTGTAGGACCGGAGCACCGGTCCGGGCATCGAAGGTGTGGGAATAGCGCCGGCCATCCTGCTGAAAATAGTTGCGGTAGTCACCCGAGGTGGAGAGACCGTAGCCATCGACATTAATGACACGCTCTGCCACCTGCTGATCGTCGCGCGGCTCTTCCAGTGCAACACGCCATGGCGAACCGTCGGGTTTCTTGCCGGACGCCTTGAGCTCGCCGGTGGCTTCCGCAAGATAGTCATGAATGCCCAGCGCCTCGAGCCGCGCGGCAATGGTGTCGACCGCGTAACCGGCGGCGATGCTGTCGAAGTCCACCTCGACCGCCGCGTCCTTGCACAACCGGTCGCCATCGATGCGCAGGTGCTGATGACCGACTCTCTGCCGAACTTCGGCCAGCGCCGCCGCATCCGGGACTTTTTCTTCACGCCCCTGCGGGCCGAAACCCCATAGGTTCATCAGCGGCTCAACCGTGAGGTCGTAGGAACCTTCGCTCTGCCGTGACAGCTGCTCGCCCACGCGGATCAATTCAAGGACCGGCGCGGGCATGACCTGACAGCGATCAGCCGGCAATGCGTTGAAGCGCGAGATGTCGGAGTCTGCGCGGTAAGTCGACATCTGCCGATCGACGTCCGCGAGGATTTTTTCCACCTCGACACGAACCTCCTGCGGGGCAGGCAGATTGGCGTGGCGCACATACTTGATCGAATAGGTGCTGCCCATGGTCGGGCCGCCGAAAGTCTCGAGAGAATCGCCGCTGCCGCAGCCGGACAAAACCCCGATCATCAGCACGAGAATCCCCCACCGTCCAGTTAACAATTCTTCATCTCCCCGCAAAACCGCGCCGGCCATTATGGGCTACGAGCGCAACGCTTTCTTACAAGATTTAGAGCGAGTACCTACCCATGTCTTCCACGACCGGCAAAGGCAAGGCGATTTTTCGCGTTGTCAGCGGCAACTTTCTCGAGATGTTCGACTTCATGGTCTACGGCTTCTACGCCACGGCCATTGCCAAGACCTTCTTCCCTACCGACAGCGCTTTCGCTTCTCTGATGCTTTCCCTGGCCACCTTCGGCGCCGGCTTCCTGATGCGTCCGTTGGGTGCGATTTTTCTCGGCGCTTACATCGACCGTCACGGCCGACGCCAGGGCCTGATCATCACATTGGCCCTGATGGCGGCCGGCACCGTGCTGATTGCCTGCGTGCCGGGCTACGCCACCCTTGGGGTTGCCGCGCCGCTGATCGTGCTGTTCGGTCGATTGCTGCAAGGCTTCTCGGCCGGCGTGGAACTGGGCGGTGTGTCGGTGTACCTGGCGGAAATCGCCACGCCCGGCCGAAAGGGCTTTTTCGTCAGTTGGCAGTCCGCCAGCCAGCAAGCCGCCGTGGTATTCGCCGGCCTGCTCGGTGTCGGCCTCAACCACTGGCTGAGCCCGGAACAGATGGGCGAATGGGGCTGGCGCGTGCCGTTCCTGATCGGCTGCATGATCGTCCCGGTGATTTTCGTCATCCGCCGCTCGCTGGAGGAAACCCCGGAGTTCCAGGCGCGCAAACATCGCCCTACCCTGCAGGAAATTGTCCGCTCGATCGGTCAGAACTTTGGCATCGTCATCGCAGGCATGGCGCTGGTGGTCATGACGACGGTGTCGTTCTACCTGATCACCGCCTACACGCCGACGTTCGGCAAGGCGGAATTGCACCTGTCGGACTTCGATGCATTGCTGGTGACCGTGTGCATCGGTCTGTCGAACTTCTTCTGGCTGCCGGTGATGGGCGCAGTTTCTGACAAGGTCGGGCGTAAACCCCTTCTGTTGGCGGCGACGACTCTGGCGATCCTGACCGCTTACCCGGCGTTGTCGTGGCTGGTGGCGAACCCGAGCTTCAGCCATCTGCTGATCGTCGAGTTGTGGCTGTCGTTCCTGTACGGCTCGTACAACGGGGCAATGGTGGTGGCGCTCACCGAGATCATGCCGGTAGAAGTTCGTACAACCGGTTTCTCGTTGGCTTACAGCCTGGCGACCGCAACCTTCGGTGGCTTTACGCCGGCGGCCTGCACTTATCTGATCCATGTGCTGGATAACAAGGCGGCACCGGGGATCTGGCTCAGTGGCGCTGCGGTACTGGGCTTGATCGCCACGCTGGTGCTGTTCCGTGGCAACAAGCACGAATTGCGCACGGCACAAGCCGCCACCCCCCGCTAAGGCAAATCGCGCACAAACAAAAACGCCCCGACCAAAGTCGGGGCGTTTTCATTTGCAGCTAAGGCTTAGCGCGGGAACGCTGGCGGGTTTACACCGGCCATGTCTTCCATCACGCGGATCACCTGGCAGCTGTAACCGAACTCGTTGTCGTACCAGACGTACAGAACAACGCGGTTGTCCTGAACGATGGTCGCTTCAGCGTCGACCACACCGGCGTGGCGCGAGCCCACGAAGTCGGTCGAAACCACTTCCTGCGAATTCACGAAGTCGATTTGCTTGTGCAGATCGGAGTGCAGCGCCATGTAGCGCAGGTACTCGTTCATCTCTTCACGGGAGGCAGCTTTCTCAAGGTTCAGGTTGAGAATGGCCATCGACACGTTCGGCGTCGGAACACGGATCGCGTTACCGGTCAGCTTGCCGGCCAGCTCAGGCAGGGCCTTGGCAGCAGCGGTGGCAGCACCGGTCTCGGTGATCACCATGTTCAGCGCGGCGCTACGGCCACGGCGATCGCCCTTGTGGAAGTTGTCGATCAGGTTCTGGTCGTTGGTGTACGAGTGAACAGTTTCGACGTGACCGTTGATGATGCCGAACTTGTCATTCACAGCTTTCAGCACCGGCACGATGGCGTTGGTGGTGCAGGAAGCGGCGGACACGATCTTGTCGTCAGCAGTGATTTCGTTGTGGTTGATACCGTGAACGATGTTCTTCAGCTTGCCCTTGCCAGGCGCGGTCAGAACAACGCGGTCGATACCCGGGCACTGCAAGTGCTGACCCAGGCCATCGGCATCACGCCATACACCGGTGTTGTCCACCAGCAGCGCATCTTTGATGCCGTACTGGGTGTAATCCACTTCGGTAGGGTTCTTCGCGTAGATAACCTGGATCAGGTTGCCGTTGGCGGTGATGGTGTTGTTTTCTTCGTCGATGGTGATGGTGCCGTTGAACGAACCGTGTACCGAATCGCGACGCAGCAGGCTGGCGCGTTTGGTCAGGTCGTTTTCGGCGCCTTTGCGCACCACGATGGCACGCAGACGCAGACCGTCGCCGCCACCGGTTTTCTCGATCAGGATACGCGCCAGCAGACGGCCGATACGACCGAAGCCGTACAGCACAACGTCGGTGCCTTTGCGTGCCGAAGCGTTTTGCTGGCCAACCACGTCAGCCATTTCTTCGCGAACGAACTGCTCGGCGGTGCGGCCGTTGCCTTCGTTGCGGAATTTGTACGCCAGCTTGCCCAGATCTACCGAGGCCGCGCCGAGCTTGAGCTCGCTCATGGCCTTGAGCAGTGGGAATGTTTCGTGGACGGAGAGTTCGCTGTCGTCGGCAGAACGGTGGCGAGCAAAGCGGTGAGCTTTGAGAATCGCGATGACAGACTGGTTGATCAGGCTGCGGCCATAGATCGAGCTCACCACGTTGTTGTTGCGGTAGAGCTGACCGATAAGCGGAATCATCGCTTCTGCGAGTGCTTCACGGTCGATCCATTCACCAAGACACTGGTCGGGCTTCTGAGTCACGGTAACCTTCCACATGTAGGGGCAGAAAAAAGGGGCTACATTATGCCGCCGAGAACCTCTTGTAGCAATGCGCGCTTGTCGCGCAATCGGTAACAAAAATCCGTCCAAAAAAATAACGCTCCTCGCCAGCCCAGTAAAACCGGGGCTTCCAGCGCAGCCATTTTTTCGACGACTGTTAGACGATGTCTGTAACCCTCCGTAACACCACCAACATTTGGCACTACATAACCGTAAAAAAAGCGCTGGTTTTTATGGTTACCACTACATTTTTCCCAAACAGCGCAGATAGACGCATCCTGCAACTGACAGGCGGCACCGGACGCCGCTACAATTACCGACTTTGTCGCAACGCCTGGAGCTCAACCTTCCGTGCCTGTTCTGCGTCTACCGCTTCTCCCTGCCGCGGCAGGTAAACAGCACTGGGGCAACCTCCCCGGTGCCGCCCTGAGCCTGGCGATTGCCGAGGCTGCCAGCGCTGCCAAGCGCTTCACGCTGCTTTTGACCGCCGACAGCCAGAGTGCCGAACGGCTGGAGCAGGAGCTGAGCTTCTTCGCCCCGGATTTGCCGGTGCTGCATTTCCCCGACTGGGAAACCCTGCCCTACGACCTGTTCTCGCCGCACCAGGACATCATCTCCCAGCGCATCGCCAGCCTTTATAGACTGCCGGAGCTGGAACATGGCGTGCTGGTGGTGCCGATCACCACCGCCCTGCACCGTCTGGCGCCGACCAAATTCCTGCTCGGCAGCAGCCTGGTGCTGGACGTCGGACAGAAACTCGATGTCGAGCAAATGCGCTTACGTCTCGAAGCCAGCGGCTATCGCTACGTCGACACGGTCTACGAGCACGGCGAGTTCACGGTGCGCGGCGCGCTGATCGACCTGTTCCCGATGGGCAGCAAACTGCCGTATCGCATCGACCTGTTCGACGACGAAATCGAAACCCTGCGTACCTTCGATCCGGAAAACCAGCGCTCCATCGACAAGGTCGATTCGGTCAAGTTGCTGCCTGCCAAGGAATTCCCGCTGCAGAAAGACGCGGTCACCCGCTTCAAGGCGCGCTTTCGCGAGCGTTTCGACGTCGACTTCCGTCGCTGCCCGATCTTCCAGGACCTGAGCAGCGGCATTACGCCGGCCGGTATCGAGTACTACCTGCCGCTGTTCTTCGAAGAAACCTCGACCCTGTTCGATTACCTGCCGCAGGACACGCAAGTGTTCTCGCTGCCGGGCATCGAGCAGGCGGCGGAAAACTTCTGGAACGATGTACGCAACCGTTATGAAGAGCGCCGCGTCGATCCATCCCGCCCTCTATTGCCTCCGGCCGAACTGTTCCTGCCAGTGGAAGACTGCTTCGCCCGTCTGAAGAGCTGGCCGCGCGTGGTCGCCAGTCAACAGGACGTGGAAACCGGCGCCGGTCGCGAGCGCTTCCCGGCGCAGGCCTTGCCGAACCTGGCGATCGAAGCCAAGGCTACCCAGCCGCTGGCCGCGCTCTCGGCATTTCTCGACGAATTCCCCGGTCGCGTGCTGTTCACCGCCGAATCCGCGGGCCGTCGCGAAGTGCTGCTGGAGTTGCTGGATCGCCTGAAGCTGCGACCGAAAACCGTCGACAGCTGGCCGGACTTTGTCACGAGCAAGGATCGCCTGGCGATCACCATCGCCCCGCTCGACGAAGGCCTGGTGCTGGATGATCCGGCGCTGGCACTGGTTGCGGAGAGCCCACTGTTCGGCCAGCGCGTGATGCAACGCCGCCGTCGCGAAAAACGCGCAGACGCCAACAACGATGCAGTGATCAAGAACCTCACCGAACTGCGCGAAGGCGCTCCAGTGGTGCACATCGACCACGGCGTCGGTCGTTATCTTGGCCTGACGATTCTGGAAATCGACAATCAGGCCGCCGAATTCCTGACTCTCGAATACGCCGAGAACGCCAAGCTTTACGTGCCAGTGGCCAACCTGCATTTGATCGCCCGTTACACCGGCAGCGACGATGCACTGGCCCCGCTGCACCGCCTCGGCTCCGAGACCTGGCAGAAAGCCAAGCGCAAGGCCGCCGAACAAGTGCGCGACGTGGCTGCCGAATTGCTCGATATCTATGCCCGCCGCGCCGCCCGCGAAGGTTATGCGTTTGCCGATCCGAAGGCCGATTACGCGACCTTCAGCGCCGGTTTCCCGTTCGAAGAGACTCCGGACCAGCAATCCACCATCGAAGCCGTGCGCGAAGACATGCTCGCGCCGAAGCCGATGGACCGACTGGTCTGCGGCGACGTGGGTTTCGGCAAGACCGAAGTGGCCATGCGCGCCGCGTTCATCGCCGTGCACGGTGGCAAGCAGGTGGCGATTCTGGTGCCGACCACCCTGCTCGCCCAGCAGCATTACAACAGCTTCCGCGACCGCTTCGCCGACTGGCCGGTGACCGTGGAAGTGATGAGCCGTTTCAAGTCGGCCAAGGAAGTGAACGCTGCGGTGGCCGAGCTGGCTGAAGGCAATATCGACATCGTCATCGGCACTCACAAGTTGCTGCAGGACGACGTCAAAATCAAAAACCTCGGGCTGGTGATCATCGACGAAGAACACCGTTTCGGTGTCCGTCAGAAGGAACAGCTCAAGGCCCTGCGCAGCGAAGTCGACATCCTTACGCTGACCGCCACGCCGATTCCGCGCACGCTGAACATGGCGGTGTCGGGCATGCGCGACCTGTCGATCATCGCCACGCCGCCGGCACGACGCCTGTCGGTGCGCACTTTCGTCATGGAGCAGAACAAGAGCACGGTCAAAGAGGCCTTGCTGCGCGAGCTGCTGC
Organism: Pseudomonas fluorescens; assembly: GCF_030344995.1. GTDB lineage: Bacteria > Pseudomonadota > Gammaproteobacteria > Pseudomonadales > Pseudomonadaceae > Aquipseudomonas > Aquipseudomonas fluorescens_BF. Next base: position 4,529,053 of record NZ_CP128260.1, read on the forward strand.
GCGGTGGGCAGGTTTATTACCTGCACAACGACGTTAAGACCATCGAGAAGTGCGCCGCCGATCTGGCCGAACTGGTGCCGGAAGCGCGAATCGGCATCGGCCACGGGCAGATGCGCGAACGCGAACTCGAACAGGTGATGAGCGACTTCTACCACAAGCGCTTCAACGTGCTGATCGCCTCGACCATCATCGAGACCGGCATCGACGTGCCGAGCGCCAACACCATCATCATCGAGCGCGCCGACAAGTTCGGTCTGGCGCAACTGCACCAACTGCGCGGTCGCGTTGGCCGCAGTCACCACCAGGCTTACGCCTACCTGCTGACCCCACCACGTCAGCAGATCACCGGCGATGCGGAAAAGCGTCTGGAGGCAATTGCCAATACTCAGGATCTGGGTGCGGGCTTCGTGCTGGCCACCAACGACCTGGAAATCCGTGGCGCCGGCGAACTGCTGGGCGACGGTCAGAGCGGTCAGATTCAAGCTGTCGGCTTCACGCTGTACATGGAAATGCTCGAGCGCGCAGTGAAGTCGATCCGCAAGGGCGAGCAGCCGAACCTCGATCAACCGCTCGGCGGTGGCCCGGAAGTGAATCTGCGGGTGCCGGCGCTGATTCCGGAAGATTATCTCCCGGATGTGCACGCACGCCTGATCCTGTACAAGCGCATCGCTTCGGCCACCGACGAGGAAGGCCTGAAAGATCTGCAAGTCGAGATGATCGACCGCTTCGGTCTGCTGCCGGAGCCGACCAAGAATCTGGTGCGCATCACGGCGCTGAAATTGCAGGCCGAGCAGCTGGGCATCAAGAAAGTCGATGGCGGCCCGCAAGGTGGGCGCATCGAGTTCGCGGCGCAGACGCCGGTCGACCCGATGACCCTGATCAAACTGATCCAGAGCCAGCCAAAACGCTACAAATTCGAAGGCGCCACGATGTTCAAGTTCCAGGTGCCGATGGAGCGCCCGGAAGAGCGCTTTAATACTGTGGAGGCGCTGTTCGAGCGCCTCATCCCGAAAACTGCTTGAAGGACGCCGCATGCGCCTGTTTCGCTCATTGACCTTGATACTGACTCTGGTAGCACCGACGGCGTTTGCCGATGACCTGTATCAGGTCGAAATGATTCTGGTACGCCAGAACGCCGTGCCGGCGATTGTCAGCCGCGCTGCACCGGAAGACTGGGCGGCGGGCGCCCAACGCCTGGGCGATGACAGCAAGCGCACCCCGGCGCTGAACGATGTTGTGACCAAACTCACCGCCAGCGGCGAGTACAGCGTGCTGATGCACAAAGCCTGGCAGCAGACCCTGGGCGAGACGCCCGCCAAAGTTGCGGTCAGCGATGGTCAGGAGCAGTTCGGCCAGTTCCCGATCGAAGGCACCATCGAAATGAAGCTCGGACGCTTTACCGACGTGAACGCCGACTTCTGGGTCAACCAGATCGACGCCAACGGCATGGTCACCGCCAGCGAGCGCCTGAAACAGGACAGCCACACCAAGAACGGCCAACTCAACTACCTCGACAACGGCCACCTGGCCTTGCTGATCAAGATCACTTCACTGACGGCGCCCGCGCCTCGGGAAGCGCCTGAAGTCGTTCCGGACTGATCGAAGTCCTTATGCCCCCGCCACTGAGTAAACCGCTGGCCTCCTCCTGGGTCAGCCGATTCAAGGAACAAAGTCTGGAGCGTGGCCGCCGCTACGCGCTGGAAAACCGGGTGCGGATCGTGCAGGTCGGCGATGCGACCATTACCGCCAGCTGCGAAGGCTCTGGCGGTAACGTTTACCGTCAGACGATTCACCTGCGCGAGTCGGCCAAAGGCACGCTGCTGATGGTCGACGCCACCTGCACCTGTCCGGTTCACAGCAACTGCAAACATTGCGCGGCGGTATTGCTGCAAGTGCAGGAAACCCTCGAATACCCCGCCGCTGCCAAAGACGCCGAACTGCTGGAAAAACTCCAGGCTGTGCTGGAAAACCGCAGCCCGAAGGCGCCGCCGCAAGTGCTGGTGGACAACGTGCAACCGGTGCCGCGGCTATGGCTGGCGAGTGTCGAGTTCAGCGCGTTCGAACCGCGCAACGGCAAGATGCAGCGTTATATCCAGCATCGCGCGGCGCTGTCCTTCAGTTACCTCGACGAATACGTCAGCGGCCAGAAGAACAGCGACATTCTGATTCGCCAGGAAGCCCAGACCCTGCGGGTCAAACGCCACCCGGACATCGAACAGAGCTACCGCGAGCAACTGCGAATTCTCGGTTTTCGCATCGCCACCCGGCAGAGCAAGGCCCTGCCGGAAAGCGCCGGCGAACTCTACGAGATGGTCAACGACAGCGCCTGGCTGACATTCACTCTCAACGATCTGCCGAAGCTGCGCACCCAGGGCTGGGAGCTGTTGGTCGACGATGAGTTCGGTTTCGATCTGACCGCCGTCGACGACTGGTACGCCACCGTCGAGCAGGCGCCGGAACGCGACTGGTTCGATCTGGAGCTTGGGATCATCGTCAACGGCGAGCGCCTGAGCCTGCTGCCGATCCTGCTCAACCTGATGCGTTCGCACACGGAAATTCTCAACCCGGAACGCCTCGCCCGCCGTCGCGACGATGAACTGATTCTGGTGAACATCCCGCAACGCAACAGCGAGCACGGGCCGTTACAAGTTGCCCTGCCCCTCGGCCGGCTGAAGCCGGTACTCGCGACCCTCGGCGAGTTCTATTTGCAGGAGCCGGGTGAAACCACCTTGCGCCTGAGCAAGGCCGACGCCACGCGCCTGAATTCGCTGGAAGGCATTCCCCTGCTCTGGGAGGGTGGCGAGCAGATTCGCAGCTTCGCCCAGCGCTTGCGCGACATCCGCGATTACAGCGCCAAAGCACCGAAGGGACTGAATGCGACGCTGCGGCCTTATCAGCTCGAAGGCTTGAGCTGGATGCAGTCGCTGCGGCAACTTGAGGTCGGCGGGATTCTCGCGGACGACATGGGCCTGGGCAAAACCCTACAGACACTGGCGCATATTCTCAGCGAAAAGAACTCCGGGCGTCTGGATCGGCCGTGCATGGTGGTGATGCCTACCAGCCTGATTCCCAACTGGCTGGACGAAGCGGCGCACTTCACGCCGCAGCTCAAGGTTGTCGCCCTGTACGGTGCCAGCCGCAAAAAGCATTTCGAGCATCTGGCCGATTTCGACCTGATCCTCACAACCTATGCGTTGCTGCCCAAAGATGTCGAGCGTCTGGCTCAGCAGCCGCTGCATGTATTGGTGCTGGATGAAGCGCAGTACATCAAGAACCCGAACAGCAAAGCCGCCCAGGCTGCCCGTGAACTCAATGCTCGTCAGCGCCTGTGCCTGAGCGGTACGCCGTTGGAAAATCACCTGGGCGAACTGTGGTCATTGTTTCACTTCCTGCTGCCCGGCTGGCTTGGCGACGTCAAAAGCTTCAATGCCGATTACCGCGTGCCGATTGAAAAGCGCGCGAGCGAAGTCAGACTTCAGCACCTCAACGGTCGGATCAAACCGTTCCTGCTGCGCCGCACCAAGGAACAGGTTGCGACCGAGCTGCCGCCGAAAACCGAGATCATCCACTGGGTCGAACTCAACGAAGCTCAGCGCGACGTATACGAAACCATGCGCCTGGCCATGGACAAGAAGGTTCGCGACGAGATCACCCGCAAAGGTGTGGCACGCAGTCAGATCATCATTCTCGAAGCACTGCTCAAGCTGCGGCAGGTCTGCTGCGATTTACGCCTGGTCAACGACGCCACCCTGCCCGCTCGCGGCAGCACCTCGGGCAAGCTCGACAGCCTGATGGAAATGCTTGAGGAATTGTTTGAGGAAGGTCGGCGGATTCTGCTGTTCTCGCAGTTCACTTCGATGCTGTCACTGATCGAGGACGAGCTGAAAAAACGCAATGTTGCCTATGCGCTGCTGACGGGACAGACCCGTGATCGGCGTACACCAGTGAAGGAATTCCAGAGCGGCAAGCGTCAGATCTTTCTGATCAGCCTGAAGGCTGGCGGCGTAGGTCTGAACCTGACGGAAGCCGACACGGTGATTCACTACGATCCGTGGTGGAACCCGGCGACCGAGAATCAGGCAACCGACCGTGCTTATCGCATTGGTCAGGAAAAGCCAGTGTTCGTCTACAAGATGATTGCCCGGGGCACGGTCGAGGAGAAGATTCAGCACTTGCAGAAGGAAAAATCCGACCTGGCGGCCGGCGTGCTGGATGGGCGCAAGGCCGGGGACTGGAAGCTGCAGAGTGACGATATCGAGGCGCTGTTTGCGCCCTTGCCGGACAAGTTTGAAAAACGCTGAGTCTTTGTCGGCTGTCAGATCGATTCGCGGGCAAGCCCGCTCCCACAGGTTTAGCGTGACCTCTGTGGGAGCGGACTTGCCCGCGAAAGGCTCGACTCGGTTCCGAGCAAGACTCAGCCCCTGAGTACGCGCGCCAACGTCGACTTCACCTTGCCCATGCCGTCATGTAACGCCTGCTCGATCTCGGCCATGGTGATTACTTCAGTAGTCTTGCCCGCCGCCGGGTTCACCACCAGTGAGAGACAGGCGTAATCCAGATCAAGCTCACGGGCCAGCGCCGCTTCCGGCATGCCGGTCATGCCGACGATGTCGCAGCCGTCACGCTCCAGACGCACGATCTCGGCCACGGTTTCCAGGCGCGGGCCCTGGGTGCAGGCGTAAACGCCCTGATCGCTGTACTCGCAACCTTCGGCGGCCAAGGCAGCAATCAGTTGCTGACGCAGCGGCTCGCTGTAGGGAAAGCTGAAGTCGATGTGTGTGACATGTTCCAGATCATCCGCGAAATAGGTGTGGTCGCGACCACTGGTGTAGTCCACGATCTGATGCGGCACGCAGAAATGTCCGGTGCCCATTGCAGGATGAATCCCGCCCACGGCGTTGATCGCGATGATCGCTTCGGCCCCTGCCTGCTTCAACGCCCACAGGTTGGCGCGGTAGTTGACCTTGTGCGGCGGGAAGCGATGCGGATGACCGTGACGAGCGAGGAACAGCACTTCCTTGCCGGCGTATTCGCCAATCTGGACCTCGGCCGATGGCGCGCCATAAGGCGTATCCACCGCCAGCGACTGACGAATGCTCAGGCCTTCCAGCTGGGTCAGGCCAGTGCCGCCGATGATTGCGTAAACCGTCATAGCGAAAAAATCCTTAATCGATCAGTTGAGCGTCTTTGAGCGCGCCGACAGCGGTCAGCCAGCGCGGATCCTGACGGTATTCGGTGTTGGCGAACGCCTGACCGCGCATGCGTGCGATGCGCGGCGACGGCTTGACCTTCATGCGCTGCGCGGCGCTCAGGGCCAGCTCGGCGGCCGCGCGGTCGTTGCACACCAGGCCCATGTCGCAACCGGCACTGAGTGCAGCTTCGATACGACTGGCGGCGTCGCCAACCACATGTGCGCCGGCCATCGACAGGTCATCGCTGAAGATAACGCCGTCGAACTGCAGCTCGCCGCGCAGGATGTCCTGCAACCAGCGCCGGGAGAAACCGGCGGGCTGTGAGTCGACTTGCGGATAAATCACGTGAGCCGGCATGACGGCGGCCAGTTGCTTGCTCAGTTTGGCGAACGGTACCAGATCATTGGCGCGGATCTCTTCGAGGCTGCGCTCGTCGTTGGGAATTGCGACGTGGGAATCGGCTTCCGCCCAGCCATGGCCGGGGAAATGCTTGCCGGTGGCGGCCATGCCGGCGCTGTTCATGCCTTTGATGAAAGCACCGGCGAGTAGCGCGGCGCGCTCCGGGTCACCTTCAAACGAGCGGGTGCCGACGACGGCGCTGCGCTGGTAATCCAGATCCAGCACCGGCGCGAAGCTCAGGTCGAGGCCGACCGCCAGCACTTCGGTGGCCATGATCCAGCCGCATTGTTCGGCCAGGTATTCGGCGTGCGGGTTGTCGGCAATGGCGCGCATGGCTGGCAAACGGACGAAGCCCTGACGCAGACGCTGAACGCGACCGCCTTCCTGATCCACCGCCAACAGCAAGTCCGGACGAATCGCACGGATCGCCGCGCTCAGTTCGCGCACCTGGCGTGGGTGCTCGATATTGCGGGCAAAGATGATCAGGCCGCCCACTTCGGGCTGGCGCAACAATTGGCGATCTTCGGCCGTCAGCCAGGTACCGGCGACGTCCACCATCAACGAGCCTTGCAGGCCAGCAGTCATAGAGATTCCTTGAAAACGAAAAACCCGTCGCCCACGAAATCACCACCTGCGGCATTTCCCGGCGGGTCGGTGATTTCAATGAGAAACGGGTTCAGAACGAGAGTCGACATGGGCGGCTAGCTTAGCGGATGTCAGCTGCCGCGCCCACCCATGGACGGTTAAACCTTGGCAGGTGTCGGCGCAGACTTGCTGCGTGGTCGCAACTGCGCGGTGGCCATTGCAGTGTCAGTGACGCCAGTTTCGGCACGCATGCCGGCTGCCAGGAACGGCACCATCAGACGCATCACTTGCTCGATGGAGGTGTTGACGCCGAAATCGGTCTCGGCAATCGCGCGCAAGGCCTTGATCCCGGACATGCTGAATGCTGCAGCACCGAGCATGAAGTGCACGCGCCAGAACAGTTCGATCGGAGGAATACGCGGGGCAGCTTCGTTTACCAGCAACATGTAGCGACGGAAAACCTTGCCGTACATGTCTTCCAGATACCGACGCAAGTGGCCCTGACTCTGACTGAATGCAAGCCCCAGCAAACGCATGAAAATCGACAGGTCGTTGCCGCTGCGTGGCTGTACCACCAGTGCTTGCTCGACGAGAATTTCCAGCAGCTCTTCGAGCGAAGGCTTGTTCTCTGGCTTGGCCTGGCGGCGCTCCAGCTCTTTGTCGAGGCTTATGCAGAACGGGCCAAGGAAGCGCGAAAAAACTGCCTGTATCAGCGCCTTCTTCGAGCCGAAGTGATAGTTCACCGCAGCGAGGTTGACCCCTGCCTTGCTGGTGATCAGACGCAATGAGGTTTCAGCGAAACCTTTTTCCGCGAACAGCTGTTCTGCAGCATCAAGAATGCGTTCAACGGTTTCCGACTGGGCCATGGCTACTCCGCCTGACAAACACTTGTTTGAAACATACGTTTCAGCCTATGCCTTGTCAAGCCTGCCAGTTCGTTTTGGGAATGGTCGGTCAGTTATTTAACCACAACAAGGACGCCACATTAATCGGCGTCGTCACTGACAGTCCGGCGGCATGGCAAAAAACGATCATTGCCAAGACCGCTTCACTGTATATAATCCCAGTCACTGTATAAAAAGACAGAGCGATCAATATGCTTAAGCTGACGCCACGCCAAGCCGAGATTCTGGCCTTTATCAAACGCTGCCTCGAAGACAACGGCTACCCGCCGACTCGTGCGGAAATCGCTCAGGAGCTGGGTTTCAAGTCGCCAAACGCGGCCGAAGAGCACCTCAAGGCGCTCGCCCGTAAAGGCGCGATCGAAATGACTCCCGGTGCTTCTCGCGGCATTCGCATCCCTGGTTTCGAAGCCAAGGTCGACGAATCCACCCTGCCGATCATCGGTCGAGTGGCTGCCGGCGCGCCGATTCTCGCTCAGCAGCACATCGAAGAATCCTGCAACATCAATCCGGCCTTCTTTCATCCACGCGCCGATTACCTGTTGCGCGTCCACGGCATGAGCATGAAGGACATCGGTATTTTCGACGGCGACCTGCTGGCGGTTCACACCACCCGCGAGGCACGCAACGGTCAGATCGTGGTTGCGCGGATCGGCGACGAAGTCACCGTCAAACGCTTCAAGCGTGACGGCAGCAAAGTCTGGCTGATTGCCGAAAACCCCGAGTTCGCCCCTATCGAAGTCAACCTGAAAGACCAGGAACTGGTCATCGAAGGCTTGAGTGTCGGCGTCATCCGCCGCTAAAGGAGGCTTTATGCAGTTCCCACACGCACCTCAGCAAACACAACTGCCGTTGTTCGAAGCGTTTCTGGCGCAACCGCTCGCCCCTATCCTCAAGGATGTCGTCGAGCGCCCGTGGAATACCGAACCTGAAGCGTTCAGCGAGCTGTCACTGCGCGGCGCGACCGGGAACTGCCTGAGCCTGCTGGCTCCGATTCTTCGCGAACTGAGCGAGGATCAGGACGCACGCTGGCTGACCTTGATTGCACCGCCTGCCAGCCTGACCCAGACCTGGCTGCGGGACGCAGGATTGAATCGCGAACGCATCCTGCTGTTGCAACCGCGCGGCGCCCAAAGCGCTCAGCAATTGGCCTGTGAAGCATTACGCCTGGGCCGCAGCCACACGGTTGTCACATGGTTGAACCCTCTGAGCGCAGGGTCACGGCAACAGCTGATCAGCGCCGCCCGCACCGGTGACGCTCAAAGCCTGAACATTCGTTTGGGGTGATTCAGCAACAATGCGCGCCATGTAAAGCGCAGGGCTTCTCCAGGGATAGAGAAGCCGATCTGGAGGAGTAACTGGCAGACAGCGGATCAGTGAAGAACCCGCGGCCCCTCATCCTTGTCGAATTCGCCTTCAACCATACGCCCCGCCATTTGCACACCGACGCTCAACATCGCCTTGGCAATTTCAACGTGCTGGCCCTGCAGAAACGCCTTGGCATCCTCGGAGAAATCCAGAGTCACCAGAGAACCCTCGTCCTCGGCCCTGCGCAGTTCGATTCGGCCGTCTGGTAGCTCGACAATTTCTAGAAAGGACGTTGGCATATAGGTCTGTTCTCCACGAAAGGCAGGGATTATATAGACATCATTCAGGCTTCGCTCGGGATCTTGACCAGCAGCACGCCTCTCGTCGCCGCCAGTCCAGAGCCCCTCAGCACTCGTTCAAGCCTTCACGGAAACGGATCGCCAGCCCCTTGAGGTTCTGCCGCCAGCTCTCGAGCTCTTCGCGACTCAACTCTTCAACCACCTCTTCTTCATCCAGATTCACCGCCTGAATCAACGGCTGCGTCACATCGCCCTTCGGCTTGTGTGGCACCCGTGGCGGCTGAAACAGCGCCGAGTGCGCGGCCAGCAATTTAGCCAGCCAAGTCTCCGAATTGCCCGCCAGTTCAATCATCTCCGCCAGCTCAGGAATGGCAATCGACTCCAGCACTTCGCGGGTCAGCAAGGTTTCCGCTCGCGACGCATTGGCTTGCGGCAGACGATAGAAGCCGGCGATTTCATGACACAACCCCAACAACGCACCGTAGAGATGAAACAGTGCGGATTCGCGCCCGGCCTGAATCAGCGCCAGCGAATTCATCGCCCGCCCCTCTTCGGCCCTGGCCAGCGCTTCCAGCGACAAACCCGCGAAATAGATCTTCTGATTGGTACGGGTATAGAGTTCGTGGGCCATGTCGGCACTCTCCACAACGAAATAATTGCTTCACACAGGCCGGACAGTGTCATGGATCAGCCGATCCGACCGCAAGCATTAAACAAAAAGGCCGCATGAAAACCCGAAGGTTGTCATGCGGCCTTTTTTATTGAAGATGACTGATCAGCGCACCTTCAGATCAGCGTTTGCTCAAGCCTTGGCTTTTGCCGGGCGCTTGTCTTCGACCGTCCACTTGCCACCATCGAAGAACGCTTTCCAGCCTGTAGGCTTGCCGTCGACTTCGGTCTGAACGTATTGCTCCTTGGTCTTGCGGCTATAGCGGATCACGGCTGGCAGGCCATCCGGATCCTTCTGCGGCGCTTCGCACAGGAAGTGGTACTTCGGATCGATTTCGTCCTTGTGCGGCAGAATCTCGATCACCAGCGGAGCACGGGTCTCGCGGTTTTTCGGGAACTGGCTGGCCGCCAGGAACAGACCGGACGCACCATCGCGCAGGATGTAGGTGTCGTTGACCTTTTCGCATTTCAGCTCAGGCATCTTCACCGGATCCATCTTCGGCGGCGCCGCATCACCGCTCTTCAGCAGTTTGCGAGTGTTCTTGCACGTCGGGTTGGTGCAACCGAAGAACTTGCCGAAACGTCCGGTCTTGAGCTGCATCTCGCTGCCGCACTTGTCGCACTCCAGGCTCGGGCCTTCGTAGCCCTTGATGCGATAGCTGCCTTCTTCGATTTCATAGCCAGCGCAATCCGGGTTGTTACCGCAGATGTGCAGCTTGCGTTTCTCGTCGAGCAGGTAGGCGTCCATGGCTGTGCTGCAGATCGGGCAGCGATGCTTGCCGCGCAGTACCAGGGATTCCGACTCACCCTCGTCATCCGCCGCGATTTCGTCGCCCGGCACCAGGTTGACGGTGGCCTTGCAGCGCTCTTTCGGCGGCAGGCTGTACCCCGAGCAACCGAGGAATACACCGGTCGATGCAGTACGAATCTGCATCGGACGGCCGCAGGTGGTGCACGGAATATCGGTCATCACCGGCTGGTTGGCACGCATGCCGGCTTCCGGATTCTCCGCCACTTCGAGTTTTTTCTTGAAGTCGCCGTAGAACTCGTCCAGCACGTTTTTCCAGTCGCGTTCGCCCTGGGCCACGTCATCGAGATTCTCTTCCATGCCGGCGGTGAAGCCGTAGTCCATGAGATTCGAGAAGCTTTCCGACAGACGCTCGGTAACGATGTCGCCCATCTTTTCCGAATAGAAGCGACGGTTGTGCAGGGTCACGTAGCCGCGATCTTGAATGGTCGAAATGATCGCAGCGTAAGTCGAAGGACGACCGATGCCGCGCTTTTCCATTTCCTTCACCAGGCTGGCTTCCGAATAACGGGCCGGCGGCTTGGTGAAGTGCTGGGACGGATCGAGCTTGATCAGCTTCATCACGTCGCCCTGCGCCATGTCCGGCAGAACGTCATCGTCGCCAGGCTTGGTGATTTGCGGCAGCACGCGAGTGTAACCGTCGAACTTCAGGATGCGACCCTTGGCGCGCAGCTCGAAGTCGCCGGCAGCGACGCTGACCGTGGTCGACAAGTATTGCGCCGGCAGCATCTGGCAAGCAAGGAACTGGCGCCAGATCAGCTCGTAGAGGCGCTCAGCGTCACGCTCCATGCCAGCCAGCTTGCTTGGCGTGGTGTTGGCGTCGGAAGGACGAATCGCTTCGTGAGCCTCTTGTGCGCCTTCCTTGCTACTGTAGACGTTCGGCGACTCCGGCAGGTACTTCTTGCCGAACTCGGTTTCGATGTAGTCGCGCGCCATCGCCACGGCATCAGCCGAGAGATTGGTCGAGTCGGTACGCATATAAGTGATGTAGCCGGCTTCATAGAGACGCTGGGCCATCATCATGGTTTTCTTCACACCGAAGCCCAGTCGATTGCTCGCGGCCTGTTGCAGTGTGGAGGTAATGAACGGTGCCGACGGCTTGCTGCTGGTCGGTTTGTCTTCACGCTTGACGATGCTGTAGCTGGAGGACTTGAGCTTCTCCAGCGCGGCCGTCGCCTGCGCTTCGTTCAACGGTTTGAAGGCTTCGCCTTTCTCGCGAGCCACTTCGAAACGCACGGTCGAGCCTTTGGCAGTGCCAAGGTCGGCATGCACTTCCCAGTACTCTTCCGGGTTGAACGCGCGAATCTCACGCTCACGCTCGACCACCAGTTTCACGGCAACCGATTGCACACGACCGGCGGACAGGCCACGGGCGATCTTCGCCCACAGCAGCGGCGAGACCATGTAGCCAACGACGCGGTCGAGGAAACGACGGGCCTGCTGCGCATTCACTCGATCGATGTCGAGTTCGCCCGGCTCCGAAAAGGCTTCCTGAATCGCCTTCTTGGTGATTTCGTTGAACACCACGCGCTTGTAGCGGCTGTCATCACCACCGATGGCTTCGCGCAGGTGCCAGGCAATGGCTTCCCCCTCGCGATCCAAGTCGGTTGCGAGATAGATGGTGTCAGCATCCTTGGCGAGCCGGCGCAGCTCCTCGATGACCTTTTCCTTGCCCGGGAGGATCTCGTACTTGGCTTTCCAGCCATGCTCGGGATCGACACCCATGCGCGAGACCAGCTGCTTGCGCGCCTTCTCTTTCGGCGACAGCGCTGGCGCTTCGCCCGCAGCAGCCTTGCCGCGCTTGGCGGCAGGCTCCTTGCTGGCGCTAGCCGAACCGCTGGTGGGCAGGTCTCGGATATGGCCGATACTCGACTTCACCACGTATTGGTTGCCCAGATACTTGTTGATGGTCTTGGCCTTAGCCGGGGATTCCACAATGACCAGCGATTTGCCCATGGATCAGAAAATTCCTGAATTCTAGAAGTGAAAGGCGGTTGGCGCCTGACGCGGCACCGCTATATATAGTGGCTACAAGGTGAGGTCAAGCGCAGGGTTTTGCGCGCACTCGCCTTACGGCTTCGAAAAAAGGCTCGGTTCGGCTTGCACCAAAGCAAAGCGTGGGACCTGCTCCCCGTCAACCTCGACGGACTCCAGGAACATGCTCAAGGGACGTACCCAGAAGCCGTAATCGCCATACAGGGCTTGGTAAAAGACCACTTCTTCTTCGGTCTCGGAATGCCGCGCAACACTGAATACGCGGTACTGCGGACCTTTGTAATGTTGGTAGAGCCCAGGTTGTATCGGCATGCTTCGGCCCTCACTCAAATTTTTTCAAAATAAAAACAAAAATAAATCCGCAAAAACAAAAACCGGGGCACTTGGCCCCGGCTTCCATCGACGAGACGCTTAAACGCGTTCGAAGACGGTGGAGATGCCTTGGCCGAGGCCAATGCACATGGTGGCCACCCCGAAGGTGCCGCCATTCTGCTTCATCACGTTCAGCAACGTGCCGGAAATACGGGCACCGGAGCAACCGAACGGGTGACCCAGGGCGATCGCGCCGCCGTGCAGGTTAACCTTCTCATTCATCTTGTCGAGCACTTTCAGGTCTTTCAGCACTGGCAGGGCCTGTGCGGCGAACGCTTCGTTGAGCTCGAAGAAGTCGATATCGTTGATACCCAGGCCCGCACGCTTCAGCGCTTTCTGGGTAGCCGGTACCGGACCATAGCCCATGATGGCCGGGTCCACACCCGCTACCGCCATCGAACGAATCACCGCCAGAGGCTGGATGCCCAGGTCCTGTGCACGCTGCGCCGACATCACGATCATGCACGAAGCACCATCAGTGATCTGCGACGAAGTACCGGCCGTCACGGTGCCGCCCTTTGGATTGAACGCCGGCTTCAGAGCCGCCAGACTTTCCAGGGTGGTTTCCGGACGAATGGTTTCGTCGTAGTCGAAGGTTTTCAGGAAACCGTTCTCGTCGTAACCCTGCATCGGGATGATTTCGTCCTTGAACTTGCCTTCCACAGTCGCCTTGTGGGCGAGCTGGTGGGAACGCACGCCAAAGGCGTCCTGCTGTTCGCGAGTGATGCCGTGCATTTTGCCCAGCATTTCAGCGGTCAGGCCCATCATGCCCGAGGCTTTCGCCGCGTACAGGGACATGTGCGGGTTCGGATCGACACCGTGCATCATGCTCACGTGGCCCATATGCTCGACGCCGCCAACCACGAACACGTCACCGTTACCGGTCATGATCGCTTGCGCAGCGGTGTGCAGCGCGCTCATCGACGAGCCACACAGACGGCTGACGGTCTGGCCCGCCGAAGTGTGCGGGATCTGAGTCATCAGCGACGCCATGCGCGCGATGTTCCAGCCTTGCTCCAGGGTCTGGTTCACACAGCCCCAGATCACGTCCTCGACTTCGGCAGGATCGACCTTGGTGTTGCGCTCCAGCAGTTTGCTGATCAGGTGCGCCGACATGTCTTCGGCGCGGGTGTTGCGGTGCATGCCGCCCTTGGAGCGGCCCATCGGAGTACGACCGAAGTCGACAATCACGACGTCTCTAGGATTCAAGCTCATAAGTTCACTCTCACTCTAGTTGGGGGCGCTTAACCGAAGAAGCTCTGGCCGTTCTTGGCCATTTCGCGCAGCTTCGCGGTCGGGTGGTACAGCGCGCCCAAATCAGCGTACTGGTCGGCCAGGGCAACGAACTCGGCAACACCGATCGAGTCGATGTAGCGCAGCGCACCGCCACGGAATGGAGGGAAACCAATACCGTAAACCAGACCCATGTCGGCTTCGGCGGCGGTTTCGACGATGCCGTCTTCCAGGCAACGCACGGTTTCCAGGCACAGCGGGATCATCATCCAGTTGATGATGTCTTCGTCAGTGACTTCGCGCTGCTCGTAGACGATCGGCTTGAGCACTTCCAGTACCGACGGATCGGCGACTTTCTTCTGCTTGCCTTTCTTGTCGGCCTCGTAGGCATAGAAGCCCTTGCCGTTCTTCTGCCCCAGACGCTTGGCTTCGTAAAGCACGTCGATGGCCGAACGACGGTCGTCCTTCATGCGATCCGGGAAGCCTTCAGCCATCACGTCACGACCGTGGTGGCCGGTGTCGATGCCGACCACATCCATCAGGTACGCCGGGCCCATCGGCCAGCCGAATTTTTCCATGATCTTGTCGATACGGACGAAGTCCACACCGGCGCTGACCAGCTTGGCGAAACCGCCGAAGTACGGGAACAGTACGCGGTTGACCAGGAAGCCTGGGCAGTCGTTGACGACGATCGGGTTCTTGCCCATTTTCTTGGCGTAGGCAACGGTGGTGGCAATCGCCAGCTCGCTGGACTTCTCGCCACGGATCACTTCCACCAGCGGCATCATGTGCACCGGGTTGAAGAAGTGCATGCCGACGAAGTTTTCCGGACGCTTGAGGGCTTTAGCCAGCAGGCTGATGGAAATGGTCGAGGTGTTGGACGCGAGGATGGTGTCCTCTTTGACCTTGTCTTCGACTTCCGCCAGAACGGCTTGCTTGACCTTCGGATTCTCGACCACGGCTTCAACGACCAGATCGACGTGACCGAAATCGCCGTAGGACAGGGTCGGACGAATGCCGTTGAGCACTTCAGCCATTTTCGCGGCGGTCATGCGGCCTTTATCAACGCGGCCGACCAGCAGCTTGGCGGCTTCCGCCAGACCTTGCTCGATACCGTGCTCGTTGATGTCCTTCATCAGGATCGGCGTGCCTTTGGAAGCCGACTGATAGGCGATACCGCCACCCATGATGCCGGCGCCCAGTACGGCAGCCTGCTTCACGTCCTTGGCGATTTCATCGTAGGCCTTGGCCTTTTTCTTCAGTTCCTGATCGTTCAGGAACAGACCGATCAAGCTCCGCGCGGCAGAGGTCTTGGCCAGTTTCACGAAACCTGCGGCTTCGACTTCCAGCGCCTTGTCACGACCGAAGTTCGCGGCTTTCTGGATGGTCTTGATCGCTTCGACCGGGGCCGGGTAGTTCGGGCCGGCCTGGCCAGCCACGAAACCTTTGGCGGTTTCGAAAGCCATCATTTGCTCAATGGCGTTCAGCTTGAGTTTTTCCAGCTTCGGTTGACGCTTGGCCTTGTAGTCGAACTCGCCGGAAACGGCGCGTTTGATCAGCTCAAGGGCGGCATCCTGCAATTTTTCAGGAGCAACCACCGCATCGACAGCGCCGACTTTCAGCGCGTCTTCAGGACGGTTTTCCTTGCCGGCGGCAATCCACTCGATGGCGTTGTCGGCACCGATCAGGCGCGGCAGACGCACGGTACCGCCGAAGCCGGGGTAGATGCCCAGCTTGACTTCCGGCAGACCGATCTTGGCCTTGGTCGACATGACGCGGTAGTCCGCTGCCAGGCACATTTCCAGACCGCCACCCAGGGCGATGCCGTTGATCGCGGCTACGGTCGGAACATTGAGGTCTTCGAAATCGCTGAAGATCTTGTTGGCTTCGAGATTGCCAGCAACCAGCTCGGCATCCGGCAGCTTGAAGTTGTCGACAAATTCGGTGATGTCGGCGCCGACGATGAACACGTCCTTGCCACTGCTGACGATCACGCCCTTGATCGAAGCATCTGCCTTGATGGTGTCTACGGCCTGACGCAGTTCGTTCAGGGTAAGACGGTTGAACTTGTTGACGGACTCACCCTTGAGGTCGAATTTCAATTCGACGATGCCACTTTCAAGAGCTTTAACCGTGATGGCTTTACCTTCGTAAATCATCAACTGATCTCCACGATATGGAAGCTGAACAGTACACGTCGGACGCAGGCAAATGGCTCGGCAGGACGTTTTTTCGTCGATGCTGACACCCATCCACCCGGCACACCCGCCAACGCGATAGTCGGGATTCTGTAGGAGCAGTCTGCAATACAAACGCTCAATTCATACGCCCGTTTGATTTGGGTACGCCACCTTCACGGAATTTCCGACAATTGTCAATCGCCCTAAATACGGGTTGAAATGCGACTTTGCGGTCATTTCTGTAGGACGCAGCCCGGCCACACACGCTTGCATGTGAGGGCATTCATAAGATTAATAGTTAGAAAAGTCGCCCTAATTCACTGCAAGCCTTGTTTAACAGGCTACGCTGGCTGGACGACTAAGGAAAACAGGCGCACATTTGCTGACCGGATCACACCGGATCACACCGGGTCAACGCCAAAAAGAATTTCCGGCCTGCCTGGCCAACCCCGCCCGATGAATCATGTCGGGCTTTTTATTGCGCGTATGCCAGACGTTTCGCACCGTTGCAGCGCGAAAAGTCCGCAAGTCATGCCAGCGCTTTCAGCGTGGCATCAATTTCCAGCAGCATCGAAGCGTCACCCTTCTCGCCCCAATAGAGGGCGATCATCTGCTTGTCGGCCTCGATCTTGAAAACGTTGCCCGGCAATTTTTCGAAATGATTGAGCAGCAGCGGATCTTCACAAACTTCCTGCCACTGATTGACCCAAACGCCCGGGGATTTCTGCCAATACGTCCAGCACGCCGGCTGTTTGCCGCGGCGTGGCCGATGGTATTGCGCACACGGGTTTGGCGGCTCCTGACTCAGCCAATGTGGCCACTCCTGCGGTGCCAGTTGCATGGCCAGCCCGATGCGCCGGGCCTCGGTGCGCAAGGCTATCCGGCCACTCTGTGCACGGGACGGACGCAACCACGCCAGCGGACTCAACACCACCAGCAGGATTGACACCACCAGCCAGACCGTCATATCTCTACTCCCGTTTTGTCATGAGCCCATTGCGTCACTTTGGAACCAATGCGCTTGAAACCAGCCATACTTAACAATATCGATCCCTCACGAGGAGCACCTCATGCCCTACCACCATATCCTGGTCGCCGTAGATCTGACCGAAGAGTGCGACCCTGTGATCCACCGCGCCCGAGAGCTGTCGGTGAGCAATGGAGCCAAGCTGTCGCTGGTGCACATCGTCGAACCGATGGCCATGGCCTTCGGCGGTGACGTCCCGATGGATCTGTCACAACTGCAACAACAGCAGTTCGATCAGGCCAAGGAGCGCCTGGAACGCCTGAAACACAAATACACCGAGCTCGAAGGCGCCAACTGCCATCTGACCTACGGCCAGCCGCGTCAGGAAATCCACCATTTCGCCAAGGAACAGGGCTGCGACCTGATCGTGGTCGGCAGCCACGGCCGGCATGGTCTGGCGCTGTTGCTGGGCTCGACCGCCAATGACGTGCTGCACGGCGCACCTTGCGATGTGCTAGCGGTGCACTTGGTCAAACGCTGATCCCAGGCACTTGTAAAAAGCTAAAAAAGCCCGGCGCCCATCACTGGACGCCGGGCTTTTTAATGCCTTGAAACAATTAGGCGTCCAGCTCGGCCCAACGCTCCACCAGCGCATCCAGCTCAGCCTGCATCTGTTCGAGTGAGGCAATCACCTTGGCCGTTTCGGCCGGCGGACGCTGGTAGAAACCGGCCTCAGCCATTTCAGCCTCAACCGCAGCGATCTGCTGCTCTTTGGCGTCGATGTCTCCCGGCAAAGCTTCCAGCTCGCGCTGAAGCTTGTAGCTCAGTTTCTTCTTCGCAGCCGGGGCCGCAGCAATCGGCGCGGCAACCGGGGCCGGTTCAGCAGTGACCACCGCCGAGTTCAGGTCTGCCTTGCCGGATTTGCTTTCGGTCACGCCCAGCAAGCGCGGCGAACCGCCCTGACGGATCCAGTCCTGATAGCCGCCGACGTATTCGCGAACCTTGCCCTCACCTTCGAAGACCAGGGTGCTGGTCACCACGTTGTCGAGGAATGCCCGGTCGTGGCTGACCATCAGCACGGTGCCGTTGAAGGTCAGCAGCACTTCTTCAAGCAACTCGAGGGTTTCCACGTCGAGGTCGTTGGTCGGTTCGTCGAGTACCAGCAGGTTAGCTGGCTTGCTGAACAGTTTGGCCAGCAAAAGACGCGCACGCTCGCCACCAGACAACGCCTTCACCGGCGTGCGGGCACGCTGCGGGCTGAAGAGGAAGTCGCCGAGGTAGCTCAGCACGTGGCGGCTCTGGCCATTGATATCGATGAAATCGCGACCTTCGGCGACGTTGTCGACCACGGTTTTTTCCAGATCCAGCTGATGGCGCAACTGGTCGAAGTAGGCCACGTCGATCTTGGTACCCTCCTCCACTTTGCCGCTGGTCGGTTGCAGACCGCTGAGCATCAGTTTCAGCAGAGTGGTCTTGCCGGTGCCGTTGGCGCCGAGCAGGCCGATACGATCGCCGCGCTGCAGCACCATGGAGAAATCGCGGATCAGGAACGGACCGCCCGGGTGCGCGAAGCTCACGTTATCCAGCACCATCACCTGCTTGCCGGACTTCTCCGCTGTTTCGAGCTGGATGTTGGCCTTGCCGGTGCGCTCACGACGCTCGCTGCGCTCGACACGCAGGGCCTTCAGCGCACGCACGCGGCCTTCGTTACGGGTACGACGGGCCTTGATACCCTGACGAATCCATACTTCTTCCTGAGCCAGACGTTTGTCGAACAGCGCGTTGGCGGTTTCTTCAGCGGCCAGCTCGGCTTCTTTGTGGACCAGGAAACTGGCGTAGTCGCCGTTCCAGTCGATCAGACCACCGCGATCCAGCTCGAGGATGCGGGTGGCAAGGTTTTGCAGGAAGGAACGGTCGTGCGTGATGAACAGCACGGCGCCCTGGAAATCCTTCAGCGCTTCTTCGAGCCAGGCAATCGCACCGATGTCCAGGTGGTTGGTCGGTTCGTCGAGCAGCAGCAGATCCGGCTCTGACACCAGCGCCTGCGCCAGCAGCACGCGACGACGCCAGCCACCGGACAACTCGGCGAGGGTCTTGTCGGCCGGCAGTTGCAAACGGCTCAGGGTGCTGTCGACCAGGGTCTGCAAGCGCCAGCCGTCACGGGCTTCGAGATCGTGCTGGACGTGCATCAGCTTTTCCAGATCAGCGTCGGTGACGATGTTCTGGCTCAGGTGATGGTATTCGGCGAGCAAGGCGCCAACGCCGTCGAGGCCTTCGGCGACCACGTCGAACACTGTCCGCTCGTCGGCCACCGGCAATTCCTGCGGCAATTCACCGATTTTCAGACCGGGGGCACGCCACACCGAGCCGTCATCAGGCTTCTGGTCGCCCTTGACCAGTTTCATCATGCTGGATTTGCCAGTGCCGTTGCGGCCGATGATGCACACCCGCTCACCACGGGCGATCTGCCAGGACACCTTGTCCAACAACGGCATCGCACCGAATGCAAGGGACACATCGCTGAATTTGAGCAGGGTCATGAGCTTCTCCAAAAACCGGGCGCGCATTCTACCTGAATCGGGACCCGAGCAGGCCGGCAATTTCGCCGCTGACGCACTCTGCACAACAATTGTTGCGAACTTGTGCTGCAAGGCCGGCAAAGCTTTCGCCCCCTGCTGGCAAAAGGCTAAGCTACAGACAATTCAGTGCGGGTTTTGGGCCGGCACTTGTCATGATTTCTCTGCCCGGATGTCTCATGCGCAGTCGCCTCTTCAGTGTTTTGTCATGTTTGCTGCTTTCCGCCGCTGCCGTTCAATCCGCCCAGGCGGTGGACCTGTCCACCCAACGCCAGTATTACGATGAAGCCAAGCGCGCCCTCGCCAAGGGCGATACCGGCCCGTATTTCCGTTACAGCCAGGCTCTGGCCGACTATCCGCTGGAGCCATACCTGGCGTACGACGAGCTGACCGCCCGGCTGAAAACCGCGAGCAACGCGGAAATCGAAAAATTCCTCGCCGAGCACGGTGACCTGCCCCAGGCCAACTGGATGAAGTTGCGCTGGCTGCGCTGGCTGGCCGATCGCGGCGACTGGGCGACGTTCGTCAAGTATTACGACCCCAAACTGAATTTCACTGAACTGGACTGCCTGAACGCGCAGTACCAGATCAGCCACGACAAGAAGGCCGAGGGCTACGCCAACGCCGAGAAGCTGTGGCTGACCGGCAAATCCCAGCCCGCCGCCTGCGATGCATTGTTTGGCATGTGGGCCGCCGAAGGTCAGTTGACCGAACAGAAACGCTGGGAACGCGCCAAACTCGCCGCCCAGCACCGCAACTATCCGCTGGCCAACAGTCTGGTCAACGGCCTGACCACCCTTGCCCCGCGCGGTCGCCTGCTGGTGGACGTGGCGCAGAAACCGGAACTGCTCAATCAGCCGTCGCGTTTCACGCCGGCCGATGAACCGATGTCCGACGTGGTCAGCCTCGGCCTGCGCCGCCTCGCGCGCCAGGATCCGGACAAGGCCATGGCCCTGCTCGACGGTTACGCCAGCAGCATGCATTTCTCCCGGGATGAAAAAGTCGCGATCGCCCGGGAAATCGGCCTGACCCTCGCCCGCCGCTTCGACAGCCGCGCGCTGGACGTGATGACCAAGTACGATCCGGAGCTGCGCGACAACACCGTGTCCGAATGGCGCCTGCGTTTGCTGTTGCGTCTGGCGCGCTGGGACGACGCCTATCAACTGACCCGCCGTCTGCCGCAGGATCTGGCCACCACCAACCGCTGGCGCTACTGGCAGGCCCGCAGCCTGGAACTGGCGCAACCGCAAAACCCTGAAGCGCAGACGCTGTACAAGAATCTGTCGCGGGAGCGTGATTTCTACGGTTTCCTCGCCGCCGACCGCTCGCAATCGCCGTACTCGCTGAACAATAAGCCGCTGGTGCTCAGTCAGGCGCTGATCAACAAGGTGCGCAATACCCCTGGCGTGCGTCGCGCGCTGGAGTTCCACGCCCGTGGGCAGATCGTCGACGGTCGCCGCGAGTGGTATCACGTCAGCCGGCATTTCAGCCGCGACGAAATGGTCGCCCAGGCAAAACTGGCCTACGACCTTAAATGGTACTTCCCGGCTATCCGCACCATCAGTCAGGCGCAGTACTGGGACGATCTGGACATCCGGTTCCCGATGGCCCACCGCGACACCCTGGTGCGCGAAGCCAAGGTGCGTGGCCTGCATTCGAGCTGGGTGTTCGCCATCACCCGTCAGGAAAGTGCGTTCATGGACGACGCCCGCTCCAGCGTCGGCGCCAGCGGCCTGATGCAACTGATGCCCGGCACCGCCAAGGAAACCGCGCGCAAGTTCAGCATTCCGCTGGCCTCGCCACAGCAGGTGCTCGATCCGGATAAAAACATTCAGCTCGGCGCCGCTTACCTGAGCCAGGTGCACAGCCAGTTCAACGGCAACCGCGTGCTCGCCTCCGCCGCGTACAACGCCGGCCCAGGCCGCGTGCGCCAGTGGCTGCGCGGCGCCGACCACCTGAGCTTCGATGTGTGGGTGGAAAGCATCCCGTTCGACGAAACCCGCCAGTACGTGCAGAACGTGCTGTCCTACTCGGTGATCTACGGCCAGAAACTCAACTCGCCGCAGCCGCTGGTGGATTGGCATGAACGATATTTCGACGATCAGTGATCGGGGCGCGTATCGCCGATAGATCGACGTCAAAAATGCCCGCATCGAGAGATGCGGGCATTTTTTATGGCGTTCTACTAGGTCGATTACTTAGTCGGTTACTTAGTCGGTTACTTAGTCGGTTACTTGGTCGGTCGAAGCCTGATGACCATCACTGAACTGCAACGCCGCCAACCGCGCATACAGCGGATTGCTCGCTATCAACTCCTGATGCGTACCGATCGCCACCAGTTTGCCCTGGTCCATCACCGCAATCCGGTCGGCGTTTTTCACTGTGGCCAAACGGTGGGCGATGACCAATGTGGTGCGGTTTTGCATCAGGCTCGGCAGCGCTTGCTGGATCAGGTGTTCGCTCTGGGCATCGAGGGCGCTGGTGGCTTCGTCCAGCAGCAGGATCGGCGCGTCAACCAGCAGCGCCCGGGCGATGGCCAGGCGCTGGCGTTGCCCGCCTGACAGGCCGAGGCCGCCGTCACCCAGATGGGTCTGGTAACCGTCGGGCATTTGTTCGATGAAGTCGTGGGCGTGGGCGATTCTGGCCGCCTCCCGGACTTGTTCCAGCGTGGCCGACGGGCAGCCATAGCGGATGTTCTCTTCGACACTGCCGAAGAACAGCGCCGGGGTTTGCGAGACCAGCGCGAAGCAGCGACGCAGGTCCAGCGGATCAAGGCTCGTCAGCGGCACGCCATCGATCAGGATCCGCCCTTCCCGGGGATCATAGAAACGCAGCAACAGGTCATACACCGTGGACTTGCCCGCGCCGGACGGCCCCACTAGCGCGAGGGTTTCGCCGGCGTTGATCGTCAGACTCAAGCCATCGACGGCGAGGCTTTCGGGACGTGACGGGTAGGAAAAACGCACACCCTGCAATTCCAGCTCGCCTTTGACTCGCTCCGGCAGCGTTACCAATCCCGTGGTCGGTGGCTGAATGATGTTCTCCGAACGCAGCAATTCGGCGATTCGCTCGGCGGCGCCGGCCGCTCGCTGCAACTCGCCAATCACTTCGCTCAACGTACCAAACGCACTGCCGACGATCAGGCTGTAGAACACGAACGCCGCCAGCTCACCGGCGGAAATCCGCCCCGCGATCACGTCCATGCCGCCGACCCACAACATCACCGCGACGGCGCCGAGCACCAGAACGATCACCAGCGTGATCAGCCAGGCCCGTTGGAAAATCCGCTTACGCGCAGTCTCGAACGCCTGCTCGACGGTGCTGGCGAAACGTTGCTCGTCCTGCACCTGATGGTTGTAGGCCTGCACGGTCTTGATCTGACCGAGAGTTTCCGAGACGTAGCTGCCAATGTCGGCGATCCGGTCCTGACTCAGCCGCGAAAGATTACGCACGCGACGGCCGAAAATCAGGATCGGCGCAATCACCAGCGGCAGCGCGATCACCACGATGCTGGTGAGTTTTGCGTTGGTGATGAACAGCAGCACCACACCGCCAATGACCATCAGCAAATTACGCAAGAACAGCGACAGCGACGAGCCGATCACCGATTGCAGCAGCGTGGTGTCAGCGGTCAGCCGCGACTGGATTTCCGAACTGCGGTTGTCCTCGTAAAAGCCGGGATGCAGGTACACCAGATGGTTGAACACCTGCCGGCGGATGTCCGCCACCACGCGCTCACCGATCCAGGACACCAAGTAAAACCGCGCAAACGTGCCGACCGCCAGGCCGAACACCAACAGCATAAACAGGCCGATGGATTGGTTGAGCAGGTGCGGCGATTGAGTCATGAAGCCTTGATCGACCAGCAACTTGATGCCCTGCCCCATCGACAGGGTGATGCCCGCCGTGACGATCAGCGCAAGCAGTGCGCCGAAGGCCGGCCAGCGATAAGGGGCAAGGAAATGACTGGTCAGGCGCAAGGCCCGGCGGTGGCGCGAGGAAAGCATCGGGATCATTCAGGTTCACGTCGTGTGCTGATGGATAGGGCCAGCCTACACACTCAAATGGGGTGGAACTCTGCAAATCACAATGAGTCAGGTTAATTATGACCGGCAAGACTACCCCCTAGATGCTATTGGTCTAAGGTCCGGGTTGAGACAGACGGTCATTTCTGTTTGAGTGGAGATGCCGTTCCGGACCGACCGCAGGGAGTTGTCACAGCCTGGTCACCTGACGGTTTTAATCTAGGCACACAACCTGATGAGGAGACAGGCCATGTCCTTGCAAAACAGCAGCGATGACAAGATTGAAGTGATCCGCACCAAGCCCGGCCAACCTCTGGGTTGCTCGATCATCGACGAAAACGGGCGTGAAATCGAGATCACTGAAGACATGATCCAGGATGCCTGCCGCGAACTGGAGAAGCGATTGGTCAAGCCTGCCGAACAAAAGTGATATCGCCACCGTCTTCCTGACCCGGCCCCTGCAGGCCGGGTTTTTTCTGCCCGTTGCTTATACGGCCACAGCGCCCAGCGCGGTCACGATCTGCTGCAACGCAGGGGAATGCCCCTCGATCCGCACCTTCAGCCCTTCGATCTCGCGGCGAACCGGATACTGCTTGCGCAACACATCGAACGCCGCGCGTTGCTCACCGACGCTGCCCAGCAGGGTGCGACGGAAATCCGCGTCGTCCCGGCGCGGGTCGTACACGCCACGGCACAACATCGCCAGGGCCCAGGCCGGATCGCTGTCGGCATGCAAGGCAACTTCCGACAACCATGGTGCCGGCAGCAGATCGCCGAGCTGAATGCTGGCGGGCTCACCGATAAATTCGCAGTACGCCTGATAGATCTGCGCGGTGCCGCGCTGTTTGCCATCGAGGCTGTACCCGGCGATATGCGGCGTCGCCAGTACACAGAGCTCGGCCAGCGCCACATCGACTTGCGGTTCGGCCTCCCAGACATCGAGCACCGCTTGCAGGTCTTCACGCTCCAGCAGCACTTCGCGCAACGCGGTGTTATCCACCACCGGACCGCGAGCCGCGTTGATCAACCAGGCGCCGGGCTTGAGCTGCTGCAAACGCTGCTCGTCGAACAAATGCCAGGTCGCGCCCTCGCCGCTGCGGGTCAGCGGCGTATGCAGGCTGATCACGTCGCACTGCGCGATGATCTGCTCCAGGCCGACATAGTCGCCGCCCTCGGCCGCCTGACGCGGCGGATCGCAGACCTTCACGTTCCAGCCCAGACCTTTCAACACCTTGATCAGGCGACCGCCGACTTCACCGGCACCGATCACACCGTAAGTGCGTTCACTCAAATCGACGCCTTCGATTTCGGCCAGGGTCATCAGGCTGCCGAGCACATAATCGACCACGCCCCGGGCATTGCAGCCGGGCGCGCTGGACCAGGTGATGCCGGCCTCGTTGAAGTAATCGAGATCCAGATGATCGGTGCCAATGGTGCAGGTGCCGACAAAACGCACCTTGCTACCTTCGAGCAATGCGCGGTTGACGTTGGTCACCGAGCGCACCAGCAATACATCGGCCTGTTCGACCGTGGCCCGGTCGATGGAACGGCCCGGCACCCGGCGGATCTCGCCGAAACCGGCAAAAAAGGCATCGAGCAGCGGGATATTTTCGTCGGCAACAATCAGCATGGCGGGGCTCCTTGGGCGGATCGGCAGTGTAGGCGCTGGGACTGCGATGAGCCAGCAGGCTTTGACTTCTTGATGAGCGCGCCGCGATTACAAATCCGCAACAGAGGATTTTTCCTGACCATAACGTCAGCGGCGTAGAATGCCCGGCCTTGCGCATCAACCCCTGTGGACGCTTTGCCTGTGAATTCCGTGACTGACCGCCCCGCTGCCGTTTCCCTCAACCGCCCTGCCCGGGTTCGCCTGGAGCTGAAGAATCTGCTCGGCCTGGCCCTGCCGATCATGATTGCGCAGCTGGCAACCACCGCCATGGGCTTCGTCGATGCGGTGATGGCCGGGCGCGTGGGGCCCAAGGATCTGGCAGCCGTGGCGCTGGGCAACTCGATCTGGGTGCCGGTGTTCCTGCTGATGACCGGCACCCTGCTGGCCACCACGCCGAAAGTCGCCCAGCGCTTTGGCGCCGGCACCCACAGCGAAATCGGCCCGATCGTGCGTCAGGCCCTGTGGCTGGCTCTGGTAGTCGGACTGATGGCAACCACGATGCTGTTCAGCGCCGAACCGATCCTGCACCTGATGAAAGTCGATCCTGAATTGATCGGCCCGTGCATGCAGTACCTGCACGGCATCGCCAGCGGTCTGCCGGCCGTAGCCTTCTACCATGTGCTGCGCTGCACCAGTGACGGCCTCGGCCGCACCCGGCCGGCGATGGTGCTAGGCCTGTGCGGCCTGGCGCTGAACATTCCGCTGAACTACGTGTTCATTTATGGTCACTTCGGCGTGCCGGCCATGGGCGGCGTCGGTTGCGGCTGGGCCACGGCGATCGTGATGTGGGTGATGGCGCTGGGGCTGGCGGGTTACGAGCGCTGGGCGCCGGCCTACAAGTCGAGCGAACTGTTCAGCCGTTTCGACTGGCCGCAATGGGCGGTGATCAAGCGCTTGCTGGCCATCGGTCTGCCGATCGGTGTCGCAGTGTTTGCCGAGTCGAGCATTTTCGCGGTGATCGCGCTGCTGATTGGCAGCCTCGGCGCCACGGTTGTGGCCGGGCACCAGATCGCGCTGAACGTCAGCTCGCTGGTGTTCATGATTCCGTACTCGCTGGGCATGGCCGTGACCGTGCGGGTCGGCCAGGCCCTGGGCCGGGAAGAACCTCGCGAAGCGCGATTCGCCGCGGGCGTCGGCATGGGCACCGCGCTGGCCTACGCCTGCCTGTCGGCGAGCATGATGTTGCTGATGCGCGAACACATTGCGGCGATCTACACCTCCGATCCGATGGTGATCCACATCGCGGCGATGCTGATCGTGTACTCGGCGCTGTTCCAGTTTTCCGACGCGATCCAGGTGACTGCCGCCGGTGCCCTGCGTGGTTATCAGGACACGCGGGTGACGATGATCCTGACCCTGTTCGCCTATTGGGGCATTGGCCTGCCGGTGGGTTACGCCCTCGGCCTGACCGACTGGCTCGGCGAACCACGCGGCCCGAGCGGCTTGTGGGAAGGCCTGATCGTAGGCCTCAGCTGCGCAGCGCTGATGCTGTCGATCCGCCTGACGCGCAGCGCACGCAAACGCATTCGCATCAGCCGTTCGATGGGCTGACCGGCCATAAAAAAAGACCTGCACATGCAGGTCTTTTTTTTGCCTTCCGATCAACCGGACTTCTTGCGGATCCAGTACAGATAGGTCCCGGCCTCTTCGTGCTGCCCCACCAGTTCATGGTCGAGAAACACGCAGAACTTGGGGATGTCGCGACGGGTCGACGGGTCGGTGGCGATCACCTTGAGCAGGCCGCCGGGCACCAGGTCACGGATGTGCTGGTGCAGCATCATCACCGGCTCCGGGCAGTTGAGGCCCGTGGCATCGAGGGTGCCGTCGACCGGCGTATCAATCATTTCACTCATGATTCACTCCTGAAACTGGCCGGCATTGTCACCCAATGCCGGGTGTTCGGTCACCTGTCGCGCGCTCAGCGGGCTTTGGCTTTCTTCACGTCATGGCGGCGCAAATGGCAGGTCACTTCCTCGCGGTCGTGATAAAGCTGCTTGCAGCCGATGTCGACCTTGATCCCGCGGGCCTTGAAGCCATCGGCGATGCGTTCGAGCAGGCGCTTCACTTCGGCGTAACGCTGCTTCATCGGCAGCTTCAGGTTGACCACCGCTTCCCGGCAATGGCCCTCGCCGATCCACTCTTCGAGCATCGCGGCGTTGCGCGCCGGTTTCTCGACGATATCGCAGACCATCCAGTCCACCGGTTGCTTCGGTTTGAAAGTGAAACCGTCAGCCATCAAGTGCTGCACCAGACCGGTGTCCATCAGGCTTTCGGCCATCGGGCCGTTGTCGATGGCAGTCACCAGCATGCCGCGATTGACCAGTTGCCAGGTCCAGCCGCCCGGCGCCGCGCCGAGGTCGACGCCGGTCATGTCGCTGTGCAGGCGATCTTCCCACTGATCGCGCGGGATGAAGTGGTGCCAGGCCTCTTCCAGCTTCAGGGTCGAACGGCTTGGCGCCTCGCGCGGAAACTTCAGGCGCGGAATGCCCATCGGCCACATCGCCGAGTTACCGGCATCGGCCAGACCAAGGAACACCTCACGACCGCTTTTGAAGGTCAGCAACAGACGTGGCTTGCTGGCGTCTTCCACCAGTTTGCCGGCGCCGGTCAGCGCCTTGCGCAGCGGGCCTTCGAACTTCTTGCAGAAATTCGACAGTTCCTTGCCGTCGTTGGTGTCGACGACTTCCAGCCACAGGCTGCCGCACACCGGGAATTCAGCCATGTGCGCGAGGATCACACTGATGCGGTCGTTTTCCGGCAGATCGATGAAAAACCCGCGCGCCCACTGGCGCGGGAAGATCAGCTCGGCGAAACGCTGACCGCGCATCAGGCGCTCGGCGCCGTCTTCTTCGGTGCAGACGAACTCGGCGCAAGCAGTGGCCGGTTTGGCCTTGGCGTAGCCGGCCACGTTCAGTTGGGCGGCGAGGTCGGAAATCTCCGAGCAGACTTCGCCTTCGAAGCCTGGCCGGCAATGCATGAATAGGGTGTTCATTCTTACTCCTGGGCAGAGGGCGATCATTCATCCCCTGCGCGATGCCCAGACCCTGCGTTGAAGCAAAGCCTGTCACGAAAACCGGCGCATGATAGCCGATGTCGGAACCTTGGACTTGCCCATAGAGTCCAGTTATTAGCCAGCTACTGAAAACAGGGCTACGTTGATAGCTCTGCCCGTCCCCTCAGTCCGTAGCCGTGCGGACTCAAAGGAGTGATCGTAATGCCGTCCCTCGATAGTCTGAAATCCCTTAAAACTCTGAAAGTCGACGACAAGACTTACCACTATTTCAGCCTGCCGGATGCCGCCAAGACCTTGGGCGATCTCGACAAGCTGCCGATGTCGCTGAAAGTCCTGCTGGAAAACCTGCTGCGCTGGGAAGATGAAAAAACCGTCACCGGCGCCGATCTCAAGGCGATTGCCGCGTGGCTCAAGGAGCGCCGCTCCGACCGGGAAATCCAATACCGCCCTGCCCGCGTGCTGATGCAGGACTTTACCGGCGTACCGGCCGTGGTCGATCTGGCCGCGATGCGCGCCGCCATGGCCAAGGCCGGCGGTGATCCGCAACGAATCAACCCGCTGTCGCCAGTGGATCTGGTGATCGACCACTCGGTGATGGTCGACAAATTCGCCAGCGCCAGCGCCTTCGAACAGAACGTCGACATCGAAATGCAGCGCAACGGTGAACGCTACGCCTTCCTGCGCTGGGGCCAGAGCGCCTTCCACAACTTCAGCGTGGTGCCGCCGGGCACCGGGATCTGCCACCAGGTCAACCTCGAATACCTCGGCCGCACCGTATGGACCAAGGATGAAGACGGCCGCACCTATGCCTTCCCTGACACGCTGGTCGGCACCGACTCCCACACCACCATGATCAACGGCCTCGGCGTACTCGGCTGGGGCGTCGGCGGGATCGAGGCAGAAGCGGCGATGCTCGGGCAGCCGGTGTCGATGCTGATTCCGGAAGTCATCGGTTTCAAACTCACCGGCAAACTCAAGGAAGGCATCACCGCCACCGACCTGGTGCTGACCGTGACCCAGATGCTGCGCAAGAAAGGCGTGGTCGGCAAATTCGTCGAGTTCTACGGTGACGGCCTCGCCGACCTGCCGCTGGCCGACCGCGCAACCATCGCCAACATGGCCCCGGAATATGGCGCGACCTGCGGCTTCTTCCCGGTCGATGACGTGACCCTTGAATATCTGCGCCTGTCCGGTCGCCCGGCCGAAGTGGTGAAACTGGTCGAGGCCTATACCAAGGCTCAGGGCCTGTGGCGCCTGCCCGGTCAGGAGCCGGTGTTCACCGACAGCCTGGCGCTGGACATGGGCAGCGTAGAAGCCAGTCTCGCCGGGCCGAAACGCCCGCAGGACCGCGTCTCGCTGCCGAATGTCGGTCAGGCGTTCAGTGACTTCCTCGACTTGCAATTCAAACCTGTCAGCAAGGACGAAGGACGTCTGGAAAGCGAAGGCGGCGGTGGCGTGGCGGTGGGCAATGCCGATCTGGTCGGCGAAACGGATTACGAGTACGACGGCCACACCTATCGCCTGAAAAACGGCGCGGTGGTGATTGCCGCGATCACGTCATGCACCAACACTTCCAACCCGAGCGTAATGATGGCTGCCGGGCTGCTGGCGAAAAAAGCCGTGGAAAAAGGCCTGACCCGCAAGCCGTGGGTGAAAAGCTCACTGGCTCCGGGTTCGAAAGTGGTCACCGATTACTACAAGGCCGCCGGGTTGACGCAATATCTCGACCAGCTCGGTTTTTCGCTGGTCGGATACGGCTGCACCACTTGCATCGGCAACTCCGGCCCCCTGCCGGAACCGATCGAAAAAGCCATCCAGAAAGCCGACCTGACCGTGGCTTCGGTGCTGTCCGGCAACCGCAACTTCGAAGGCCGGGTGCATCCGCTGGTGAAAACCAACTGGCTGGCCTCGCCGCCGCTGGTCGTCGCTTACGCCCTGGCCGGCAGTGTGCGCACCGACATCAGCAGCGAGCCGCTGGGCAATGACCAGCAGGGCAATCCGGTTTACCTGCGTGACATCTGGCCGAGCAGCAAGGAAATCGCCGACGCGGTGAATCAGGTCAACACGGCGATGTTCCACAAGGAGTACGCCGAAGTGTTTGCCGGCGACGAACAGTGGCAAGCCATCGAAGTACCGCAAGCCGCGACGTACGTCTGGCAGGCGGATTCGACCTACATCCAGCACCCGCCGTTCTTCGACGACATTGCCGGGCCTTTGCCGGTGATCGCCGATGTGAAAGGCGCGCGAGTGCTCGCGCTATTGGGTGATTCGGTGACCACCGACCACATCTCCCCCGCCGGCAACATCAAGGCCGATAGCCCGGCCGGGCGTTATTTGCGCGAGCAAGGCGTCGAGCCACGGGACTTCAACTCCTACGGCTCACGCCGGGGCAACCACGAAGTGATGATGCGCGGCACGTTTGCCAACATCCGTATCCGCAACGAAATGCTCGGCGGCGAAGAAGGTGGCAACACGATCTACATTCCGACCGGCGAGAAATTGGCGATCTACGACGCGGCCATGCGTTATCAAGCCTCGGGCACGCCGCTGGTGGTGATTGCCGGGCAAGAATACGGCACCGGTTCCAGCCGTGACTGGGCCGCCAAGGGCACCAACCTGCTGGGGGTTAAAGCGGTCATCGCCGAAAGCTTCGAGCGGATTCACCGCTCCAACCTGGTGGGCATGGGCGTACTGCCGTTGCAGTTCAAGCTGGATCAGAACCGCAAGAGCCTGAACCTCACCGGCAAGGAAACCCTGGATATCCAAGGTCTGAGCGGTGTCGAGCTGACGCCTCGGATGAACCTGACCCTGGTTATCACCCGTGAAGACGGGCGTCAGGAGAAAATTGAAGTGCTGTGCCGCATCGACACCTTGAACGAGGTGGAGTACTTCAAGTCCGGTGGGATCCTGCATTACGTGTTGCGGCAGTTGATCGCCTCGTAAAACCTGCAGATGCAGAAACACCGCCGATTGGCGGTGTTTCTGTTTGGGCACGGCACTTTTCTGCGGGCGAAAAAAAACCCGCCGAAGCGGGTTTTTCCCAAGACCATTATCGACTCCCTGTCGGCAGCGATCCTTGCTAATGGTCGATCATCCGTGATCCTGAAACACTCCCTGTGCTTCAGTTGATGAGGCTAGATTACGCTGTGGATCCAATCGGCAATAGTCGAAATAGCTACCATCGCGTGTAAGACATTCGCCATAGCAGGCCTTCCGAAAACCCTTAGGCGTGTCAGGCATCGAGTGCAGAAGCCGCCAATCGGGCGACTTTCAGCTGTCCGGCGGCGGTTTTTTGCTCGTCATCCTCAATGAACCACGCGGCAGAGAGTCCGGCGAACGCCAGTACCCATTGCAGCAGACGCTTTCGTTCAATTCCCGCGGTTTCACAGATCACGTCGACTTGCCGCCGAATGCGCTCAGGGTCGGTGGCCGTCGGCAATTCCGGATTGCAGATCAGGTTGGCGTAGTCGTAACCGCGCTCGCCGCGCACCCGCTTGGGGTCGATCGCCAGCCAGCCCCGTGGGCCGAAATCGAGGACGTTGTCATGGTGCATGTCGCCGTGCAGCACCACTACGTCCTGCGGTTCGGCGAGCAAGGTCTGGGCGGTTTGCAGGCATTCGGCGTATTGGCCGCCGTATCGGGCAGCGGCCATTCTTAATGATGCGAACCACGGCTCCAGTTCCACCAACGGCGGTGGCGGCGTCGGTCGCGGTGCGTGCAGCCGGGCCAAGGCTCGGCACATGATCCGAGTTGCTTCGTCATCCTCGCCGTTGAGCGCCATGTGCATCAGCGAGCGCTGGCCCATCGCCCGCTCCAGCAACAGGCCTTCCTCGTGATGCGCAAGCACCCGGGCGGCGCCGTCGCCATCCCACCAGGTCATCAGCAGGTTGCCGTACTTTTCCTCATCGTCCACCGCGAATTTCAGCATCGCCGGCACATCACCCTGATGTACCGGCAACAGGCGGCTGCCCGGGGTGATGATCGGTTCGCCATCCGGCGCCAGCGCCCAGCGTTCCAGCCACGGCGTGAACAGTTCGAGATCAGCCACCTTCACGCTCGCGGGCCCGGTCGCTTTCCGTGAGGAAGTGCTCAAGTCGACTCAACTGTTCCTCCCAGCCCCGACTGTCCATGTAGTACGCCTCTTTCTGACGCACATCGGGAATATGCGCGAAACCGGACTCGGAAACCTTCAGCAGCGTGCCGTTTTCATAGTCCTGCAGCTCGAATTTGACCAGCGTGGTCGGTTCCTGGGAATAGTCGATTTTCGGGTTCACCGCGTACGGGTGCCAGCGGAAGGAAAACAGCTGCTGCGGCTCGACCCGCTCCACCAGCACGTTCCAGAGCACATGTTCATAACCGGGGTACGTCACCTGCCCCTGCGTCCATTCGCCCGCGATAAACCGCCGGCCCTCCAGCGCAACGCCGAACCACTGGCCGAACGCCTCGGCATCGACCAGGGCGCGCCAGACATGGGAGCGCGGCGACCTGAGCATGATTTTACGTTCAAAGCTGTTGGGTACTGGTTTCATACGTCACCTCCTGTTTTGAACAGTAGGCTTGTATGACCACATGTCCAATCCGAAGTTGTATCAATCCCCTGCAACGGTCGTGTCTGATTGAAATATCCGGCAGTATTTTGGGGCGCCGGTTCGTCAGAATGCGCACGGATCGGCGTTGTGAAACTGATAACGTTCGCAGCGAATTGAACGACACAAGGACGTCATCATGCAGCCCTCCCTCCCCGAACGTTACCGTGGCGCCCTGCTCGGCCTGGCCTGCGGCGATGCCGTGGGAACCACCGTCGAATTCCAGCCTCGCGGCAGCTTCCAGCCCCTGACCGACATGATCGGTGGCGGGCCGTTTCGCCTGAAGCCCGGTCAATGGACCGACGACACCTCGATGGCGTTGTGCCTGGCGGAAAGTCTGCTGAACAAAAACGGCTTCGATGCCGCTGACCAGATGGGACGCTATCTGAACTGGTGGCAATGGGGTTATCTGAGTTCGACCGGCGAATGTTTCGATATCGGCATGACCGTGAGTCAGGCGCTGGATCGCTATCAACACACCGGAGAGCCGTTTGCCGGCTCCACCGATCCCCACAGCGCCGGAAACGGGTCGCTGATGCGTCTGGTGCCCGTGGTGTTGTTTTACTTCCCCGATGCCCGGCAAATCAGGCGATTCGCCGCCGACAGTTCACGCACCACGCATGCAGCACCCGAGGCCATCGAATGCTGCCAGCTGTTTGCCGAACTGCTCTGCAGGGCTCTGGAAGGCGCATCGAAAGCGCAAATGCGCACCCTGCCGCAAACAGTCTTCAGCCAGCCCAAAGTGTCGGCGATTGCCCGGGGCGAGTACCTGCACAAGACCGAGCGCGACATTCGCGGCAGTGGCTACTGCGTCGAATCCCTGGAAGCGGCGTTATGGTGCTTCCAGCACACCGACAGTTTTGCCACCGCCGTCCTGCAAGCGGCGAATCTGGGCGATGACGCGGACACCACGGCTGCCATCGTCGGCCAGTTGGCCGGCGCCCATTACGGTGTGCAGGGAATCCCGTTCGGGTGGCTGGAAAAGCTGCATGACGGAGAAGAAATTGCCGCGACAGCGGAGCGGTTGCTCAACGCCTCAAGACACCGTGCACCTTGCTAGCGCAACGAAGTCGCTAAACTGCCCGGCACGTTCACTCATCAAAGCGAGATGACTCATGTCCCCACGCCTGCTTCTGGCCCTGACACCCTTTCTTTTCACTTCTATTGCCCACGCCGCTGTGGACTGCGCCAATGCCAGTGATCAGGCGACGATGAATCAGTGCGCCGCACAAGAGAACAAGGCGGCGGACAAGGAGTTGAATACCGTTTATCAACAGATCACCGCCCGGTTGAAGGACAACCCTGATGGCAAGAAACTGCTGGTGAGCGCGCAGCGGGCGTGGATCGGCTTTCGCGATGCCGAGTGCAAGTTTTCGGCATCCGGGGTAAAGGGCGGAAGTATGTACCCGATGATCCACAGCTCATGCATCACGCGCGTGACCAAAGATCGAACCGAGGCGCTCAAGCAGTATTTGAAGTGTGAAGAAGGGGATGTGGGTTGCCCGGTACCCGGGGCCTGATTTTCGTGGCGATTTAGAGAACCCCTTCGCGAGCAAGCCCGCTCCCACATTTGAACCGCATTTCAAATGTGGGAGCGGGCTTGCTCGCGAAGGCGTCATCCCTGACGCCGCTAATTACCGAACAAAAATCTGCGCCGTAGTAATCGCCATATCCCCACCCGGCAGCTTGATGCTGCCGGTCTGTTTCATGGTCTCGGCATCAAAGATCGCCACGTCGTTGAAAGTGCCGGCCAGGTAGATCTTGCTCCCGTCCTTGTTGAACGAAATGCAGTAGTAGGAATGATCCAGTGTCGCCGCCTGAATCAGCTTTTTCTGCTTGATGTCGTACTTGGCCAGACGATTGAGCACGCCGAACATCAGGTTCGGATCCTTCGGCGAGCGCATGCCGCTGAAGTAGATTTCGGTCAGTGGGCCGAAGTCAGTGGTTTCGGTCTTGTCGGTTTTCAGATCGACGCTGAACAAGCCGTACAGGTATTCAGCGGTGGCCGGATCCTGTTTCTTGTCCTTGAACTTCGCTGCGGTGTACAGCAGCGAGAAATCGTGGCGATAGGTCTGCTGGTTCCACACATAGAGCACGTCCGGCGCGCTGTAGTTCGGGCGTTTCCAGTGACGGCTGGGGATCAGCACGTCGAACTTGCCGCTCTTCACATCGACCTTGTACACATCGGCGCCGGCCACATAGAGCGTACCGTCATCGCCGCTCTGCATGATCGTCAACTGCCGTGGTGCCGGGAAGCTGCGCACCGGTTTGGCGTCCATCCCGGCGTCAGTGGCGTAGACGTCCAGGCGCGGCTGTTTGACCTCGTACCGGTCGTTGAGCATCTGGGTCGGGTTGGCGATGGTGTACAGCTCCTTGCCGTCATGACTGACGGTGAAGGCGAACATCGACCGCGCCTTCTCCCCCGGCTGCTGGGTGATGCTGGCGTGGAACACCTGCTTGCAGCTGTCCAGTTCGACACCGTAAACATCGGCGTAATGGTTGTTCAGCACATACGCGGTCTTGCGATCCGGCGACAGCTGCACGGTGCCGGGACCAAAGGCATCGGGCATCTTGCAGGTCTTGTACAGACTGTCGGTCGCCAGATCGATGACGTGCAGGTTGTTCGGGTAGTTGGTGGTCAACATGTACTCGTGACCGTCTTGCAGCTCGGTGTTTTCATCGGCCAGAACCGGGAGCGAACAGGCGCTCAGAACCGCGAGTGCGGCAAGGCCGCAGGCTTTGATGTTGTGCATGCTGGAATCCTTCTTCTTATGGATCACTTGTCTTTCGGGAAGACAGTGCCGAGGTTGCGCCAGTTGTCGTTGGACGCCTGGGCATCCTTGTTCCAGTCGGGGTAGGTGCTCATCATGTCCGGCACCTGGGCCGGCCACCAGCACGGATCGGAGCAGCCATAGAGGTCAGCTTCCATCGGCTGGCACAGCGACGACACCCCGCCGAACGCATCGATTTCCCAGCCCGGGTCGGTGGTCGAGGCGCAGCCGGCAACGGAGCTCATCGCCACCACTTCTTCGATGCGGTTCTCATCCGCGGCCTGATCCAGCTTCAACGCTTTGTTATTGATTGCCTTGAGATGTTTCATATCAGTGAGCCTTGCGCGGAGTGATGTAGCTGCTGATGAACGCAGGGTTGGCGGCCATGATCCGGGTGTAGACCTCGATGCCGAAGTCGACCCAGTCACGCATCAGTTCGCAGTAGTGATAGGTCGGATGGGCCGGGTCGCCGTAGCGTGCATAACTCTCGTGGTAGCAACCGCCGGAACACAGGTTGCGGATCTGACAGTCATGGCAACCGGTGTTGGTGCGATCCAGGCGCTGGGACAGGAAGTCGTTCAACTCGACCTGTTTCACTCCGCTGTGGACGTTGCCGAAAGTCGGCAGCGACGAGCCGGTAAAACGATGGCACAGGTTCAGTTCGCCCTTGTGATCCACCGCCAGCATCTTCAGTCCGGCGCCGCACGGCAGGGCCTTTTTGTGGCCTTCGTGGATGTCGGTGATCAACTGATGCAGGTTGGAGAAACCGATATTGCGGTGTTCCAGCGCAGCCTCCAGATAACGCCGGCCGAGGCGTTTCATGCTGGCGAACACTTCGATCAACTCGGCGTTGGTCAGATTGAAACTGCTGATGTCGCCGGAGGTCACCGGAGCAAATCCGACTTCGGCAAAACCCAGTTCGTTAAACAGGTGATCCCAGATGGTTTCAACGTCGGTGACGCCGGTGGTCAAGGTCACCCGCGCGCCGACCGGGCGGCTGTTGTAGCGCGACAACAGCATTTCGGCCTTGCGCCGCACCACGTCATAGGTGCCCTGCCCGCCCACGGTGATGCGGTTGCGGTCGTGCACGGTTTTCGGCCCGTCGATGCTCACTGACAAGCCAAAACGGTGGGCATTCAGGTAGTCCACGGTTTCTTCGGTGAGCAGCGTGGCGTTGGTGGTCATCACGAACTCGACGAACTTGCCGGCCTCGGCAAACCGCTTCTCGCAGTAATCGACCATGTACTCGATCAGCTTGCGGTTGCTCAGCGGTTCGCCGCCGAAAAACACCACGGTGAAACGTTCTTCGTCGGGGGACTCATGCAGCAACATTTCCACCGAAGCGATGGCGGTTTCGACGTCCATCTTCTTGCCCGCGGACGGCTTGTCGAGGTCTTCCTTGTAGCAGTAGGTGCAGCTCAGGTTGCAGCCGGTGTTGACGTTGAGCACCACGGTGTTGATCGCCGTGCGTTCGACGCGTTTGACCGCGATGTCCGGCGTCAGCGGCGAGCCGTCGCTGACCAGTTCCAGCGAGATCAGCTCACGCAGGGTCTCGTTGATTTCCTCGCCGTTGAACCGCGCGCCGAGGCGCTGGATCAGGTCTTCCGAGGAGCAGCCGGGGCCGCGCAGCGCATCGATGATGGTGCCGGTCAGTTCATCGCTGGCGAACAGCGAACTGCTGGGGATATGGAACAGCATGCGGTCGGCGTCGACGTGCACTTCGTGCAGATTACGTTCGACCAGATTCAAGATAGCGCCCATTGCAAACCTCCTGTGCAAGCCCCGCTTGGGGGACTTGCGGTCATTCCGAAAAGTGTCTGAATCGCTGTCGCTCAGCTCAACTCACGTTTCAACATCAGGGAATGGGTGGATTGTTCCAGCGTTGCACGGTGACGATCAGGTGGCCTTCGCCGGTCAGGGATTTCCCTGCGTCGTCGACGGCGGCGATCACCTTGAGGTTGCCGGCATTGTTGGTGGACATCTTGCGTGCCGGATTCGGCCCGGCATCGCCCGGGGTGAACACGCCCGCGTCGGCCTGCATGGTGCCGGCGAACTTGACGTCTTCATCCTCTTTGGCGCGCTCGTCGAAGGCTTCGACTTTCCATTGCGCCGGGAACACGCCGATGCGATACGGCTTGCCATCAGCCCCCTTGCCCCAGGCTTCGGCGTCGAAGCGGCCCTGGACTTTCGGCGTCGAACCGCCGCCCTCGCCGATCCGTGCCACCGAGAATTCCGGCACCACTTTGACCGAGGCGATCTTGCTGTAAACCGACAGGCTCGGGCCTTTCAGGCTGCCGACGCTGACCGCGCGCAACCCCGGTTGGGCATTGGCTGCCGCTTTGACTTTGACCTTGATCCGGTCGACGTTCTGCTCGACCACTTCGACCACGTCCACGCCTTTACCAAAGTTCGGTTTGCCGCTCAGGCCGCTGCCGATCAGGGTCACTTCGGTTTCGCTGCCGGCCTTCACATAACCCGGCTGCACCGCCAGCAAGCGCTGCGAACCCTGCTTGGCGGCGACGAAGTCCAGACCGCGCTCATCGTGCTCGGCCTCAAACATCCGACCCTGCATGGCGTTACCCTGTGCGGCGAACACCTGGCGCATGGTCACGCCATCGACGGTCACGTTGCCGCGCCATTCGTAGCCGCTGTAAAGGATTGCGCTGCCGTCGCCGTTGAACGGGCTACCGTCGGCGTACTGACCTTTGACGGCGACCTTGAAGGTGTCGCTGCCATCGGCGGTGACGCTCATGGTGCCGGCCAGTTCACCCTTGCCAGGCAGGTGACCGCTGAAACTCCAGTCGCCGACCAAGGCTTCGGCTTTCGGTGCGGTTTTGATCCAGGACTGCCACGCCGGGTTATCGAGCGGATAACGCTTGGCCAGCAGCGGGACCATTTCCTTGCGGGCGATATCGAACCAGTCGCGGTCACGGGCCAGCGCCTGATACTCCAGCGACGGCCATTGGCCGAGGTGGAAATTCACCAGACGTTCCCATTCCTGAGCCGGACGCCGTTGCAGAGCGACCCGCGCACCGGAGTGGCAGCGGCCACACATCTGCGCGGTTTTCTCGTCAAACTGCTCGACGGTGTTCAACCGCCGCTCCAGCGCGTAGCGCACGCCGTCGGTTTCGCTGGGCGCCAAGCCCTGGGTGTCGGCAAGGTATTTGACCAGCGTGCGACGATCGTCATCGCTGATCTGCAAACCGTGCATGGTCTGCATCCGGGCGATGCTCATCAGCCAGCCTTCCGGGGTCTTGCGCTGGTGGCTGATACGGCTCAACTGGTCGCCGGCTTCAGGGGTGTGACAGCCCTGGCAGGTTTCCTTGAGGATAGTCTGGGCATCGCGGGCTGCCAGGCTGTGCGGCGAATGCAGGGCCACGCAAGCGGCCACGGCCAGCAGGCTGGCGCTCATGCCTGAT
Organism: Pseudomonas fluorescens; assembly: GCF_030344995.1. Classification (GTDB taxonomy): domain Bacteria; phylum Pseudomonadota; class Gammaproteobacteria; order Pseudomonadales; family Pseudomonadaceae; genus Aquipseudomonas; species Aquipseudomonas fluorescens_BF. The sequence continues at coordinate 4,568,021 of NZ_CP128260.1, forward strand.
CGGAGTTTTCTCTTCATCAACGTCGAACCTCGCACGGTGCTTTCTTATTGTTGTGGCTTATCGTTTTTATGGTTTCTGCCGTTCGCGACGATGCACGAACGGAGGCAAGCGAAACGTCTGCTGTGAGCAATACACGGAGCGTGCCAGCTTGCCGATAAGCTTTTCAATCAAGCAGTTACGTGAAGATCAAGGTGAAATTGCGGTGCGGGCGGTGCTGGCCGGCGTCCAATTTCGCGACAGCTGTTGCAGTCTGAGACAAGCATAGTTGTTGCGGCGTCGGCGACATTGCGTCGCGCGACAGATGACCCGGCGCTGACAGCATCCCCCATGAAAAAACCTCCAGGAGAGTGACACCTGCCGAACCCACACGAAAATGGGCCCCGCCAATGACGGGGCTCTTGTACTGGCTCGTTTACCCGCGCCTAGCGAACGGAATTGTCCGGATGAACCTTGTAACGCCCACAAAACTCGCAAACCATCGGGCATTCACCTTGCGTGTCGGCCTTGGCTGCCAATGACCCGGAATCACGCCGGGCAGCTTGAATTCGACGTTCCCGGTAAAACGCATAGATGATCAGCAAACTAAAGGCCAATGACCAAAGACACAGAATTAAAGCCGTCATGATTTATCCTCGAGCATGGCAACTGCGAAAGAGGTGGCGATCAGGAAAATACTGCTTGTAGCCATCAAGGCACCTGCCCGAATCGTATCAACATCGGTCAGATCGCCGATCAACAGCGCCGCAAACCCCGTCACCAGAAATCCCGTCCCCACGCCTATCATGAAATTGGTTAGCCATCGAATGGTTAAGTTGTTCATCGACATCCCTGTGAAAACACTGACCCGCCAAATCCATGGCAGGAAACCCTATACACAAAGCAACTTAGCTCGTACCTCATGCCTCCACCAGTCGGTAAAAGCTGTCAGACGCGCGGCTTTTCCTACACCTGAAACGGCCCGATTTTGTTCAAGCCCCATCACAGCGGCGTTGGCTTTGTAGGACGCGTATCTTGCTTCTCAATGGATGTCGCGTTTTGAGACAAATTCACCCTCATTGCCACTCAAACTCTTCCACTCTCAGCCCGTGAAACGGTGCTGCACGCGATCCTCGAGCATTTGGCACAACCATTGCGAAAGCCCTCTCGATCCCATCGAACAACAAGAGGTTTCGCCATGCCCCTGCTCTTTCTGCTCCCTGCCACCTCGGCCTTTATCCAGCGCCCGCCACGCATGCTGATCGGCGGCGACTGGGTCGAAGCCGCCGACGGCCAGACCATGCCGCTGCATAACCCGGCCACCGGTGAAGTGCTGTGTGTAGTGCCCCGCGCCACGCCGGAAGATGTTGATCGCGCGGTGCTCGCCGCCCGGCAAGCCTTCGATGATTCAGCCTGGAGCCGCACCCGCCCGCGCGAGCGGCAGAACCTGTTGTGGAAACTCGCTGATCTGATGCAGCGCGACGCCGAACTGCTGGCGCAACTGGAATGCCTGAACAACGGCAAGAGCGCGGCGGTGGCGCAGGTGATGGACGTGCAACTGGCCATCGACTTCCTGCGCTACATGGCCGGCTGGGCGACCAAAATTGAAGGTTCCAGCGTCGACGTCTCGTTGCCGCTGATGCCCGGCGATCAGTTCCACAGTTTCATTCGCCGCGAAGCCGTGGGTGTGGTCGGCGCCATCGTCGCCTGGAACTTCCCGTTGCTGCTGGCCTGCTGGAAACTCGGCCCGGCGCTGGCCACCGGTTGCACCGTGGTGCTCAAACCCGCCGACGAGACCCCGCTGACCGCGCTGAAACTGGCGGAACTGGTGCTGGAGGCGGGTTATCCGGAGGGCGTGTTCAACGTAGTCACCGGCACCGGCATCACCGCAGGTTCCGCCCTGACCCACAACCCGCTGGTCGACAAACTGACCTTCACTGGCTCCACCGCCGTCGGCAAGCAGATCGGCAAGATCGCCATGGATTCGATGACCCGGGTCACTCTGGAACTGGGCGGCAAATCACCAACCATCGTCATGGCCGACGCCGACCTGAAAACCGCTGCGGCGGGAGCTGCCAGTGCGATTTTCTTCAACCAGGGCCAGGTCTGCTGCGCAGGCTCCAGGCTGTACGTGCAGCGCAAGCATTTCGACAATGTGGTGGCCGATATCAGCGACATCGCCAACGCGATGAAACTCGGCAACGGCCTCGACCCGAGCATCGATATGGGCCCGCTGATTTCCGCGCGCCAGCAGGAGCGGGTCTACAACTACATCGAAATGGGCCGGGAAAGCGGCGCGACCATTGCCTGCGGTGGCGAGCAGTTCGGACCGGGGTTCTTCGTCAAGCCGACGGTGATTGTCGATGTCGATCAGCGGCATTCGCTGGTTCAGGAAGAGATCTTCGGGCCGGTGCTGGTGGCGATTCCGTTCGATGACGAAGCCGATGCACTGCGCATGGCCAACGACAGCCCTTATGGATTGGGCGCGAGCATCTGGTCGAACGATCTGGCAGCGGTGCACCGGATGATTCCGCGAATCAAGTCCGGTTCGGTTTGGGTCAACTGTCACAGTGCGCTGGATCCGGCGTTGCCGTTTGGTGGATACAAAATGTCGGGGGTCGGGCGCGAGATGGGGTATGCGGCGATCGAGCATTACACCGAGTTGAAGTCGGTGTTGATCAAGTTGTAGAAGATCAAGATCAAAATCAAAAGCCCACCCTCACCCCAGCCCTCTCCCGGAGGGAGAGGGAGCCGACCGCGCTGTTCCAACACTTGCGTGAACATGAATGACCGAGTCGATTATGGATTCAAAACCGAGCACTCAGGTCGGCGTACCTTTTCAATATCCCCCGATCAGTCCCCTCTCCCTCTGGGAGAGGGTTAGGGTGAGGGCCGGTATCCCTGACTCAACAACCATCCTCTGATCACACGCCCCCGCTCTTCACTCAAACCCGCCAACACCCGATCCGCCGGCTCATCGCGCAATCGCCGCACCAGCGGCGCCAGCTCCACGCCTTGCACATGCCAGATCCCCAGCGGCTGATCCACCGTGATCACCACCTCGGCCTCATCGACAAACCCGTCACGCAGCACCGGCATCCGCTCGATCCGCAACGCGGAAAAATTTGCCGCTGCATGCGCCACTTCAGCGTCCGGCCAGTGCCGCCGCGCCTGCCAGAATGGCTGATGGAGCCAGCGCTGTTCATCGGCGTAAAAGTCCCGACCGATCCGCGCAAAACGCAGGAACAATTGCTCGACCCGTTGCCGGTGAAAACGTTGCGCCAACGCCGCCCGTTCGGGTTTGCGCAACAGCGTATTGATCACCACCGGCGCCTGCATCGCCGAGGACAGCGACTGAAAAATCCCGTTGCCGGACAACGGGTCTACCGCCATCGCTGCATCGCCGACACGAATCCAGTTATCACCGCAGACCTGTGGCGCAAGAATTGCGGTGCTGCTGCGAGCGTGCAGTTGCAACTCCAATTCCTGCCCGCCGGCAAAGAACGCTTGAGCAAAATCCGAAATCTGACGCCGCGCACGACAGTAATCGAGCAACTGAGCCTTGCCCGGCAACCCGGCACTCGCCACATCCACCGTCCACTGCCAATAACACTGGCCGTCGTCCCGCCGCGCCATCCACGCCCAACCGTCTTCAAGGCTTTCCACGGCGCTGGCCGTCACGCCCGGCGTGCCTTGCCAGCGATTGAGCAGACTGACGGTCTCCGGCCCGCGCAGCCCCTTGCCAGACGCCGGCGCCTGTCGCCCCCGGGCTTCCACCAGAAAACCCGCCGTCAGCGTCTGACCGCCATCAAGTTCAACCCGATGGCCGTCCACCGAAGACTGAACATTCAGGACTCGCCCTTCAATCACCTCGACCCCGGCCAACCGCAGGTCTTCCCGCAAGCCACGATCAAAGGCCGGGCGATCCAGCAGAAACTCGATGTTCTGCGCATGCTGCTGGCCGTTCCATGAAACCTGTCGTTGGGACGGCAACGTGGCATCCGCCAACGCGTGATTCAACCCGGCACCGCGCAACGCCTCCAGCACCCGTTGCGACACGCCTTCGAGCGCCGCAAACCGCCGCCATTCGCTGACCAGCGTCACGTCGTAACCCAGTCGTCGAAGCCCCAACGCCACCGCCGCGCCGGCCGGTCCGGCACCGAGAATCAGGATTGAAGTCATGGACCGAGGCGCCGTTCCGGGCCGCGATAACGAGCGTGCTGTTTCAGCCATTCGAACACTTCGGCATTGCTCGCCTGCGGATGCTCCAGCAGATAGCCGGCGATATGCCCACTCAACGCTGCACACCCCAGACTGGCCCCGGACTGCCCCGGATAAGTGCCGCGAACACACGCAGCAAAATCCGCCTGCGCACTGTCGAGCCATGACCACTGCTCATCAGTGCAACGCGCATCGCCGGTCACCCGCAGCACTTGCCGATAACTCGCCGGAAACACCGCTGCGCCCTGCGCCGGGCTTGATGCACACAGCAACACTCCACGGTCGACCGCCGCCGCGCAGGCTTCGCGCAACAGGCTGCGATCCTGCCGCAGGCCAAGGCTCAGATTGATCAGCCGCACGCCCTGCGCCACCAGCCAGTCAATGGCCGCAGAAATCTGCAAGGCGCTAGTGACGCCGCGCTGATCAAACACTTGCGCTACACAGATCTGTGCGGCCGGTGCCCGACGACTGATCGCCTCGATCACCGCGCTGCCATGGCCAAGGGGATCATCACGCAACTCCGATTCGGCCAGGCCATCCTCCAGCAACGAGAATCGCCGCCCGGCAATCACTTGCACTCGCTGCGCTGCCGAGTGTCCGCTGTCGACCACACCAATCCGCAACTCAGGCTTCATGCAGCACCGTTTTCGAAATGAGCACACCTTCGAGCAATTCGAAACGCAGGTCGGCATCGGCCAGGGTCGACGGACGATGGCTGATCAGAATCCGCGTGCGCCCGGCAAACAACCGGTCGATGGCTTCGATCACCTCGCGCTCTGTGGCTTCATCGACGGCCGACGTGGCTTCGTCGAGTACCAGAATCAGCGGATCCTGCAACAGCGCCCGGGCAATCGCGATCCGCTGTTTCTGCCCGCCGGACAATTGCTGACCGCGCTCGCCCAACGGGCTGTCGAGGCCTTCGGGCAGCGATGCGATCAGGCTGTCGAGTTGCGCCAGCCGTGCGACTTCAGCGATGGCTTCGCGGCTGGCGTCCGGCACCGCGTAAGCCACGTTGTCGGCGAGGCTGCCGCGAAACAGCACGATGTCCTGACTGACCACGGCGATCCGTCGACGCAGTTCGAACAACTCCAGCTCACGCAAGTCCATTTCGCCGAGCAGCACCCGCCCGGACTGCGGATCGTGATGCCGTTGCAGCAGGTCGATCAGCGTCGACTTGCCGACGCCGGAGCCGCCACTCAAGGCGACTTTCAAACCGTAGGGAATCGTCGCTTCGATGCCGCTCAACGTGCTTGGGCGGCCCGGATGACTGAAGTGCACCGCATCGAAACGCAGCTCGCCCGAAGTCGGAAACGGTTTCGGCGTGACCGGTGAAAACACCGTGGGCTGTTCGCCGCGCAACTCCATGACCCGGCCGAGGCTGACGGTCATGCGCTGGATCGCCACATACAGACCCAGCAGGCTCTGCACCGGCCCGACTGCCATCCCCAGATAGGTGGAAAACGCGATCAGCGCGCCGAGTTGCCAGGTGCCCTGCACCACCCAATAACCGCCGATCAAAAAAGCGCAGGCGCGGGACAACGAGGTCAACGTGCCGGGCACAGCCTGGGTGAAAAACTCGGTGACTTGCAGGCGCAGCAACTGGTTCATGTAGCCCTGCCCGAGGCTTTCCAGACGCCGCGCTTCACGCTGCTGCTGGCCGGCGGACTGAATGAATTTCATCACTGGCAGGGTCTCGACCATGAACGACGACATGTCCGCCGAGCGCTCGCGCAACTGCCGCACATCGCGCTCGACCTTGCGCCGCATCCAGCGCAGCCACAGCACGTCGAGCGGGATCAGCACCAGCGCCAGCAATGACAGCTTCCACGACAGCGTGAACAGCATCGCGATCGCGACCACCAGGCCGATCACACTCGATACCGCCGAGAACAACGAGTCCACGGCAAAGCGCTGAATCTCCGCCACATCGCCGTCAAGCCGCGACATCAGATCGCCGATCCGCCGCTGGCCGTAGAAGCTTGGCGACAGCTTCTGCAAATGCCGGTAAAGGTCATCGCGCAGGGCAAACAGAATCCGCCCGGACAGGCGCGTGTGCAGATAGCGGTTTATCCCCGACAACGCCGTGCCGAGCAGCCCGGCGATAATCATCAGCACCGCGATCATTACCAGCATCGGGAAATTGCGCGCCAGCAGCCCGTCGTCGATCAGCAACTTGACCAGCCACGGCTGCACCAGTACCAGCAGCGACGCACATACCGACAGACCGAGCAGGCCGGCAATCGCCAGCCGCTGTGGTCGCACAAATCCGTACAGCCAACGCAACGCCGCTTGTAGCGCGGCGGGGTTCTGGCTGTCGATCAGCCGCACGAACAGGCGCTGCATCACGAACGCAACTGTTTGAGTTTGCGGTACAGGGTCGCACGGCTGATGCCGAGAGCGTCGGCCGCAGCCGAGACATTGCCCTGATGGGTATCGAGGGACTGGCGGATCATCTCCAGCTCGTTCTCGCGAATGCTGCCGGTCTGGGGTTTCTCGGTGGCGCAGAGTTCGTCGAGCATGCTGTCCGGCAAGTGATCGAGGGTCAGCACCGTTTCACCGGGTTCGCGCATGGCCAGCGCGGTGCGCAAGACCATCTCCAGTTGGCGGATGTTACCCGGCCAGTGATACGCGCCGAGCAGACGATTGAGGTCGTCGTGCAGCACGGCGTTCGGCGCGTCGAGTTTGCCCAGCAGGCGAGTGACCAGCGCGGCGAAGTCATCGCGCTCGCGCAGGGCCGGGAGCATCACGCTGATGCCGTTGACCCGGTAGAACAGATCCTCGCGAAATTGCTTGTCTTCGACCTGACGCTTGAGGTCGCGGTGGGTGGCGCAGATCAGCGCGACGTCGATGTCCTGCTCTTCCCCGGCCCCCAGCGGCGCGACTTTGCGATCCTGCAAAACGCGCAGCAAACGCGCCTGCAAGGCCAGCGGCATGTCACCGATTTCATCGAGAAACAACGTGCCGCCGTGGGCCTGTTGCAGGCGCCCGATCATGCCGCCACGGCGCGATCCGGTGAACGCGCCTTCGCGATAGCCGAACAGTTCCGACTCGATCAGGCCTTCGGGAATTGCCGCGCAGTTCACGGCCACAAACGGTTTGTCGCAGCGGCTGCCGGCCAGGTGCAGGGCGCGGGCGATCACTTCTTTACCGGTGCCGGTTTCGCCGAGCAGCAATACCGGCAATTCATTTGCCAGACCTTGGCGGGCCATGCGCAGGGCTCTAGCGTAGCGGGCGTTGTTGCCGGCCAGTGCTTCCAGATCCGGTTGCGCCTTGGCGGTTTTCGCCACGCTGCGCGGCGGGCCGCCGAGGTTGACCGAACGCGCCGGGGCTCGCAGGGTCTTGTAGAAAAATTCGCCCTTGGCGGTCTGCACACTGCCGACACCGCCCTGTTGCAGGCGGGTCAGCAATTGCACGCCATCGACGCCGAGGAATTCTTCGCAACGCCGCCCGACCAGCGCCGAACGCTCGGCGCGCAGCAACTGGCAGGCCTGAGCACTGACCGCCAGAATCTGCCCGCCGAGACTGACGGCGAGCAGACCTTGCCACGGTGATTCCAGATACTGCCGGCGACTGTGGAAGGCGAGGACGATCTGATCGGGAAAACTGTTGTTGAACACCCGGCTCTCGATCTGGCTGACCGCCATGCTCAGCAGCGCGGTGCTGTCATGGACGCGGCCGAGAGGGCCTTCGCGGGTCAGATCGAGGACGCCAAGAATTTCGCCCTGAGGGCAATGGATCGGCACCGAGGTGCAGGAGAAATCGGTGAGGCGGTCGAGGTAATGCTCGCCGCAATCGATCAGGGTGGGCCGGGCTTCGACCAGCGCCGTGCCGAGGGCGTTGGTGCCGCGTGCGGCTTCGCTCCAGCAGGCGCCGAGGGTGATGTCCTGCAGACCGCTGCCCTTGAGCCGGTCGGCACGTCCCTCGACCGCAAGAATGGTGGCGTCGGAATTGGCGAGGATGATCAGGCCTTCCTTGCCCTGACGCTCGGCCAGGTAATCGATGGCCGGTATCGCCGCATCGATCAACAGGCGATTGCTCGCCAGCAACACATCGAGACTGGCGCTCGATTCCAGCGCCAGCTCATGCTTGCCATTGAAATGCACGCCGTGGCTCAGGCTGCGCCGCCACGAAGCATCGATCTCCGCACGCAACACGCCATCCGGGACTTGCCCTTCTAGATGGAGTTTTTCCCGGGCCAGCCGGGCTTCGTGGTGAGACTTGGGATCGGTTGTTTTTATAAGAGTCATCAAGCGCTCCGGAGCGGTCCGCTTTGCGCTTTTTCACATCAGCGCCCTGACGCCAATGTTTACGTTAACGTCAGGGCGATGGCAAGCACCGTAGGGCGCTTGTGTTCCAGCAGGTGGATCACCTCAGCGCTGCCAAACCTCGCCAGTCACGAAAAATGCCCGGGCATTGTCTTCGAGACTTTCCAGGTGATAGCCGCCCTCCTGCACAATCAGGCACGGCAGGCCAAGGCTGCGAATGCGCTCACCCAATGCTGCGAATCCTTCACGGGTCACGGCGACTTTGCTTTGCGGGTCCAGTTCATAGATATCGAAGCCCAGCGACAGCACCAGCACCTCGGCGCCGAACTCGCGCACCGCGCTCAATGCGACGTCCAGTTGCCCGAGGAAGTCCGCTTCGCTTGAACCATGGGCCATCGGCAAGTTGAGATTGAAGCCCTCCCCCGCGCCGCTGCCGCGTTCGTCGGCGAACCCGGCGACGCCCGGATAGAAGTTCGTCGGATCGCCATGCACCGAGACGTAAAGGACGTCATCGCGATCGTAGAAGATTTCCTGGATGCCTTGGCCGTGGTGCATGTCGGTGTCGAGCACGGCGACTTTTTCAAACTTGTCGCGCAGCACCTGCGCCGCCACCGCCGCGTTGTTCACGTAGCAGAAACCGCCCGCTGCTTCGGCCCGGGCGTGATGCCCCGGCGGACGGCACAAGGCGTAGGCTGCCGGCTCACCGTCGATCAGCGCCTGAGCCCCGGCCACTGCGCTTTGCGCCGACCAGTACGCCGAGCGCCAGGTCTGTTCACCAACCGGGCAGCTGCCGTCCGCCAGATAGCGCGCCGCCTGGGCGAGAATGCCGCGCAGTGCGTTGGGCTCACGGACGAAAATGTTCGACATCACCTCGTCGCCCCAGTCTTCAGGGATTTCCTTCCAGCGTGCGTGAGCTTCCTGAAGGAACGTCAGATACGGCGCGCCATGCACCGCCAGCAACGGCGCGAGCCCGGCATCGGCGGGTAGCTCGACACTGAAGCCCAGACCGTGGGCGGCCTGCACCAGTCGTTGTGCGCGCTCGGGGACTTCCTGCGGCGTGCGCATCTGGCCTCGGGAGTAATAACTGCGTGGATGGTGGAGCAATTGTTCGGGGTGGAAAAAACTGCGCATGGTTCAGGCTCCCTGTTCGATTCGACCGGCGCGGGCCAGCACCGCGTTGAGTAATACATCCGTGCCCTGCTTCACGTCTTCGGGCAACACGTCTTCGGCTTCGTTGTGGCTCAGGCCGCCAACGCACGGGATGAACACCATCGCCGTCGGGCAATAGCGCGCGAGATGAATCGCGTCATGCCCGGCGCCACTGACAATCGGCTGCTGAGCGTAGCCCAGCACATCCACCGCCTCCTGCACCGCCGCCACGCATTCGGCGTCGAACGGTGTGGCCGGACTGATCCAGTGCGGAGTGATCGTCAGGTTCAGGCCTCGGCCATCGGCGATGGCCTGCAAGCGGGCGCGGACTTGTTGCTCCATGGCGGCGATCGCGTCATCGCGGTGATGACGCAGATCGACGGTGAAATTCACCAGACCTGGAATGGTGTTGCGCGAGGATTTGTTGATACTCAACTCGCCGACCGTGGTCAGGCCTTCCGGCGCAAAATCCGTGGCCAGACCTTCGATGGCCTGAATCATCCGCGCCACGCCGTACAAGGCGTCTTTGCGCAGCGGCATCGGCGTGGTGCCGGCGTGGGCGGCCATGCCTTCCACGCGCACATCGAGCCAGCAGATCGCCTGACCGCCCGTGACCACGCCGATGCTTTTGGCGTTGTCTTCAAGGATCGGGCCTTGCTCGATGTGCGCTTCAAAATACGCATCCACCGCGCCGCCCAACGGACGCTCACCGGCGTAACCGGTGCGCTGCAAGGACTCGGCAACGCTGATGCCATCGATATCGCGCACCGCCAGCGCAGCGTTCAGATCCATGATCCCGGTGAACACTGCCGAGCCGAACATGGCCGGGGTGAAGCGCGCGCCTTCTTCGTTGGTCCACACCGCCACTTCAAGCGGTTTGCGGGTCTGGATGTTCTGGTCGTTGAGACAGCGCACCACTTCCAGGCCGGCGAGCACGCCGTAGACGCCATCGAAACGCCCGCCCTCGGGCTGGGTGTCGAGGTGGCTGCCCATCATCACCGGTGCGGCGTCCGGATCGGTGCCGGCGCGACGGGCGAACAGGTTGCCGATGGCGTCCACGCTCAAGGTCATGCCGGCTTCGCGGCACCAGTGGGCGAACAGTTCGCGACCGGCCTTGTCTTCGTCGCTCAACGCCAGACGGCAGCTGCCGCCTCGGGCCGTCGCACCGATTTCGGCCATGGCCATCAGGCTCGCCCACAGGCGTTCGCCATTGATTTTCAACATGAAGTTCTCCTGAAATTCCGGGTTAGGCACGGGCGATTTCCGCGCGATGGGCACTGGCGTGACGACGGGCGAGGGACAGCACGCAGACCAGCGAAATGCCGGCAATCAGGCTGTAGAACACCGCCATCGGCCACCACTGCCCGGTGAACTTGTGAGCGAGCATCGTGCCGATCAGCGGCGTCAACCCACCGGCCACCGCGCCGCAAATCTGATAGGCCAGGGAGATCGCGGTGTAGCGCACACGAGTCTCGAACATGCCACTGACGTAACCGGCGATCACCGCGTAGAACGAAGCCATGCACACCACCGCCAGCGCGATGCCGAGGATGATCAACGGCGCCTGGGCCGAGCTGACCAGTACGAACATCGGATACGGTGAGGCCATCGCCAGCAGCGACACCAGGCACAGGAAACGCGTCGCACCGATTTTCTCCGCCGTCCAAGCCGCCAGCGGTTGAATGCAGAACTGGATGATCGCGACGAAGAACAGGCACTCAAGAATCAGCGAACGTGGCAGCGCCAGTTGCTGAGTGGTGTAGGCGATCATGAAAGTGTTGGTGAAATACACGCCAGCGATGCCCAGCGTGTTGGCGCCGATGCACAGCAACAGTGGGCGCCACGCGGTGCGCAAGACTTCCATCACGGGTGCCTGTTCTTTCTTGATCTGTTTCGTGGCCTGCTCGCGGCTGGCGAGAAATTCCGGCGACTCGTTCACGCCCAGACGAATCGCCAGGCCCACCAGCAGCAACAGCGCACTGGCGAGGAATGGCAGACGCCAGCCCCAGCTCATCAGGTCTTCTTCCGGCAAACGGGTCACCGCGCTGAACGCCAGCAGCGAGAGGATCAAACCCGCCGGGCTGCCCAGTTGTGCGAAAGACGCGAAGAAATTGCGCCGGCCCTTCGGCGCATGCTCGCCGGCCATCAAGACCGCCCCGCCCCATTCGCCACCAACGGCGATGCCCTGGACGATGCGCAACAGAATCAGCAACACCGGCGCCGTCGCGCCAATCTGCGCGTAGGTTGGCAACAAGCCGATGCACACCGTGACCACGCCCATCATCAACAGCGTGATGATCAGGGATTTCTTGCGGCCGATGCGGTCGCCGATATGCCCAAAAATGATCCCGCCCAATGGCCGGGCAAAGAAGCCCACGGCGAAGGTGCCGAACGCCGCCATGGTGCTGAACAGCGGATCGTCGGAGGGAAAGAACAACGCGCCGAACACCAGCGCGGCGGCGGTGGCGTAGATGTAAAAGTCGTACCACTCGATCATGGTGCCGATGAAGGCTGCGGCCGCCGCACGGCGCGGCTGGTTCGAAGCGTGAGGCTTCATGGGGTCGGGCTCCTTTGATTGTTTTTTTGGCAGGAGAAAAACGCTGATTCCAAGGCACTCTGGCGGCGCCTGTCGTGGGGTGATTTATCGTCCCGGGGCTATGATTAGTCAATTTTCTATTTATTATTCCGAGTATTACCTCACCTTATAATCGAGAGCCGCCATGGCCGAACGTGATGTGCAACGCCTGCTCAACGACCGCCTCGACTGGAACCTGCTGCGCACCTTCCGGGTGATCGGTCAGGAGCTGAGCATCAGCCGTGCCGCCGCGCGTCTGCACCTGACCCAACCGGCGGTGAGCCAGGCACTCAAGCGTCTGGAGGAGCAACTGGGTCGCCAGTTGATCGCCCGACGCGGCCCGCGCTTTGCCCTCACCGAAGTCGGCGAGCAGATTTTCGAACTGGCCGGCGAGATCTACGGGCAGATGTCCCAGGTCAGCAGCCTGTTGGAGCAACCGGCCGACGAAGTGATCGGCAAGGTGCGGTTGCTGATCATCAGCCGGATCTTTTCCGAGCGCTTCGATGACTTCCTCGCCGACTTTCATCGGCAGTATCCACGGGTGGATCTGGAGGTCGATGTGATGCGCAGTTCGGACATCGTCAGTGCCCTTCAGGAGAAAACCGCGACCCTCGGTCTGAGCCTCAATCGCCGCCCGCAACCGCGTCTGGAACAGCGTCTGTTTCTGCGTCAGCGCTATGCGTTTTTCTGCGGCAAACACCACGCGCTGTTCGGCCGACAGGACATCGGCGAAGGCGATTTGCAACGGGAGAACTTCGTCAGTTTCACCAGCGACCAGATTGGCGGGATGCTCTCGCCGCTGACGATCTTTCGTGATCAGCAAGGCTTCAGCGGACGCATCGTTGCCTCATCGCCGAGCCTGGAAGAAGTGCGACGGTTGGTGATCGCCGGGTTCGGAATCGGTTGTTTGCCGGAGCACGTGGTGGCGGCGGACGTCGACGCCGGATTGCTCTGGCGCCTGCCGCCCCACGAGGGGATTGCCGATGTCGACATTCATCTGCTGTGGAACCGCGACCAGCGCATGAGCCGCGCCGAGACGCTGTTCATCGAACGTTTGCAGGCCTGTCTGGCGAATCAGTAACCGAGCAGTCGATCCGCGCTGTTGAGCAAAGGCTCACCGGCATTCAGACGGCGGAAGTTCTCGGCGATCTGCTCGGCGATGCAGTCGTGAGATGCCGCCGAGGCCATGTGCGGGGTGATGGTCACGCCCGGTGTTTTCCACAGCGAATGATCGGCGGGCAGCGGTTCCTGTTCGAAGACATCAAGCAGTGCACCGCGCAGTTTTCCACGGGCCAGTGCCTGTTGCAGATCCTCGATGTTCAGATGACCGCCGCGCCCGACATTTATCAGTGCCGCGCCGTTGGCCAGTCGTTCGAAGGTCTGGCGATTGAGGATGCCGCGAGTCTCGTGAGTCAGCGGCAACAGATTGATCAGCAACTCCACGCCGTCGAGAAATGGATTGAAGGCATCGGTGCCGGCGAAGGTCTGCATGCCCGGTAAATCCTTGCTGCTGCGCGCCCAGCCACGCACCTCGTAACCGGCGCTGGCCAGGTCTTGGGCGATTGCGCTGCCGAGCGAGCCTAGCCCCATCACACCGATCCGGAACTCATGGGCCGGGCGTTGCAGCGGTCGCTCCCAATGCTGTTGGCGCTGTTGCTCGAGCACTTGATCGAAGCCGCGATGAAAGTGAATCACCGCCCAGCGTACGTACTCGGTCATGCCTTGGCGATGGCCGGGATCGACTACCCGGCACACTGGTAGATCCGGGCACGACGGATCGTGCTCCAGATGATCGATACCGGCAGCGACCGAGTGAATCACTTGCAGATTGGGCAACGCGGCGAGGCTGTCCGGCAGCGGAAACCAGCACGCTGCGATCTGCGCATTCGCCGCCCGGGGATCATCGGCCAGCACCGCCGAAAGCTGCGGCGCACGGCGGGCAAAGGCTTCCTGCAATTGTTTGAGCAACAGCGTATCGCGGGACATCAGTGCAACGGTGTTCATGACAGATAGGACTCGCGCTGGGATTCGATCAGGGTCAGTGCGGCCTCCCAGGCCAGGTCGATTATGTTGTCCTGCTCATCGCGGTCGAACTGTTCGGCGGTGTGGGCGCAGACCTCCGGCGATGGGAAATGCAGCTCGCAACCACCGGCCAGCGCCTGAACTTGAGCCTGACAGGCACGCTCCAGAAAGTGGATTTCCTGGAATGCCTGGGCCACGCTCGAACCGCCGACCAGCAGACCGTGATTGCGCAGGATCATCGCCCGGTGCGGGCCGAGGTCGGCAATCAAACGCTCACGTTCATCCAGCGACAGCGCGATGCCTTCGTAGGTGTGATAAGCAAGTTTTCCGTAGAACTTCAGCGCGTGCTGACTGATCGGCAGCAAGCCTTGCTTCTGCGCGGCGACGGCCATGCCGGCGGCGGTGTGGGTGTGGATCACGCAGTTCAGATCCGGCCGCGCCATGTGGATCGCCGAGTGGATCACGAAGCCGGCGGCGTTGACCCTGTGCCCGGCGTATTCAGGGTCGACGATGCGCCCGTCCTGATCGATGCGCACCAGATCTGAAGCGCGCATGCGGTCGAAGATCACGCCGTAGCGGTTGATCAGGAAATGATGCTCCGGCCCCGGAATCCGCAGGGTGATGTGGGTGTCGATCAGGTCGGTCATGCGAAAGTGCGCGATCAGGCGGTACAGTGCGGCGAGCTCGCAACGGGCTTGCCATTCGATCGGGTCAATGTGGGCGGGTTTACTCACGAATACACCTCTTTGCTTGTGTGAAGGACGACCGGGTTGGCCCGCAGACGCGCGAGACCACAGACACCGATCAAAGACAGGGCCGACAGCAGCGTGAAGAACACCGCCAATGGCAGCCACTGCCCGGAAAACTTGCTGGCCAACAGCGTACCGATCAGCGGCGTGGTACCGCCGGCCACCGCGCAACTCAACTGGTAAGCGATGGAAATGCCCGAGTAGCGCAGGTGCACCGGGAACGCCTGGGTCATGTACCCGGCGATCACCGCGTACAGGGCCGAGAGAATCACTACCGCGACGGCGATGCCGAGGGTCATCAACAGAATGTTTTGAGTGCCGACCAGCAGGAACATCGGGTACGGCGTGACCATGCACAGCAGCGCCACCAGCATCAGGAATCGCCCTTCGCCGATGCGCTCGGCGAGCAGTGCCGACAACGGTTGCGAGAGCAATTGAATGATCGTCACCAGGAACAGGCAGTCGAGAATGGTCGCCCTTGGGATGCCCTGATATTGGGTGACGTAGGTGATCATGAAGGTGTTGGTGAAGAAGAAGCCGGCCGAACCGATGGTGACGGCGGCGGCAGCAAACAAGATCTGCCGCCAGCACTGACGGATCACGTCTTTCACCGGGTACTTCGCTGTCTCGTTGTTGTCCTTGGCCTTGGCAAATTCCGGCGATTCATGCACACCGGAGCGGATCATCAGACCGACCATCATCAGCACGCCGCTGGCGAGGAACGGCAGACGCCAGCCCCAGGCGAGGAAGTCTTCCGGCGACAGCGACGTCACCAGTCGGAACGCGATCAACGCCAGCAGCAAACCTGCCGGGCTGCCGAGTTGTGCAAAGGAAGCGTAGAAGGTCTTGCGTTTAGCCGGGGCGTGCTCACTGGCCATCAACACCGCCCCGCCCCACTCGCCGCCGACGGAGATGCCCTGGATCAGGCGCAACACGATCAGTCCGATCGGCGCCCAGATGCCGACGCTGGCGTAGCTCGGCAACAGACCGATACCCGCCGTGGCCAGCCCCATCAGCGCCATGGTCACCAGCAGCATTTTCTTGCGGCCGAGGCGGTCGCCCAAATGGCCGAACACCATGCCGGCCATCGGACGGGCGATGAAGCCGACGGCGAAACTGCCGAACGCGGCGAGCGTGCTGGTCACTGGATCGCTGCTGGGAAAGAACACTTGCCCGAGTACCAGTGCGGCGGCGGTGGCGTAGATGTAGAAATCGTAGAACTCGATGGTCGTGCCAATGAAGGCAGCGGCCGCGGCGCGACGCGGCTGAGCGGTGGTGTGCATGCAAGAACCCTGTGTATTTATAGTTTTGGGCAGGTGTCGAGGCGGCTGACGGTCGCGCTCTGTGGCGCTTGTGGGCTTTATCGCTTCCGTGACAGGATTAGTCAATTTTCAAAAACTTATCTTTACTATTAGCGTGGCTACTACATGACTTCTTCCGCTAATCCCTGGATCGGTCGGCGTTTTCTCAATGACCGGCTGGACTGGAACCTGCTGCGGACGTATCTGGTGATCGGGCAGGAAGGCAGCATGAGCCGCGCTGCTGCGCGATTGCACATCACACAGTCCGCGGTCAGCCAGGCGTTGAAACGTCTCGAGGAACAACTGGATTGTGTGTTGATTGCCCGCAGCGGGCGGCGCTTTGATCTGACGGAAACCGGAGAAGAAGTCCTGCGGATTGCGGCGGATATCTACGGCGACATTTCACGTTTGGGCACCGTGGTCGAGAACCGTCATGACGACGTGGTGGGGAAGATCCGTATCCTCACTGTCAGTGGTGTGCAGGCGCGGCATTACGATGAGTTTCTTGCGGACTTCCACGAAACTCACCCGAAAATCGAACTGGAAGTCGAGGTGATGGGTAGCTCGAACATCATCAGTTCATTGCTGCAAAAGACCGCTACGGTCGGCGTCGGTTTATGTCGCCTGCCCCAGCCACGGTTGGAGCAACGGGTGCTGTTCCGTGAGCGCTATGCGTACTTTTGCGGGCAGCGGCATCGACTGTTCGGACAACAGAATCTGACGTTGGAACAGCTGGCGGCCGAGAATTTTGTCAGCTTCACCAGTGATCAGCTTGGCGGCAATCTTTCGCCGTTGACGCTGTTTCGTGACCAGCAGGGTTTTACCGGCAAGATCGTCGCATCCTCCACCAGTTTCGAAGAGATTTACCGTTTGATCTGTGCAGGATTCGGGATTGGCTGCTTGCCGATTCACCTGGTTCGTCGGGATGTCGAACAGGGTTTGCTGTGGCGATTGCCGCCAGAGGACGGGGTGGTGGATTTCGATATCCAACTGCTGTGGAATCGCGAGCAGAAGATGACTCAGGCTGAAACGGTGTTCCTAGACAGCTTCCAGCACATGCTCAGCTTGCGTGAGCCTGTGCTGTGAAACTTTGGCGGATTACACGTGGGGATCGCCGGGCGCCTTTGTCGGCGCCGCATATTGCGGCTTGAGGTGACCGTCCTGGTCGAGTAGCCAGGCGTCCATGATCTGCCGCACCACGGGACCTGCGACTCGGCCACCGGCCTCGCCATTTTCGATCATCACCGAGATCGCGATCTTTGGATGTTCGGCCGGAGCAAAACCGACGAACAAGGCGTTGTCACGGTGGCGCTCGAGGGTTTTCTCGCGGTTGTAGCGCTCGCCCTGCTTGATCGCCACCACTTGCGCCGTACCGCTCTTGCCGGCGATGCGGTATTGCGCACCGGCCGCCGCCGCACGTGCGATGCCTCGGGCATCGTGCATCACCATCTGCATGCCGTGGTTGACCTGCTCCCAGTCACGCGGATCCTTGAGCAGGATGTTCGGCATCGGGTGTTCGTCCACCGGCGCCACACCGTCGACGGTCTTGGCCAGGTGCGGGCGATTCCAGATGCCCTTGTTGGCAATCAGTGCGGTGGCTTGAGCCAGTTGCAGCGGCGTAACCTGCATGTAGCCCTGACCGATACCAAGGATCACGGTTTCGCCCGGGAACCAGGCTTGCCGGCGCGTGGCGCGCTTCCAGGCCTGGGACGGCATCAGACCGGGCGACTCCTCGAACATGTCGAGCGAGACTTTCTCGCCTAGGCCGAACATTGCCATGTAATCGTGCAGGCGATCGATGCCGAGCTTGTGCGCCAGGTCGTAGAAGTAGGTGTCGTTGGAACGCATGATCGCTGCGTCCATGTCCACCCAGCCGTCGCCGCTGTGGTTCCAGTTGCGGTACTTGTGGTCAAAGTCCGGCAGTTGGTAGTAACCCGGATCGAAGACTCGGGTTTGTGGAGTGACGACACCGGCGTCGAGGCCAGCGATGGCCACCTCCGGCTTGATCGTCGAACCGGGCGCGTACAGGCCGCGCAGTACGCGGTTGAACAGCGGACGGTCGATGGAGTCGCGCAGCGCGGAATATTCCTTCGAGCTGATACCGGTCACGAACAGATTGGGGTCAAAGCTCGGGTTGCTGACCATGGCCAGCACTTCGCCGGTCGAGGGGTCCAGTGCAACGACCGAGCCGCGACGGTCGCCCAGTGCGGCTTCGGCGGCTTCCTGGAGTTTGATATCGAGGCTGAGGACGATGTTTTTGCCGGGTATCGGATCGGTATGCTTCAGCACGCGCAGTACGCGGCCCTGAGCATTGGTCTCTACTTCCTCGTAACCGACGTGGCCGTGCAGTTGTGGCTCGTAGAAGCGTTCGATACCGGTCTTGCCGATGGATTGGGTGCCGCGGTATTCAACGGAATCGAGGGTCTTGGATTCTTTCTCGTTGATGCGGCCAACGTAGCCGATCGAGTGTGCGAAGTGCGCGCCCAGCGGGTAGTTACGAACGAATTGTGGCTCTACATCCAGGCCCGGCAGGCGGAATTCGTTGACTGCCAGCACGGCGATCTGTTCTTCGGTCAGCTCATAGAACAGCGTTACCGGTGTAAACGGGTGGCGGGACTGCTTCATGGCTTTATCGAAGACTGTGCGGTCTTCGGCGGGAAGGTGCAGGAGGCTGATGACTTCATCCAGCTCCTGGTTGACGTCATTCGCGCGCTCTCTTGTGATCGTCAGGTTATAGCTGGGACGGTTATCGGCCAGCAACACGCCATTGCGATCGTAGATCAGGCCACGTGTCGGTGGGATCGGCAGGACATGGACGCGGTTGTTTTCGGAGATGGTCGAGTGGTAGTCGAACTCGACAACTTGCAGGATGTACAGGCGCACCACCAGGGCGCAACTGACGGCGAAGACGAACAAGGCACAGGCGATCAGGCGTTTGTTGACCAGTCGTGTCTCTTTTTCGTGATCCTTGATAGGGATGGGTTCGGGCATTTCTGCAGCCACTCTTTGAAAAAATGAGCGCCGATCCTTGGGCGTGACATCAGTCCGTTAAAAAACGAGCTGCACCATACCAAAAACCGGGCGGTCATTTCAGAGGGATTTCCCCAATGGTTGTAGCAACGACAGTCGGACCACTTTCCTGCGGGCAAAACAAAACCCCAACTGCTTTCGCAATTGGGGTTTCGGAATTTAATCTTGACGATGACCTACTCTCACATGGGGAAACCCCACACTACCATCGGCGATGCATCGTTTCACTTCTGAGTTCGGGATGGGATCAGGTGGTTCCAACGCTCTATGGTCGTCAAGAAATTCGGGTACTGAGTCGTGGCCGGATGGCCTCGCTTCAGCAAATTGGGTATGTGACAGCTTTCGGTGTTTTGTGAGCATCGAACTTTCGGTTCATTGCGTCTTCACACACCGCAATCTGGCCTCTTTCGTTTTTTCAACTAGGAGCATCAGATTGCTTGGGTGTTATATGGTCAAGCCTCACGGGCAATTAGTATTGGTTAGCTCAACGCCTCACAGCGCTTACACACCCAACCTATCAACGTCGTAGTCTTCGACGGCCCTTCAGGGAACTCAAGGTTCCAGTGAGATCTCATCTTGAGGCAAGTTTCCCGCTTAGATGCTTTCAGCGGTTATCTTTCCCGAACATAGCTACCCGGCAATGCCACTGGCGTGACAACCGGAACACCAGAGGTTCGTCCACTCCGGTCCTCTCGTACTAGGAGCAGCCCCTCTCAAATCTCAAACGTCCACGGCAGATAGGGACCGAACTGTCTCACGACGTTCTAAACCCAGCTCGCGTACCACTTTAAATGGCGAACAGCCATACCCTTGGGACCGGCTTCAGCCCCAGGATGTGATGAGCCGACATCGAGGTGCCAAACACCGCCGTCGATATGAACTCTTGGGCGGTATCAGCCTGTTATCCCCGGAGTACCTTTTATCCGTTGAGCGATGGCCCTTCCATACAGAACCACCGGATCACTAAGACCTACTTTCGTACCTGCTCGACGTGTCTGTCTCGCAGTCAAGCGCGCTTTTGCCTTTATACTCTACGACCGATTTCCGACCGGTCTGAGCGCACCTTCGTACTCCTCCGTTACTCTTTAGGAGGAGACCGCCCCAGTCAAACTACCCACCATACACTGTCCTCGATCCGGATAACGGACCTGAGTTAGAACCTCAAAGTTGCCAGGGTGGTATTTCAAGGATGGCTCCACGCGAACTGGCGTCCACGCTTCAAAGCCTCCCACCTATCCTACACAAGCAAATTCAAAGTCCAGTGCAAAGCTATAGTAAAGGTTCACGGGGTCTTTCCGTCTAGCCGCGGATACACTGCATCTTCACAGCGATTTCAATTTCACTGAGTCTCGGGTGGAGACAGCGCCGCCATCGTTACGCCATTCGTGCAGGTCGGAACTTACCCGACAAGGAATTTCGCTACCTTAGGACCGTTATAGTTACGGCCGCCGTTTACCGGGGCTTCGATCAAGAGCTTCGCGTTAGCTAACCCCATCAATTAACCTTCCGGCACCGGGCAGGCGTCACACCCTATACGTCCACTTTCGTGTTTGCAGAGTGCTGTGTTTTTAATAAACAGTCGCAGCGGCCTGGTATCTTCGACCGGCGTGGGCTTACGCAGCAAGTGCTTCACCCTCACCGGCGCACCTTCTCCCGAAGTTACGGTGCCATTTTGCCTAGTTCCTTCACCCGAGTTCTCTCAAGCGCCTTGGTATTCTCTACCCAACCACCTGTGTCGGTTTGGGGTACGGTTCCTGGTTATCTGAAGCTTAGAAGCTTTTCTTGGAAGCATGGCATCAACCACTTCGTCGCCTAAAGGCAACTCGTCATCAGCTCTCGGCCTTGGAATCCCGGATTTACCTAAGATTCCAGCCTACCACCTTAAACTTGGACAACCAACGCCAAGCTGGCCTAGCCTTCTCCGTCCCTCCATCGCAATAACCAGAAGTACAGGAATATTAACCTGTTTTCCATCGACTACGCTTTTCAGCCTCGCCTTAGGGACCGACTAACCCTGCGTCGATTAACGTTGCGCAGGAAACCTTGGTCTTTCGGCGTGGGTGTTTTTCACACCCATTGTCGTTACTCATGTCAGCATTCGCACTTCTGATACCTCCAGCAAGCTTCTCAACTCACCTTCACAGGCTTACAGAACGCTCCTCTACCGCATCACTTACGTGATACCCGTAGCTTCGGTGTATGGTTTGAGCCCCGTTACATCTTCCGCGCAGGCCGACTCGACTAGTGAGCTATTACGCTTTCTTTAAAGGGTGGCTGCTTCTAAGCCAACCTCCTAGCTGTCTAAGCCTTCCCACATCGTTTCCCACTTAACCATAACTTTGGGACCTTAGCTGACGGTCTGGGTTGTTTCCCTTTTCACGACGGACGTTAGCACCCGCCGTGTGTCTCCCATGCTCGGCACTTGTAGGTATTCGGAGTTTGCATCGGTTTGGTAAGTCGGGATGACCCCCTAGCCGAAACAGTGCTCTACCCCCTACAGTGATACATGAGGCGCTACCTAAATAGCTTTCGAGGAGAACCAGCTATCTCCGAGCTTGATTAGCCTTTCACTCCGATCCACAGGTCATCCGCTAACTTTTCAACGGTAGTCGGTTCGGTCCTCCAGTCAGTGTTACCTAACCTTCAACCTGCCCATGGATAGATCGCCCGGTTTCGGGTCTATTCCCAGCGA